>CABMIB010000092.1 GCA_902386135.1 uncultured archaeon
AATTTCTTCTTTTGGTTGAATTTCCTTTGGTTGAACTTCTTCTTTTGGTTGAATTTCCTTTGGTTGAATTTCTTCTTTTGGTTGAGCTTCTTTTTGTTCTTTTTTGGCACCTTGTGTCTTTTCTTCGAGGACTTTCTCAACGGATTCCATTAAACTTTCTTTAGTTTTTTTCTCAGTCATCAGATTTCTAATTTTTCGAACGTCCATATGTGGTACGTCCGCAATTATAAGCTCGAATCCCGCCAAGGTTGCATAATGAATTTCTTTTGCGCTCATTTTTTTCTTTTTGAAAGTTAAAATAGCTTTTTGCAGATCAATAAAATGTTCATGCCATCCTTTTACTTCTTCATATTTCTTGGGTTTTACTATATATTCTAAATAGTCCTCAATCAATTTTAAACGATCCAGTCTTTCCTTAATGTCTTCCTCAGTAAAACCTCCGAACAGTGAATTTGCGATTTGTTTGGGAGTGAGACCTATTTTTATGCCTTCTTGTATCTTAAGTAATTCATTAATAGGACCATACTCTTTTCGATATGGTCTAGATAACTGAAGATCGATTTCCAATCGGTATATATCTTTTTCATCAACGTTTTTGGGAAGTCTTGCTACTGTCAAAAAGCCATATTTAGAATCTGATTTTTCTTCAAGTAAATTTTCAAAAACAGCCATTCTTCTGTTGGCGTTAATCACAACACCATCAAAAGTTATTATTCCAGGTTCCAGCTGACCAACTTTTATTAAATCATCTTTTAAAAGTTTTGTAGCATTTTCATCTTCTTTTAATAGCAATTCTCTTATGATCTTTCTATCCTCTTCAATTAATGGATCTAGTTCTCGTCCAATCTCCTCCTGTTTATGTATTATCTCTGCTGCGAATCGCCCATTTCGCTTATTATAAATCAATAATTCAACTGGAAGTTTATAAACTTCCAAAGGATTACGTTCGCCTTTTAATTGAACTGCCAATTTATTATGTTGTAAACAATTATTATTGTCATTAATGTAAGAGTCTATCTCGTTTCCTTTTGTAGAGTTTATTTCCATATGTCGGTCCTCACTAAGAATTTTGAAATTATTCTATATTTTGGTTGCTCCTCGAATTTAATCCACTAAGGACTGTTATCACATTTTCTGTGGAGACTGGATATTGTGTTAAATGGGCAACTGCTAGTGAGAATAAAAGACTTTTTTCATCCGCTTTATTAAATTCAATTCCAGCATCTTCAAGTCTCTTTTTCCATATAAGTAAATTCTTATTTATCCGTTCTCCAAAACATTGAAATTTTAAAACTTTCTTCTTTCTTAACTTCGTGGGACGGCAACAGAATACAGAATCCCACTTAATACTTCCAATTGAGCTGTGGAAACCACTCCGCCCTTCTGAACGTACAGGAAATATGTTTGTTACTTCAAAACCATTCTCTACCAATGCAATTGCCACAGACATCCAAGCTTTTATATCTTTATGATGATAAGTAAAAATCATTAATCCTTCTGATTTTAACACACGTTTACATTCCCGGAATACTTTTATGAGTCCATTGGCATATCGATCATGCTCCTCTGTCGTTTTTCTTGAAACAAAAAGCGCTTCTTTATAAGGCGTAGAGGAGTTATTCCATATATTATACTCTTTCAATTGGTCTTTTAGCCATACATAGTAAAAATCTGCCATTTCTGAATATGATAGATTATCGTAGTAAGGAGGGTCAGTTAAAATCAAATCTATGGTCGAATCTTGGAGGGAAAATAAATCCTCTGAAGATTTGTTTATAAGTAAGCATTGGGCATCCCTGTTATACCATTTCCGGGGGTCCGATGTTACCATCACTTCCAAGTTTTCTTTGGTATATATTTTCTTAAGTTTTCCATTGATATATGAGAGCTCATAAGGATTAGCACAATATTCTTTTCCTCTCAACATTTTAGAAATAGCAGATGTAAAGCTACCCCTGCCAAATTTAATACCCCACACATTTCCCTCTACGGGTCTTGTCACCATTCTATATGCATGTAATCCGAACAAGGGAGTTAATTTTCTGTAACCAAAAGCATAAGAACATAGCATATTGTTGCTAGCAAGCGAATCTGAAAACGCTAATAATATAAACTCACGGACATTAACATCCTTTATTTTTAAGATTTCATCATAAATTAACGAAAGACTGAGCAGTTGCCTCTTGTTGAAAAGTTGGTAGTAATGAGTATATCCATAACTTAAAGGTCTGGGGTCTTTCCTATTTTCTGTGGGGATAGGATTCCGTGGGAAAAGCAGGCTTTTTTCTTTCTGATCAAACATTTCGCAAGCTTTATTGAAAAGTTCGTTATCATAATCAGATGCCGCTTTAAATTCACGACTATTCGTAACAGGATGTAAATATTCTAAAGCAAAGATTTTTTTTGAAATTGGCACACCCGGCTTTGATAGACCCCTTATTGAACCCTGAGATTGACAGTTTGGGCACTTATAAATTGCCTTCTTAATAGGTCCTTTATTTATTTCAATATTAGTTCGACATTTTTTACATTGAGACCTGTCTTGATCTATTGGAATCTCACTTATTGTGTGACAATCTGGGCAAAAGACGACCTGGTATTGCTTTTTATGCGATTCGTATAATTTAAAATGAGGGTGAGCTTCAAAGGTAAAATTACAATCTGGACATTTGATAACATCGACCCAAAAGTGATAAATCACCTCTGCAAACTCGCCATTTTCCAATTTGGTCTTATAAAAAGTTTTTATTGTTTCTTCTAATTTCTCTCTTATACTCTCAAATTCTTTTTTAACAAATTCTGTGTCGCAGATTTCCAATTCTTTTTTAGTGATAAACCAGGCTACTGGGTCTATATCAACACCAACTGTTCTAAATCCACATTTTGTTGCCTCAACTATAGAAGTTCCACCCCCCATGAAAGGGTCTAATAAAGTTAGATTTTGTTGTCCATCGTTTTGATAGAAGGATTTCCATAAAGCTTCTTTTCGGGTTCCAGACTCATGTTGAGTGGATTTTAAAAACATGCGGAAGTTGCTACCTAATCTCCTTGCCCACCACTTATGAATTTCATAAACAGGCCGTTTTTTATTACCCTCGCATAGAGCGATGGGATAGAGTTCTTCTACAGGAAAATCTCGTTCAATTCTTGCTGGTTCAGGCATACTCATTTTTATTAGTCCCTTTCGATTATCCTCTGCTATTAATTATTATAGTTATTCTATTTATATTATTTCCCTTCTCTTCTTCAACTCCCATACCGCCTCCGCCACCCCAGCCCCGTGCTCCCCCACCGTAACCAGAGCCGCGACCTTCTTTAACTCAGGATGCGCATTCCCCACAGCCACACCAAAACCCGATGCCTCCAGCATCTCTATATCGTTTGGCGAATCACCGATAGCCACAAAATCCTTCGCATCAAGCCCCATCAATTCGGCGATACGCTTAAGCCCTATGCCTTTATTGATCTTTTTACTCTTGATATGCACGGCAAAACCCGTATCAACAATATCAAGCTCAGGGAACTCCTTCATCAGCATCTGCCTTGCTTTTTCAACATCGAAATTCCGCCGCAGTCCTATCTCGGTTTTCCTGTATTCGGCATCAAGCCTCTCAAGCGCAAAATGCCTGCTCAGGAACTCGAAAGCCTCCTCGCATTCTTTTATGTGAGCCATATCATAATCAACCACGCCGCACTCGACAATGCCGCCATTCTCGGCTATCACTATGCCTCCTGTCCCGACGAGCTTTGAGGCAGCCCTTGCAAAACAGAGGATGTTCCCGGTAGCGATCACTACCGGTACTTCCAGGCTGCGGAGAGCCTCGACCGCGCGGCAATCAAGGCTCCTGTCCTTATATGTAATCGTCCCGTCTACATCGACCACGACTGCCTTGTATACCACATACTTAGTACAGTCTTTTTAATCCTTAAGTCCTTCCGTGGTAACGGAGAATATAGCCTCTCCTTCAGGCAGGTTGGGGGAGTCCACAAGCCTTGCTATCCTCTTATCTCCTTTGGATTTCCGCAGGTACAATCTGAATGTGGCAGTATGTCCCACGATGTGTCCGCCTATGGGTTTTGTGGGGTCGCCGAAGAATGCATCAGGCTTTGCCATTACCTGGTTCGTCACAAGGATGGCTGCATTGTACAGGTTTGCGAACTTCATCAGCTCGTGCATGTGCTTGTTAAGTTTCTGCTGCCTGTCTGCAAGGGTTCCGCGCCCTACATATTCTGCCCTGAAATGCGCCGTGAGCGAATCGACTATCAAGAGACGCACAGGTTTATCCGTATCTTTTAATTTGTTCGCAAGGTCATTGGCAGTATCTACAAGCAATATTTGATGATTTGAATTGTATGCCTTTGCAACATGGATGTTCTTCAGGAACTCCTCGGGGTCGTATTCAGTCCCGTTTCTCGCAGATAATCCCATTACCATCTGGGTGATCCTTTCAGGCCTGAAGGTATTTTCAGTATCGATGATTATCACCGAACCGTCAAGGCCTCCCTTTTCCAGCGGGAGCTGGGCATTCACAGCCATCTGGTGTCCTACCTGCGTCTTTCCTGAGCCGAACTCACCGTAGACCTCTGTAATTGCCTGGCTCTCAATACCGCCGCCCATCAGGTCATTAAAAGCCTTGGTACCAAAGCTGAGCTTTCCAACAAGTTTCCTGCGCTCAAGTACAAGGTCGCCGGTCTCAAAACCCCCGACATCGGCTGCCTGGCGCGCTGCGTTGATTATCTTCTGCGCGGTTGACTCACCGATCTCCGCGATGCTGGCAAGTTCAGACGATGACGATACTGCTATGGCCTCTATAGAACCGTAGCCTGCTTCTTTCAATTTCTCTGCGGTTGCCGGACCAACGCCCGGTAAATCTTCTAATCCTTTTCTTTCGACCATTTTATTCTCTCCAGTGCACATTTTATTTTGTTTGGTGCACAGTTGATTCTCTTTACGTGCTGTAATGTTTTAAACCTTACCAGAGCGGGGTGAAAGTATTATTTTTGTTCGCCTGCGGCTCATTTCCTGACTATCTGTATTCGCGTTCTCGCGCCTGCGCTAAGCTCCACTTCCTCGTTCCTGCCAGACTTCGCGTAAGCATCAATGACGCGTATCTCGCTCCCTATATCCAGCTCTTTTACAAGCTCTGCATGCTCGCCCCACAGAGCCACACGTATGCGTCCCGTCTCGTCGGAGACGTATATATTCGATACTTTATTCTTTGTGCCGTCCTGGCGCTCGAATTCCCTTATCTCATCGATCCCCGAAACATGCCCGGCTACGCTGTAAGCCGAGTTAATCCCGATATCCGCGATAGGCGTAATGGTCTCAGAGTAATTAATTGCGATATCGCTTTTCACTATGCTCCCGCCTGAACCCACCTGTAGTTCAGTCTGGTTGCTGAATGTATTCTCGCGGGAATACCCGTTCATTATTTCCACCGTATCCCCGGCATTAAAGCTGATGTTCTCAGCTTTTGAATCCCACAGCGTCACTCTTATCTTGCCGGTCTCATCTCCCAGCGTTATATTGGTCACTTTTCCTGTAGCTCCGTCTTTGCGCTGGAAAGTCTTCATAGCGCCTATGTCTATGACCTTACCTTTAACATCCAGACCGTTCATTCCGGGCTTTATCTCATTGATTTTCAGCGGCTTTACGTTCACAGCCACCTCCTTATCAAGATGCTCAATGCCCCCGCCCCTCCCTACGTTCACCTCAAGCCCCCTCATCCCTTCTTTGATATAGCCTTTCACCCTGAGGCTCTGCCCGACTTTGATATCCCCGATTTTCACAAGGTCAGCCGCTTCGTCCCACAGTGCAGCCTTGATCGACCCCGTATCATCCGCGAAGGTTATATTAACTACACGTCCTGCGTTGCCGTCGTCACGCGAAAATTCCCGGATATCGCTTATTGAGAGAACCTTCCCGGCAAAAACCACGCTGCCCCTATCGGCTGCCATATCCTTGATCTTTATTGTCTCATTTAACCCCATCTCGCTTGCAACAAGCATCGCTGCTGTTTTAGAATCGCAAAGGCCGTTCATCATCGTCACTTTTTCTTCCACTTTTGATTTGAACTCCTCGCGCGAAAGCTTCCCTTCAAGCTTTTTGAACACCTCATCGATCTCTTCGAAACTTACCATGATGCTCTAAAAAGAAAGTTTGAGATAAAAGGTTTATGGTTTATTTTTTCTTGATAAGCATCTTTGCCTTTTTTCCTCGATTATTTCCGGTTCCAGCCCCCACTCATTAACTTCATATGTCTCCCCGATTTTCAGTTTCTTAAGATTCTTCAATGTTTTAATATTTACTTTTTCCATCGATATAACTTTGACTTTTTCCGATATAAAGTCTATTCATATGTTTATTTTACCTCAAAGTCCTCCATATACAGATATTCCTGCGCATATCCACAATATCCCCCGAAATATCCCCGTGCGAATTCGGCTATTTCCTCCCGCTTTTTACTCTTCTTCACATTCTTGAAGTGTTCACCGTAAAAACTATCCATTATATGCTCGATATGTGTGTCCACGGGGAAGGACTCAAGCTTCCCGAATGCAAAAAGCAGCACGCAGTCGGCTATCTTGCCACCCACGCCTTCAATTTTCATAAGTTCCCTGCGCCCTTCCCGATAAGACATATCTTTTATCCCATAAAGGTCAAATTCCCGATTTGCTACCATGGACGCCACTTTCAGTACACGCGGGGCGCGAAAGCCAAGCCTGCACTGTGCCATGTCGCTGATATGTACTTGCGCAAGTGCTTCCGGGGCGGGAAAAGAGTAATAGCCCCTCTCTATTTCCTCGCCAAAACACCCACACATGCGCTTGATAGAGTTTTTGATGTTCCTGATGGTGTTGTTGCTTGAGCAGATATACGATACAAGGCATTCCCACGGATCCTGCCGGATGAGACGTAGCCCCCTGTATTTCTGGATTAATGAATCCATTAGTTTATCTTTGTTTATTTCTGAGTAGATTCTCTCAATGTCGTCATCAAGCCTGAAATAATCCTGTACAAAGTTTTTATCAAGTTTAGATTCTATCAAAAGCCCGTTTCCGTTTTGTTTAGCTCTTATAACCGACCCGCGTACAATACCTGTCCACCAGTCATCCTTTTCCCATCTGAAGACCTGGCCGCATGAGAGCGTGTAATCAAGGTCAAAATCGTTTGTATCGATACGGTACACAATCAAGGATATTTTACAGGCTTAAAATACATTACGGTTTTAAGTATATAGGGCAATATATAAAACCTCATGAACTTCAGGACAAAGCAGTTCCTCAAGAAAAGGTTCGGGGACTACTACCAGGCTTCCGCCCTCGTTCTGCCCCCTGAGCTTACCAGGCGCGAATGGGGTTTTATCTTTTTCGATGAGCTGCCTGAGGTAGTGATGCGCCGCCACAAGGCTTTTTCCTCAGAAGGCGAAGCGTTTGAGTATCTCCAGGGGATGGTCCCGGCGCATGTGTATCATTCGGCTGCATATTACAAGTTTCCCGGTGCAGGGACTATGAAGGAGAAGCAGTGGCAGGGCGCTGACCTGATATTTGATCTGGATGCCGATCACTTGCCGCAGAAGGCGAGGTCTTATGCCGAGATGCTGGCTAACGTGAAAACCGAGACCGGAAAGCTTCTTGACTTCCTGCTTGAGGATTTTGGTTTTTCTGAGGATAGCCTCAGCATTGCATTTTCAGGGGGGCGCGGGTACCATATCCACGTGCATGACCCGAAGGTTCTTACGCTTGAGAGCGCGGAGCGAAGGGAGATTGTAGATTATATCAGCGGTACAGGATTGACAATTGACTCTTTGTTCAAGTCTGCCGGGCACAAAGTTTATGATGCTGGAAAATTTAAGAAAAAAGAACTAGAGTCTCCGAGGAAGATTAGTTCTTTTGATGAGGTCCCCGGGGGTTTTGGCTGGGGAAAGCGTATCAGTAAATATATAACCCATTTTTTAAAGAGTATTTCCACAAAAGATGAGACAGAAGCGATAAATGAGCTTACTGACCTGATCCGTAATTATAACTTAAAAAAAGTATCTGCTGATAAGATTCCTGAAGATATCGAAAAACGGATAATCCAGATAAAAACCGAAAATCGGAAAACAGGACTACAAAAAATAGCAGAAGAAACAGGAGTCCCAAGCGATACGGTGCGTAATATTTTGATAGCAAATAATTTGTGGGATTTTAAGCCTGATGCCGTTGCCAAATTGAATAAAATCAGGGAAATCGCGCAAACTGAGAATGCTTTGGAAATGATAGAGAATAAAGGTATTATCGGGGATTCGTATATTTTTGATGCTGTTGTCCAGAAAGCAATCGAAGAGAATACCATTTACTTAGGCAGCGCCCATACCGACGAACCTGTAACCGCAGATATAAGGCGCCTCATCCGTATGGCCTCCTCTCTGCACGGCGGCTCGGGGATGCGAGTAGTTCCCCTCACATTGCCGGAATTTGAGAAATTCGAGCCTCTCAACGACGCTGTGGTATTCAGCGAAAAGGAAACACAGGTCGAGGTAATCCCGCCCATGAAACCCCAGAATTCACTGGTCGAGATGAAAGGAAAACGTTTTATGGTAAGGGAAGGTATCAATAGCCTGCCCGAATATGCGGCTATCTATCTCATGTGCCGCGGAGCTGCCGAATATGCCTGATTCAAGTATTAACCTTAATAATATTTTACGGGAAGAGCGAAAGTTAAAAAAGCCAAGGATGCAGGAATCAAAATTCGTTCCGCTTGAGAGCGATTTCTATTTAAAAATAGCACGGCAGATACATGAGCTTGAAGAAGAAAAAAGCAAGATAGAGGACACTTATAGCACAAAGTACGCCATGATCGAGGATGAGCTCAAAACAGCAAGGAAAGCCCTTGAGAACCTGATCAATCTCAGGACTGCCAAGATAATCACAGAAGCTTCCATCCGCTCATCTTTGAAACAAAGGGAAAAATACGACCCCGAAGCCATGACGCTTGAGGAGCGCAGGTTCTACAACAGGTTACTTGAACTGATGACTGAATGGTGGGAGTGGCGCAGGGAGCTCATTGATAGAGTCAAAGTAAGAGAAAAGCAGCCTGCTCCGGCTTTGCAGGAAGCTGCGCAGCAGAAAAACAGGGGGCAGGGAAATGGTCTACAGGGAGATGGGCAGCAGGAGGCCGCGATGCAGGAAGCTATGCTGCCGGAAGCTGCGCAGGATGATGGGCTACCGGGAGACAGGCCGCAGGGGGATGGGCCGGAAGAAGAGGGCAGAAGCGCATATCCCGATTGGAAGGAGCAGCAGGATGCTGTACCTGTGGAAAAAAAGCAAAAAGAAAACCTTCCTGAAGGCAAAAAGGATATAAATAAAGAATACATTGTGGTGCGTTTGCTAAAAGATATTCCGACGTTTGTTGGAGTCGATGGACGCAACTACACTTTAGCAAAAGAAGACGTTGCTGTTTTGTCGGCTGTAAATGCTAAAGCATTAATTAATCGTAATGCAGCCATCCAAATCTCGGTTAAAAGGTGATCATCATGAAAATGCCCAAGAAATTCAATACATACTGTCCCCATTGCAAAGCCCATACTCCGCATGTTGTGGAAAGGGTAAAAAAGGGGAAGGCCTCCACGTTAACAAGAATAACGAGGCAAAAGTACAGACATACAGGTATAGGTAACTCAGGTAAATTCTCAAAAGTGCCCGGTGGGGATAAGCCCACAAAGCGCATAAACCTCAGGTATAGATGCTCAAAATGCAAAAAAGCGCACCAGCGGAAAGGCTTCAGGGCAGGTAAATTCGAACTTGTGGAGTCATGAACATGGAACCGAAAAGCAGATTTTTAAAAGTTAAATGCACCGACTGCGAGAACGAGCAGGTAATCTTCGGATGCGCAAGCAATACCGTAAGCTGCCTTGTATGCGGCAGGACCCTTGCTGAACCGTCCGGCGGCAAGGCTATTGTTAAAACCCAGATAATTGAGGTCCTTGAGTAATGGAAAGAAGCGGCTGGCCTGAGACCGATGAACTCGTCGTATGTACTGTTAAGAAAGTCACAGATTTCGGCGCGTTCGTAGAACTGGACGAATACGGGGGCAAGGAAGGCCTGATCCACATTTCGGAAGTGGCCTCCGGCTGGGTCAAATACATAAGAGACCACGTAAGGGAAGGTCAGAAAATAGTATGTAAAGTGCTTTATGTGGATGAGACAAAGCATCACATCGACCTTTCGCTAAAAGATGTTAACGAGCACCAACGGCGTGAAAAGATCCAGCAGTGGAAGAACGAGCAAAAAGCCGAGAAATGGATACAGTACGTAGCCAAAGTAACAAAAACAAGCAATGAAGACCTGAATAAATACATCAGTACTCTTTACGAAAAGTTCGGCAGCGTTTATTCGGCTTTTGAAAAATCAAGGATAAGTGGTATTTCATCGCTCACCGGCATCGGGATCAGCAAAGAAGTCGCCGAGATGATAAAAAAGGTAGCAGAGGAGAACCTGAAAAAGCCGCAGGTAGAGATCGCAGGTTATGTTGACCTGACCAATCCGCTGCCTGACGGGATAGAGCACATAAAAAAGGCATTGTACGCGGCCGGGGAAGTCAACGGGGAAGATATCAGCGTCGATATCACGTACACTGGAGCCCCGAGGTACAGGATACACGTCATAGCCCCTGATTATAAAAAAGCGGAGAACGTCCTCAAAAAATCATCACAAGCAGCCATTAAAGTTATAGAGAAAGAAGGCGGGACCGGAGAGTTCCACAGATATAGTGAACATGAGGTCTGATTAAAAGCCTTATGGTATCGAAGATACGAAAATGTGTTTGCGGGAGATACACCCTCAAAGAGATCTGCCCCGTATGTGGAAAAGAGACAAGATACTCACAGCCTGCACGATTCTCCCTTGAAGACAGGTATGGGAAATACAGAAGGCTGGCAAAAAAGAGGTAAATTATGCTAAAAACAACCATCTTACGCACCAGAAAACCGCGGCTTAAGGAACCGATATTTATCGAGGGGCTTCCCGGAGTCGGGCATGTGGGAAAACTTGTGGCCGAGCATCTTGTGGAAGAGCTCGGAGCAAAAAAAATAATGGAGATATATTCCCCGCATTTTCCACCGCAGGTAATAGTCGAAGATGACGGCACTATCAAGCTTGTCAGGAACGAGGTGTATGCATATAAATCAAAAGGCAAGAATGACCTTCTGATGCTGGTAGGCGATCACCAGAGCACCTCGAATGAAGGACATTACGAGTTGTGCAGCGTGTTCCTTGATATTGCCGAAGAGTTCAAGGTAAAAAGGATATACGCACTGGGCGGATACGGTGTGGGACAGCTTGTCGAGACCGATACAGTCCTGGGCGCTGCGAATAACAAAAATCTCGTAAAAGAACTCAAGGGATACGGCGTGGAATTCAGAGCCAATGAGCCGGGCGGGGGCATTGTCGGGGCATCGGGGCTGCTTCTGGGATTAGGAGCGCTTCGCGGGATCGATGCCGCGTGCCTTATGGGCGTGACCTCAGGCTACCTCGTTGACCCAAAGAGCGCACAGGCTGTGCTGAAGGTGCTGTCCAAGATACTTGAGATAGAAATTGATATGCAGGCGCTGGCAGACAGGGCCTCCGAGATGGAAAAGATAGTGGCAAAACTGCGGGAGATGGAAGAAGGGAAGACGCCTGTAGCTTCGGATGAGGATTTGAGGTATATAGGCTAATACCTCTATATGTCTCAAAATGTATCAAAAGTGCATTCTCTGCAACGGCGATTCTGCTATTCCCATCGAATTTTCAAAACCAGCCAGGGAAGCCCGCAGGTTCATGTGCTGCCCTGTGTGTGAACTGGTTTTTGTACCTGATAAGTATCATCTTTCACCACAGGATGAAGCGGCACGTTACAGGCTTCATGAGAACACGCTCTCGAATGAGGGATACGTCAGGATGTTCCTTGATAAAATAGCTCTTATACATCAGTACTGCCCTGATGCCAGCACTGTTCTGGACTACGGCTGCGGTCCTGAGCCGGTGCTGGCGCAGTTGTTGAGGAGAGATGGGTTTGATTGCGATGTTTACGATCCTTATTTCTTTCCTGTGCTTCCCGAAGGCCCTTATGACCTTGTGATTTCTACGGAAGTTTTTGAGCATTTCAGGGACGTAAGGGCGGAGTTATGCAAAATTCGCTCGCTCCTGAACCCGGGGGGGTTCCTTGCTGTTATGACATCGTTCTATAATTCTGCCGGGGATTTTGGAGACTGGTGGTATATAAGCGACCCGACACATATTTGTTTTTTTAGTACGCGCACGTTTGAATGGATAGAGAAAGAATTTGGATTCAGTAGAGTCTATGCCGACAGGAAAAATTTCATAATTTTCGCAGAAAATGAGTGAACTCTAATCGAAACCTATAGTTCTGAAATAATCTCTTCAAGCTGCATCTTCCTCTTTTTGTTTGAGGATTCCACTTTCCCGTCAGCTTCAACAACAGATACCATTATATCAAACCTCTCCGCTGCTGCGGCATCAGCCGTGGACATGATCGTGGTTGGCCCGGCAGATGGCGGTATCCACGGGTTTGCGAGGAGCTCCCGCTCCTGGAGCATGGGTGTGTACGAATGTATGACCTCAAGCTGACCTTCTTTTATATGTTTATAAGCGCGGTAAAGAGCCCTGTTCTGCCTGAAGCCTACATAGATCTCAAGAAGCGTGACGCCGATAAGGGAATTGGTATGTTTTCCCACGACAAGGTCGCTGATGATTTTTTCACCATCATCCGTGTGCAGGACGAGAAAACCGCTCTCCTTGTTCTCATTGGCTGATATCTCAATCATTTTACCAAGACAATCGGCTAAAGTCATGTCCTTTGTAGGTATAATCCTGTCAAAATCCTTGACCGTCCTTGATATCTGGTCTTCATCATAATCCGCAACACCCTCGCGGTTGATGATATCCGTGACTTTAGCCCCCTGGATACCAAGCAGGTTTGATTCTATGCCGTACTTTTTTTCTTTTTCCAGCAGGCTTGACAGCCTCTCTTTTGCATCAAGATGGCGTGAAAGCCTCCTTTTTACAAGCTCATCATCGCTTGCTATAAGCTCGATCGCCTTCGGAACTGCACCGATCTTTTTTGTCAACAGGGATATCTGTTTTATAAGCTCGGGTTCTCCAAGCTCCATCACATCGAAAATGTTCTCAACGAGCAGTTTAACCTGGTCGTAAACCGAGACATCAACATATACAGGCTCATCTCCCTCAAAGATCGGAAGCTTCCTTTTTTCGTAAAGCTCTCCTTTCATTTTCTCAACAAAATCTTTCCTGATGAGCACTACCGGCTGGGCTGAGCGCGCCCTCCCCTCAAAATAAGCACCGACGTTCCCTGAGAGCATCTTGATAGCCAGGGTTGTCTTACCCCCTCCCTGCGGTCCGGTCAGGATTAAAACAGGATTCTTTTCCAGTTCTTTTGAGAGAATCCTGACAGATTCATCTTTGGTGTGTTTCGAGGTATCAAAGGTATCCATCGGAACCTCAAAAAAAAGAAGCGGGGTTTACCCGCTTAATCCATTCCTTCCATTCCGCCCATGCCTCCCATTCCTGGTGGCATTCCTCCCGGTGGCATACCGCCGCCAGGAGCTGATTTGCTTGAGAGCACATCATCGATGCGCAGTATCATCGTAGCGGCCTCGGTTGCTGAATCGATTGCCTGTATCTTTACCCTCAGGGGTTCAACGACTCCTTCCTTCAGCATATCCACGACTTTGCCTGAGAACACGTTCAGTCCCGCGGTCTTCTTTCCTTTCTCATGCTGGCTTCGCATTTCCACAAGCATATTGATGGGGTCAAGACCCGCATTCTCTGCCAGGGTTCTCGGGATAATTTCAAGCGACTCGGCAAACTTGCTTACTGCAAGCTGTTCCCTTCCTGTCAGTGTGGCTGAGTATTCCCGCAGGCGCAGTGCTAACTCAACCTCTGGTGAACCGCCACCTGCTACAAGAGTCTCATCTTCGATCGCCACGCCCACGACGCGTAATGCATCATGCAGCGCGCGTTCCGCCTCATCCACCACATGCTCAGTCCCGCCGCGAAGGATAATTGAAACTGCCTTGGGATTATGGCATTCTGTGACGTATGTCATCGCCTCATCGCCGATCTTCTTTTCCTCGACAAGCCCTGCTTTCCCGAGGTCTGAATCATTGATCTCTTTCAGGCTTGTAAGTATCTTAGCGCCAGTTGCGCGGGCAAGTTTCTCCATATCGCTCTTCTTGACGCGCCGTGCTGCATATATGCCTGCCTTTGCAAGATAGTGCTGCGCGATATCGTCGATGCCTTTCTGCACGAAAACAACATTCGCGCCGCAGTCCATGACTTTATTGACCATGTCATGGAGCATCTGTTCCTCCTGATCAAGGAAGGACTGGAGCTGGTCAGGAGATTTTATTGAGATCTCTGCGTCCACTTCCGTCTTTTTTATCTCAAGTGCTTCGTTGAGGAGAAGTATCTTTGCACCGTGTACTTTCTTTGGCATGTTGGTATGAACTCTTTCCTTGTCAATTACCATGCCTTCTATCAGTTCGG
>CABMIB010000093.1 GCA_902386135.1 uncultured archaeon
CCAGCGCTGCCGCTGCTGCGGCTGTGTTTGTTACCACAAATGCACTTGTTGCAAGGCCGTTGCTTGATACTGCGCTGCCTCCATTGAACCCGAACCATCCGAACCACAGAAGCGCAGCTCCAAGAACAACCATAGGTATGTTGTGCGGCTCCATGGGCTGCTTTCCTAATCCCTTGCGTGAGCCTATCACAAAGGCAATTGCAAGAGCCGAAACCCCTGAGCTGATATGAACGACCGTGCCTCCGGCAAAATCAAGTGCGCCCAGGTTGCGAAGCCAGCCGCCGACGCCCCATACCCAGTGGGCTATCGGGTCGTATACAAGAGTTGCCCAGAGCAGGGAGAACAGCATGAACGCGCTGAACTTTATGCGCTCAACGAATGCACCTGAAATGAGTGCAACCGTGATTATGGCGAACATCGCCTGGAATATCATATAAGCGAGAGCCGGGATAGTGGCTGCATAGTCAGCGTTGGGCGTCTGGCCTACGTTGTTAAGCCCGAGCCATTCGAGATTGCCAATTACATGGCCTACATCAGGACCAAAGGCAAGGCTGTAGCCAAGAAGCACCCACTGCACGCTTATCAATGCAAGGATTGCAAAGCTGAACATTATCGTTGAGAGGGCGTTTTTCTTCCGCACCATGCCGCCGTAGAACAAACCCAGGGCAGGGGTCATCAGCATCACGAGCGCCGAACTTATGAGAACCCATGCAGTGTCGCCTGTATCCACTTTCTGCGTTTCTGCTGCCAGAGCAGGCGCAGAGAGCAGCAGAAGAGTAATTACTGACCAGTATATCGGATTTTTTAACCTCATTTTCATATTCCTCCTGATTACACCTTAATCAAAGGCATACGGCTATCCACTGGACAGGTTATAATATATAAAGATTATCATAACTAACATCTTTATACTGAAAATCTTTATATATTATAACATCACCAGTTGACTGCCGGTTACAAAAAATAGGAGGAATATGAGGCAGATTGCAATATACGGAAAAGGTGGAATCGGTAAGTCCACAACGACACAGAACCTTACCGCAGCACTTGCTTCTATAGGCAAGCGTGTGATGCAGATAGGATGCGACCCGAAGGCAGACTCAACGAGGATGCTGCTGGGAGGAAAAGCTCAGGCAACAGTGCTTGATACCATGCGGGACAATGGCACAGCCGGAGTCACCCTCGATGTTGTTCGGCACACAGGCTTTGGTGGAATAAAGTGCGTCGAGGCGGGTGGTCCTGAGCCAGGCGTTGGCTGCGCAGGACGCGGTGTCATCACAGCAATAAAATTGTTGGAAGAGCTGGGAGCTTATAACGAAGAATTTGACTTCGTGTTCTATGATGTGCTTGGAGACGTAGTCTGCGGTGGCTTTGCCATGCCAATTCGTGAGGGCTATGCCAAAGAGATATACATTGTGGCAAGCGGTGAACTCATGGCTCTCTACGCAGCCAATAACATCTGCAAGGGCATAGTGAAATTTGCAGAGAACGGGGATGCAAGACTTGGAGGAATAATATGCAATTCCCGCAATGTGGACAATGAGAGAGAACTTTTGTTAGAGTTCTCAAAAAAGATAGGTTCACAGCTAATCCAGTTCGTCCCCCGCGATAACATTGTGCAGAGGGCGGAAATAAACCGCAAGACTGTGATCGACTTTGACCCCGCGTGCATCCAGGCTGAGGTTTACCGTTCCCTTGCGAAAAACATAATCGAGAACAGGAATTTCGTAATCCCGAAGCCCATGGCTATGCAGGAGCTTGAGGATATGATGGTTGAATTTGGCATTGTGGAGAGGTGAGAACATGAAGATGATCCGTGCAATTATAAGACCGAACAGGGAAGAAAAAATTGTTGAAAACCTGGAAAAGGAGGGCTTTGTCTCCCTCACAAAGATGAACGTGTTCGGACGCGGCAAGCAAAAGGGAATCAGGGTAGGGACGGTATGTTACGATGAACTGCCCAAGGTGATGCTGATGCTGGTCGTGGAAGACGGGGACGTTCCGAAGGCAGTGAAGGTTATCCAGAACAGCGCGAGAACGGGGAATATCGGGGATGGCAAGATTTTCGTGACCGATGTTTCAGAGGTTTACACTGTAAGGACAGGCGCATCCGGATTATAGGTGAGATCATGATGGAAGTTATCGCCATAATCAGAAGGCACAGGTTGCAGGAGACAAAGGCAGGACTTCTCGGGATTGGCATTCCCGCCCTTACAATGGTAAGTGTGGAAGGGCGCGGCAAACAGAAGGGACTGCCAGGCTGGAATTATGAACTTGATCCCGCGCTTACCGGGATAGAGGAGAAAAACACTGGCGTCAGCATGCGCTTTATCCCCAAGAGGATGATATATACAGTGGTCGAGGATGAGGATGTCCCGAAAGTGGTGGAGACGATAATCAGAACAAATCAGAGCGGTCACATTGGAGACGGGAAGATATTCGTGTGCCCTGTTTACGATGCAGTAAGAGTGAGAACAGGAGAGAACGGAGAACAAGCAATTAAGTAAAATTGGAGACTTGAAATATGACTACAATATTACCGCAATGCGACATACCTATACCGCAGCGTCAGCCCCACATAGTGTGCCATGAGCCCGGGAATATGATATTGCCCATGTGCAATGTCCAGACAGTACCTGGCGATATGACCGAGCGCGGCTGCACGTTCGCTGGCTGTCGGGGTGTAGTAGGAGGTCCTGTGAAGGACGTTATCCAGCTGGTGCACGGCCCCATAGGATGCGCCTATTATACCTGGGGCACGCGCAGGAACCTTTCGGACATGAAGCTGCACAGAAAGTACTGCTTCAGTACAGACCTGACCGAAGAAAGCGTGATATACGGAGGCGCAAAAAAGCTCTACAACTCTATAATAGAATCGCATGACCTTTTCCCTGAAGCAAAGGCGGTTTTCGTCTATTCTACATGCGTTGTTGGGCTTATCGGCGACGATACCGAAGCAGTATGCAAGCAGGCTCAGGAAAAAATCGGGATACCTGTCGTGCCGTTCCACTGCGAGGGTTTCCGCGGGGTAAGCCAATCCCTCGGGCATCACATAGCCAACCGCACGCTATTTGAGAAGGTAGTGGGAACTTGTGAACCTGATAAGACTACGCCTTACGACATGTGCATAATTGGTGAATTCAACATCGACGGGGATGCATGGATTGTCAAGCCCCTCTTTGAGAGGATGGGTGCGAGAGTCCTTTCTGTATTTACAGGTAATGCTTCGTACAGCGATCTTCCACCAATGCACAGGACGAAGCTGAATATCGTACAGTGCCAGAGGTCATCGACTTATATCGCCAAAATGATTCAGGACAAATACAATATTCCCTATATCAACGTATCCCTGTTTGGCATGAGCCAGACGGCACAGGCTCTTCGCGATGTGGGAAAGTTCTTCCATCTCGAAGAGAACACAGAAAAAGTGATAGCAGAGGAGCTTGCAAAATACCAGCCCAATATCGATCACTACAGAAAGAGGCTTGAGGGTAAGAAATGCTTCATATATCAGGGGGCGCCGCGCGCCTGGCACTGGATCGAGCCGATGAGGGAATTAGGCATTGAGACTGTACTCACTGCGACTACTTTTGGCCACAAAGACGATTATGAGAAAATCATGGCCAGAGCTCAGCCAGGACATATCTGCATAGATAACCCTAATGCCCTTGAAATTGAGGAGTACCTGGTCAAGCTCAAACCCGATTTCTTCATAGGCGGCTTGAAGGAGAAATACCTGACATACAAGCTCGGTATCCCTTTCATTAACGGCCATTCCTACGAAGAAGGGCCTTATGCCGGATTTGAAGGGTTCGTGAATTTCGCAAAGGATATTGACGTTGCTGTGAACAGCCCGGTGTGGAAGTTCATAAACCAACCTCTTGAGGTGAGCTAAATGACACGGAGCGTTACTATCAATCCGCCCAAGATGTGTCAGCCTATGGGCGCAATACTTGCCTACATGGGAGTGCACGGCTGCGTTCCTCTGGTGCATGGCTCTCAGGGATGCAGCACGTACCCCCGCTATAATATTGCAAGGCATTTCAGGGAATCCGCAGAGGTTGCAGTTTCTTCGCTCTCCGAGGACGCTGCTGTGTTTGGCGGAGCACAGAATCTGACAGAAGCAATAAAGAATATCAAATCAAGGCTTTCGCCAGAGGCGATAGGCATCTGTACAACGTGCATGAGCGAGACCATTGGAGATGATGTAAAACTGATCTCAAAGAAGGCGCTGCAGGATGAATCGACAAAGATATTTCCTGCATCCACGCCGAGCTATGTTGGCACACATCTCACCGGTTATGATAATGCCCTGCGTACGCTTGTGGAAACGCTGGCAGTAAATGGTGAGCCAAACAATAAAATAAATATCATCACTGGTGTGATCAACCCTGGAGATATCAGAGAACTAAAGAACATGCTCCGTCTAATGAATGTGCAGAGCATATTCCTATCCGATATCTCAGAAACTCTTGATTCACCCATTCTTCCAGGCGGGCACAAACCCCTGCTCCCTGAGGGCGGAACAAAGCTTGTTGACATCGCCGATTCAGCGAACTCGCTGGGCACAATAGCGATTTGCAGGACTGCAGGTTCAGCAGCCGTATATCTTAAGAACAAGTTCAATGTCCCTGCGATACTTGACCCTGCACCCATAGGCGTGGCGAACACTGACATGTTTGTGCAGAATATATGTCTCTTAAGCGGAAAGCCAATTCCACGCGAGATTGAGATTGAGCGCGGGCGCCTGATAGACAGCATGGTGGATGTACATCACTATATGTTTGGCAGGAAGGTTGCGATATTCGGCGACCCTGATATCGTCTCAGCTATGGTGCGCTTTTTTGCTGAAGCAGGAATGAAACCCACAGTGGCGATGACCGCAACAAAGCACAAGGACTTTGCACCCGATATAAAAGCTGTGAATAGCGAATATAAGACCGATACGCAGATTCTTGAAGGCACTGACCTTTACGAATTCCATGAGGTTGTAAAAACCCATGGCGCTGAACTGATAGTGGGTAACTCCAAGGGCAAGGACATTGCTGATGACGAGAACATACCTCTTGTTCGTGTGGGATTCCCCGTGTACGACCGCGTGGGCGTGTATCGCTATCCTATCATCGGCTACAATGGCTCGATATACCTGCTTGACCTGATGACAAATGCAATACTTGGGCACAAGTATGACCCCAATAAGCTGCACCAGTGAGGTGAAAACATGGAATACATTACTGGAATAACAGCTTCAGGTGGAAGTTGGATTCCAACCTTTGTTGTGAGCAGCAACATAAACAACTGCGGATGTTGCGGCAAGTGCTTCAAGATATGCGGACGCAGTGTTTTTGAATATATCGACCATCCTAACAGCGATGACCTGTGCGGAGCAAAGGTCATGACCGTAGCACACCCTGAGAACTGCATCGGCTGCGGGGCATGCGCGCGAGGATGCCCGAAGAAGAATATCGTATGCGGACCGAAGGTCAGGAGCAATTAGAGGAGGGAAAACATGTGCGGAATAAAGCAGATCGAATCAGAAATCAATAACAGTAGATAGTTATGGCGAAAATAAGCCACGTCCTCCTGAAAAACCCGGTGGTGGTTCCCACCGGGACAAAACTCAGCGAGGCTGCGCAGCTCATGAAGAAAAATAAAATTTCAAGCGTACTGATCAGCAGGAATGGCATGCTTGCAGGCATTGTTTCAGTGGAAGATATCATGTATAGCATGGCAGAGAGAGCGGATATGGATATTGCAGTAGATGAAGTGATGCACTTTCCTGAACTTACCATTGATTCGGAGAAATGGCTTTCAGACGCCATTACAATGTTCGAGCGCTGCAAAGCTTCCCATATAACAGTGGTAGAACATGGGGAGGAGGTAGGCATTATCAGGGCAGATGATATACTGCACACGTACAGGTTTAATAAAGAAGACAGTTGCAGATAAAAAAGATATCCAGCCTGAAACAGGTACATAGAGGTCAAAAAATGAGGAGAAAAGATAAAGAAATCAAAGATAAAAAAGAGATAGAATCCATAATAAGCAGATCTGATGTTTGCAGGATTGCTCTTTGTGAAAATGATTCTCCATATATCGTCCCTGTCTGTTTCGGCTATAAGGATAATTTCCTGTATATTCATTCCGCAGCAGATGGCAAGAAGATAGACCTAATTAAAAAAAATAACAAGGTTTGTTTTGAATTTGATACTCATGAGGGTTTAATAAAATCCGAAAATCCCTGCGATTGGGATGTGAAATATCATAGCGTTGTAGGGTCTGGCAAAGCATTTTTTATTGATGGCCTTGAAGAAAAGACAAAGGCTCTGACTATTATAACAGGTCATTATTCAAGTGACGCGTTTGAATATCAAGAAAATTCAGTTGATAATGTGACAATTATTAAAGTTGAGATTGAAAACATTACCGGAAAAAAATCTGGATATTTATGAGACTACATTCCCTGCAACATGAACCGTTTGAAGGTCTGGCGAATATCGAAATCTGGGCGAAGGACAGAGGACACAGCGTTTCAAGAACACTGCTCTTCAATAACGAAGAACTTCCAGATATCAGTAACTTCGACTGGCTAATTATAATGGGAGGCTCTATGAACATCTACGAGGAAGAAAAATACCCATGGCTTGAGGAAGAGAAGAACTTTATTGCTGAAGCTATTGAAAACAAAAAAATAGTCTTAGGAGTATGCCTCGGCTCTCAACTGATTGCGGACGTCCTTGGAGGCAGGGTCACCAAGAATAAATATAAGGAAATCGGTTGGTTTCCTGTAACATTGACCAGAGAAGCAAAGAACTCCCCGATTTTCAGAACCTTACCCAATAAATTCTGCGTTTTCCACTGGCACGGCGATACTTTCAAAATACCGCCTGGCGCTGCAAGAATAGCGCAAAGCGAGGGATGTGCGAATCAGGCATTTGAGTACGGGCGGGTGATAGGATTACAATTCCATCTTGAATATTCGGTTAAGAGCATCAATCTCATGATGCAGAACTGCGGCGATGAGATTGTGGATGAGAAATATATTCAGAAGCAGGATGAAATCATATTGCAGATTAGCAATGTGCATAAAATGAAGGAAATATTGAACACGCTGCTTGATAATATGGAGAGAGAGTATGGCAATTAATAGATTTTTCGAAAAGTTTATATTAAATCGTTATGTTTGAGTGAACATAACGAGGATCAACTCATGATAATTGAGGTGAAAAAGTATGAAACTAAAGTATTTGCTAACAATTTTTTTAATTGTTACAGCGATAGCGGCAGCATCCGGTTGTTTATCTGAAAAACCAAAAGAAAATGAGCCTGTAGAGATTACGGTTTCAGCAGCGATAAGCCTCTCAGATGCACTAAAAGATATGGGGACAGAGTTTCAGAAAAAAAATCCCGAGGTTAAGATTAATTTCAATTTTGGCGCTTCAGGGGTACTTCAAAAACAAATAGAGCAGGGTGCTTCAGTAGATATATTTGCAAGTGCTTCACTAGTGGAAATGGACTTGCTGGAAGAAAAAGGATTAATAATCAAAGCTACAAGAACAAACTTCACAAGGAATAAGCTAGTTATAATTGCCCCTTCTAATTTAACAATCGAAGGGCTTAAGGGCCTTGAAAAAATAGCAATAGGCAACCCAAAGACTGTACCTGCGGGGCGATATGCCCAGACATTCCTTGAAAATGCGGGGGTATATGAGATGCTGAAGCCCAAACTTATCTTTGCGGAAAATGTACGCCAGGTACTTGATTATGTCAATCGTGGAGAAGTTGATGCAGGTTTTGTTTATTCCTCTGATACCTTAAAAAGTAATATGAGCGTTTCCCCGATCAACGATTCCTTATACCCTCCTATAGTATATCCAGTAGCAGTCGTAAAGGACAGCCAGCAATCAGCGGTATCCGTGCAATTCATCGAATACATACAGAGCGATGAAGGGCAAACCATTTTACATAAGTATGGTTTTGGATGAGTATATGGATTGTTCCCCGCTAATTCTGTCTCTGTGGGTGTCTACATTAGCAACGTCTATAATCGCTTTGCTTGGAACATTAATTGCGTACCTGCTTGCAAGGAAACGGTTTTTCGGAAGAACAATGTTGGATGCTTTCACAACGCTCCCCATGATTCTTCCCCCCACGGTCACAGGATACTATCTTATCATCCTCCTCGGAAAGAATGGAATTATAGGTAATCATATCTATAAGCTGACAGGCTGGAGCGTAATGTTCACCTGGCAGGCAGCAGTTATAGCCGCAACCGTAGTTGCAATCCCCATAATGATAAAATCTGCAAAAGCGGCAATCGAATCTGTTGACATTGAGTATGAGAAAGCTGCATTTACGCTTGGCAAATCCGAAACTGAGACTTTCTTTCTTGTAACCCTGCCGCTTGCAAAAAAAGGATTAATCGCAGGTCTGGTTCTCAGTTTTGCCAGGGCACTTGGGGAATTCGGGGCAACGATAATGGTTGCGGGAAATATCCCTGGAAAAACAAGTACGATGCCTCTTGCCATCTATAGTGCATTCCAGTCAGGTGAAGACCAGCTTGCTACTACGCTTGTGATTATCCTGACAGTAATCTCAATAGTTGTAATATACATCACTACCAGAATCAGCAGAACGGATTGATTATGGAGCTACAGGTCAGCATATCCAAAAAATTGACAAGCGGGAATTCAAACGAGTTCTCACTGGATGCGGAATTTAAATGCCGTAACGAAATGATCGTTCTTTTCGGCCCTACCGGAGCAGGGAAAACCCTGACCCTTGACTGCATAGCAGGGCTTGAAAATCCTGATGCAGGCTACATAAGGGTAAATAATACCGTATATTTCGATTCTGAGAAAAATATCAACATTTCACCCCAGAAGAGGAAAGTCGGATATCTGTTCCAGAACTATGCTCTTTTTCCCCACCTTACAGTTGAAGAAAATATTATGTTCGGCATGCGCTCCAGAAATAACATTAAAGAGCTGGAAAAGATGCTGAATCTTTTTGAAATTCACGGCCTTGAGAGAAGATATCCTTCACAGTTGTCCGGAGGCCAGCGCCAGAGGGTCGCACTTGCCCGTGCACTGATAACCCAGCCACAAATACTCCTTCTTGATGAGCCTTTCTCAGCCATTGATCATATCACACGGGTCAGGTTAAGGCGGGATTTGAAGAAGATCAGACAAATGATTGAAATACCGATTGTTCTGATTACCCATAACCCCGTTGAAGCGTACACTATGGCAGATACTCTTGTTGTTTACAGGCATGGAGGGATAGAACAGATCGGATCGCCGAAAGAAATATTTACAAAGCCAAAAAGCATGAATGTGGCAAGGCTTGTAGGAATGAACAATATTTTCAAAGGAAATGTTCTTGATACAAGAGAAGACGAAATTGTAATCCAGAGCCAAGAAAAAATAACTGCGCCTGGGGTACCGGATTTGAAAATCGGCGAAGACGTCACCTGGTGCATTCGCCCAGACCATGTTATGGTGCTGCGGGAAGGTCGCTCTCTTGGAAAGGCTGTGGCAGAGAACATCTTTTCAGGAAAAATCACCGAAATAGTCTCAAAAGGCGCGACGTATTTACTTTTTATCGATGGAGATTTTAATCTTGAAATTGAGATGCCAGCGCATGTTTTTGAAAGGCTTTGTCTTGAAGCAGGGAGAACGATTAAAGTTTCTTTGAAAAAATCTGCAATTCACATAATAAGAGAATGTTGAATAAAAAACAGCAAGGCTATCTTGCTTTTAAGAGTTGTAAAGATGTCAGAACCGCTTTTTTATGGCAGGCACTCGGGAGCTACTGATGCAGTTAAGCCAGTTCCGGTTCTCAGGGCTGTTCTTTTTGGAGCCGGGATTGGACTGTTATTCCGGTGCAGTTGGCGTGGGAGGCGGTATATTTCTGAGTCCTCTGCTCCTGTTTATGGGCTGGGCAAAAACAAAGCAAACTGCCGGGGTTTCTGCTGCTTTTATCCTTGTGAACTCCATAGCGGGCATTGCAGGGCATCTGGCAAGCGTAAAATTCCTACCTGATGCCGTCTACCCCTGGGCATTTGCTGCGGTGGTTGGCGGAATAATCGGATCTCGTCTGGGCAGCCAACGATTTGTAAATGCAACCCTCTACCATCTGCTAGCAGTAGTCCTTGTTATTGCTGGCGCAAAGCTCATTTTTGTGTGAAGAGAATCCTTTGGAACCCGATTGATCCGATAAACCCCACAGGTAAGACTGACGGAAAGAAGATATGCAGAAAATGAGTACTGAAGACTTTACAGTACCTCCTTTATCGAAACCGTGAATATCGTCAGGGTTGCTCATCATTCCACCTTGACGATATTTACGGAGTCTGGATTATATACTTGTGGTCTATAGTCCCGGGCGGATTCGAACCGTCGTCTCCGGCTCCAAAGGCCAGAAGGATTGACCACTACCCTACGGGACTAAGGACTTAAAATCGCAACCAAACTACTTATTCTTTATGTTCGATACGCTTCCTATGGAAACATCAGAACATTTTTAGCTTTACGGGATGTATTTATATCTATATGACTGAAGAGCTTTGTATAGTTCCCGATACCAGTGTTATCATCGACGGCAGGATAACAGCGAAATTAAAGGAAGGTGAATACACGCAGGCAACCATAATAATCCCGGAAGCCCTCGTCTCCGAACTTGAGGCACAGGCGAACAGGGGCAGGGAAATTGGTTTCAAAGGGCTTGAAGAGCTAAAAGAACTCAGCGAGATGGCAAAGAAGGGAGAGATCCGGCTTGAGTACCAGGGAAAAAGACCGTCGCCTGAGCAGGTGAAACTTGCAGCCACAGGCGAGATAGATGCCATGATCCGTGCGGTGGCGGTCGAGAATAAGGCGATATTCATTACAAGCGATAAAGTGCAGGCAGAGGTCGCCCGCGCCAAAGGGTTGAATGTGGAATACCTGTATCCGAGGGTAGAAGAGTTAAAACCTCTCCACATCGCGGAGTTCTTCACGGACGATACACTTTCGGTGCACCTCAAGGTAAATGTGCCTCCCATGGCGAAAAGGGGCACTATCGGCAACCAGCGGCTTGTAAAGATAAGGGATGAGGTCTGTACTGATACCGAGCTTCATACCATCTTACGTGAACTCATCGAAAGATCAAAACGCGACCCGGATTCGTATCTGGAGATCGACTTCACAGGCGCGACAGTGTTCCAGATAGGCTCGATGCGTATAGCTGTAGCACAGCCCCCATTCTCAGACGGCATGGAGATAACGGCTGTAAGACCCATAGCCGTAGTGCGTCTTGAAGATTACAGGTTGAGCAAAGAGCTTAAAAGCAGGATTATCGAAAGACAGCGGGGTATTCTTGTAGCCGGTCCGCCCGGTGCGGGAAAATCCACGTTCGCAGCCGGTGTTGCTGAGTTCCTGCACGACAAGGGTTTTATCGTGAAAACGATGGAATCGCCGCGCGACCTGCAGGTACAGGATGCGATAACACAGTATGGCCCTCTGGAACGCGATATGGAAAAAACGGCGGATATCATGCTGCTCGTGAGACCGGACTATACGATATACGATGAGGTCAGGAAGACGAAAGATTTCTATGTTTTTGCGGATATGAGGATGGCTGGCGTCGGTATGATAGGGGTTGTGCATGCCACAAGGGCTGTTGATGCTATCCAGAGGCTCATAGGAAGGGTTGAACTCGGGATCATACCGCAGGTCGTGGACACGGTTGTTTTCATCGAAAAAGGCGAGATCTCCAAGGTATACGATATCGGGTTCACGGTGAAAGTGCCGCATGGAATGATTGAGCAGGACCTTTCAAGACCCGTGATAACAGTGACGGATTTTGAGACCGGGAAAGTAGAGTACGAGATGTACACATACGGCGAGCAGGTCGTGGTAATGCCGGTCGGGGAAGTTGCCGTAAAACGTCCGGGCATATGGGACCTTGGAGCCGCAGCAGTGCAGAGAGAATTGCAGAAATACACGCGGGACGTTATTGAAGTTGAAGTCGTTTCCGATTCAAGTGCCACTGTGTATATGAATGAGGAAGATATACCGGGCGTTATCGGGAAAGGTGGGAAGAATATAGACCAGATCGAGAAAAAGCTGGGCATCCACCTGGAAATACGGGAGAGGCGGGAAGGTAAAAAGAAGGAAAAAAAAGCTGGAAAATCCGAAGTATCAAGCTTCATACCGGTAGTTGAGCGCACAAAGAAATACGTGGTTCTCACGGTCGCAGGGTTAGCGGGTGAAACCGTAGATGTGTACAGCGGGGAGGATTACCTGTTTACCGCCACGGTAGGACGGAAAGGAGATGTGAAAATAAGCAAAGATACAGATGCAGCCTACCGCATAATGGAGAATCCTTCAAATGTGACACTGCGTCGAAGCGCGAAGACATAAGCTGAAAATTTTGTATAAGTCCGGTTACATAAAATTTTTTATAAAATTAACCGGGATAAAACTGTCAAAACTATCAAAACCATCGGTAAGTTTATGCTAAATGATTTATGACCCTATATTGTAAAATCCTATCAAATCGGCATTAAAAAATTGTTATAAGGGTCCAAAAAATGAAAAAAGAAGAAATGCTTATTGAACTTCTTGGAGATAAGTATTCAAGGGCGATACTATCCATGACCTCCAGCATGGAATGCTCTGCTCTCTTGTTATGTACCGAGCTTGGTATACCCCTTGCAACTGTGTACAGGAAGTTGAAGCTCCTGGAAGATTCAGGGCTGATAAAGCACGTCAAGACAATCATACATCTCTCTGGTAATGAAGAAAAATATTACCGCTGTGTAGTTCATGAGGTTAAAGTGAATTTCCATAAAGGTATGCTTTCGGTCAGCCTGAAAATGGAGGATTGCAATGATAAGATCGTCAGGCTCTGGAAAAGGCTTGCCAAGCAAGGTTCCAAGGAAGTCGGCGTATAAGGGCCGGATAGCCGCCAAGATCGGGCAGGGATTCGTCCTCTAGATAATCGTATGTCTTTTTTAATGTTTTAGCGTTCTACGCATATCGTATTTTCTGTCGTTCTCATAGATGAGAATCATCTATTTTCTGTAATCAGAAATGAGAATAACCTTATAACCATGTAAAGCGTATAAGCCGCCAGTGAGAACCTTACATGGACGTACTACAGAAATACTTAAAAGACTTAAGCGTTGCGGGATATTCCAGAAATTCGATAGTTTATAAGCAGAAGTTTCTGGAACAAATGAGTAGGATAAAGAAAATTGAGACATGGACAAAGGACGACGTCGACAATTACCTTTATCAAATATCACAAACGAAAGCAAGGGCTACGGTTGAGAACGCTAAGACCTGTTTTGTCAGTTTCTTTAAGAGGATAGGACAACCTGAGAAAGTCTCTCATTTAACGATTAAGATGGTCGAGGGAACACTCAGGCGGGATGAGTTATTAACTTATGATGACGTTATAAAGTTGATAGATGCCACTGATAGCGTATTATATAAAGCTTTATTGATTTTCTTGTTTGAATCCGGTGCAAGAATAAACGAAGTTCTTGCGGTCAAGGTTTCAGATGTTATGGAAACCGACATTGGGATGGTTGTGCATGTTCACCAGACCAAGTACGGCGTTGATAAACGACGCGTAATATGTATCTACTCAGCCAGTTACATCCGCAACCTTTTAACATACTTAAATCTTGGAAAAGGTGATTATCTATTTCCGAGTCCTAAGAACCTGAAAAGAAATCATGGTCAACCAGTTTCGTTAAATTCTCAGTTTGTGCCGCACCTTTTTAGGGAAATTGCTAAAAAAGCAGGAATTGAAAAACCAGTGAACCCTCACGCCTTCCGTCATGCTTGCGCCACAAATTTAGTCTTGCAGGAATATCCAGAAAGCCTGATAAAGAAAGGTCTCGGATGGAAACCAACAAGCAGGGCAATAAATCGCTATACTCACGTTGTAGATGATGATTTCATTAATGCAAGACTTGAAAAAGAAGGGGTTGTTCAGCCACACGAAAAGCCACAACAGCAGATTAAATTAGCAGAACCAATCCAATTTTCTGACGATAAAACCATCCTTCGTAGGCTTGTTGTCGAGAATCAAGAACTACAAAAAAAGGTAGCCGATACGGAAAAATTGGCGGCTGATTTTGAAGAAATGAAAAAAGCATTCGGCTTGATGCGAAACACAGATGGGAACTATACGTTTAATGCTGTACTTAAAGAACTGCCGCAGAAGAAAAAGAAGGATGGGGTAATCGGGCTTATCTCATCGGAGAAGCTTGATGATGGAAAATAACTTTAGCAGGAAAGCCCAGAAAACGTGGGCTTAGAAGAAGAGGGATGAAACAACCGGACAGTATAAACCCAAGTCTGAGGCAAACTCTGCCTCAAAGCTGGATGATGGGGCTGATGGAAAAAAAAAAGAAAGCCTGAAAAACGCGGTAGACCCCCAAAGTGCAGGGAATGAGGACGACCAAAAAAGCCTCGGAGAACCAAGGAGTTGAAAATCTTAAGAGAAATTGCAGAGAATCGGGCAAAGCAACGCCAATCAGAAGCAGGTGGGAATAAAAAGAAGGATAAGGGCAAACAGCCTAAAAACCCACCGCTTGTGACGAAAACGTCACAAGCTACAGGAGTTTCAGAAGATAAAGATAAAAAAAAGACTAATAAGGAAATATTAGAACAAAATAATAAAACCGAAACTATGGTTAAAGGTATGGCGAAAACGCCAGAAGCTTCGGGGAGTTCAGAAGATAAAGAAAAAAAAAAAGACAACAAGGACAATTCTGGAGAAATGACCCAAACGAAAGAACGCGCCCCGCAATATAGAGATTTAAAAGCCGCTCAAACAGGGGGTAGTAGCTATCTGTATTTCCCGTTGAATGGTTCGGTCGGATAAACCTATTTTATTAGCGGTATCTAATCGCAAAAGAGTTCGGGTGGACTGAGATTGAAACCGTCATCAGAGATGATTTTAAGAATGAGAGGGAAATAACTCAGTTTATAATCCTCGCTAATGCGACCCGACAGAAATCAGGAGAGTTAAGAAAGAGAGAGGAACGATGCCTTAATGAAGAAGTTTACATAGAAGAAGCGAATAAACGCAAGAAAGAAGGCAACAGAAGGGGCGGCGGCGACCATAAAAGTAAGAAATATAGGGAATCACAAAAACAAAAAGAGAAGGAAAATCGGTCTGTGGACTTAAGTCCTGAGACCGATTCGGCTGAAACAAACGAAAACAAAGAATCAAAAGAGAAAATCAAGGATGAGGCATATTCTGCCTCAAGGTCGGTCGATGGAAAAAAAGAACCACAGGCATTTGGAGATACAATTATTTATGACTCTTTCTCTTAAGATTCCCACCTAATGCAAACCCAAAAACAGCAGATATACTATACCCGAATACAGAAGTCCATATATTTATATTACCGACATTGATTCCTGCGGAAGAAATCAAAATCGCAATTAATGAAGCAACTGCAATAATAATAATAAATAACACACAAAACACACCAAGAACTCCATGTGGGTCTTCATAACAGACTTTCATCAATTCCATTTTATAAACACCCCACATCTTGGGCATTGAGGTATTCCGTTTTGAAGAGTCAAACTACAATTAGGACATCGAGGAATTGGTTTATTCCGAAGTATTTTACTTAAAAGCCACAATTCACCTAAAAAAATCGCAATCCATCCGATGACATATCCTATATTTTCATCGTGTTTGTTGGTCATTATCCTTTTCACCCAATCTTTTTATCGTTCAAACATCTGTTACTACTGTTATATTATACTTTTGTCTTACTATTTATGTAATGTATCATACAAAAGTCATTTACAATTTATCTGACGATTTTTGACAAAATATTCTATCAGACGCAGACTTTACAGAACCTATCGGAAGGTTGCGCCGCGCTAATTGATTGTATGGTTTTTAGTTTTTTAGTATGTACTTATGTACGTACAAAACCAAGCCTTTACAGAACTTATTTTAATCACTATATACTCAATAACACCTTATTTTGTTTTGTACGTATCTAAAAACCTTTAAAACGAAAAAGCTTTTATCTTATGCAGTAATCATGGATAATCGGCGATAATTACGTCGAAAAACGTATTGTTACGACTGAATCAGAGGCAATATACTGCCCTGAAATCAGAGGCAGACCGGAAAGGATTGCCTCTTGCTACGACTGTTAAACACCTGCTTCATGAGAGGTTCATGGAAACAGACCCCGAATATCAGAAAAAAGGGGTGTGACCATGATAGGGGAGTGCATACAGATACCTGTTGGAAAGCTAAAACCGAATAGCTACAATCCAAACGAAATGAGTAATGAGGATTTTAATAGTCTGGTAGATAGCATTGCGAACGCTGGCTTTCTCTCCACTAATCCCCTATTGGTCAGACCAATAGCACCAGTAAAAAACAGTGAATATGAATATGAAATCGTTGATGGCGAACACAGATGGAAAGCATGTACGCAGTTGGGTATAAAAGAAGTACCCTGCGAAGTGCGGGAAATGTCCGACCTCGAAGCACACAGGCATTGCGTTATCCTGAATAAAGACAGGGGCGCACTCGGTTATTTCAAACTATCGAAGCTGTTCAACGAGGATTACGATACATACAGCAGGGACGGCAAAAACCAGGAATGGATAGGACAACAGTTCGGGTTTAAACAGAATACCGTATCAGAGATATTGAAGATACATGAGAGGTTAAAAAGTATCGACATGTCGATACTTTCATCCTATTCCAATCGGGATTTGATAATGTTAGCCCGTGTTCGCAATGACAGATTCCGCGAAGCATTGGTGACATGGGCTGTTGGGATACCTTCTTCGGAGATTCAGGATGCCGCCAGTCGGTGCAATAAATTATCGGACTACATTGATGAAAAAACAAAGGATGTTGAATACAGGAATGTCTGTTATGGCTTTCTTCTCTATGGTAACATAATATTTGATGTGCCGTCTGTGGACACTCTCAAAAAGGCGGTTGATACCCTCTTGGATAATGATTTTCTCATACTTTGTACTCCAGATAATACATTCCTTGTCAGGACGGCTGATAAATACCAGCCGAACTGGCGCAAAGGGGTAAAAATAACTGCTGAAACCATAAGAAAAATAGAACTTTGTATATCGGAAAAGTTCGATATACTCGAATCTGCAAATAAACATGTTTGCGAACGGTGCGGCTATATGAAATGGTGGCTTGAAACCATTGCTATATACCAACAACATGACTCAACAGTTCCAGTTGTTGGTGCGTAAACAAACCGACCGACTATGAACTTTTTTCAGCTTTATCACCTCACGAATAATATTAATGTGCATATGAAACGCCGTATAAACATTACTATTGAACCGAAAGTTCTGGAAACCGTAGATAGGGAACGCGGGCTTATTAAACGGTCTACGTTCCTTGAAAATCTTATAAAATTGAGGTACGGTATAAAATAATCGGATTGTTATGAAAAACGGAAATTATATGGAAGGCAGGCGGGAGAATTGGAATCAAACAGCCGCCTGCGTGGTCGATGGGTTCAAACCCGAAGAACTTAAAAAGCCGGTACGAAGCGGATTTTCTATCGGTTACAGGGGGTTGGAACGCTATGAATAGATACCACACACGTACATATAAACCTGATAGCCGCCCGCAATTCTTCAATAAAATAATTAATGTGTTGCAAGAACGGGGCTATCGGAAAGGTAGATTATATTATTTTTTAGAATGCCGACGGGTACTATGTCCCTACTTCGGCTTATCCGCAGAATACTTACACACCCTATATCACGAGATGGAGCAAGACGGGTTAATAATAATCCATAATTATAAAGGAATTGAAATAGTACACAAAAGTCGGTCGGCTTCGGGGGCGGAAGAATGAACGATATTCTGAATGCAGTTAAAGATTACACAGCCCGCGGGTGGGTGTGTCACCCTTTATCAAGCCCGAAGGACAACGGCAATAGCCCTGGAAAAAAACCATTATTACCCGGTTGGCAAAATCTACAGAAAACGCCTGATGATATTGAAAGGTTTATCACGCAAGGATGCAACATCGGGCTTGTCTGTGGGGCAGTGAGTGGGATAACTGCGTTGGATATGGATTCAATGTTTTTTGCCGATGACTTATTCAACGGTTTTGATACTGAGGTCAAGACGCTGAGAAGTAGCCGAACTAAAGGCAGAGGTCATATTTATTTCAAGTATAACCCGAACTTGCCATCCCAAAAACACCACGACCTCGGTATTGAGATATTAAACGATGGAAATAATATTGTTTTGCCTCCATCAACCCATCTAAGCGGAGATACCTATCGTTGGATTGACCAAACCGTGCCCCTTATCGAAATGCCGAAAGCACTTGAAGAACGGATTATCAACTTGTTCAAAACGGAAACGGAACTAAGACACATACTAAGCAAGTGCAGGCATTGTTTCCGCGCCTTGATTAAAAGACGGCACGAGATTGATTGGCATGGCGGCGAGGGGAGGCAGTATATGTTAGCTGTATGTACCGACCTGGTAGCGAAGGGTGCTACTGAGAATCATATCAAAATGTTCGCCAAGCTTGTTTACGGAACTGGATACGATGAATCAGCGACCTTAGAGGAGTACCGGAACATTGACAAAAACAAAACATGGACATGCGACAAACTGAAAGAAAATCTACCTACTTATATCGATTTAACACAGTGTGAGAAATGTAATGAGAGGCGCGAGGCGTTTAAAGAAAAGGATAAAGAAAAAGTGAAAGAACGTGAGGTAGAAGTACCGCAACATATATCGCAACATATTAAAGACAAAGCCGATGAAGTAATGACTACGGGCGATCCTGTTAGATTCATTTTGGATACTATCCAAACCATGCACACAGGGGACGAAGGGACGGCTAAGGCATTGCTTGTATCTGTTGGTTGCCAAAGTGTAGGGAACAGCGAGGGGCTACAACCAAAGTTAAGCGGTGACTCCGGTATGGGCAAAAGCCACGTCTGCAAAGCTATGGTACACGTAACTCCAAAAGAATATCTTCTGACGGGTGCAGTTAGCGATAAAGCACTATTCTATATGAAAATATGCCCAGGGACAGTGTACTATTGTGATGACGTTACGCCCTCGGAGAATTTACAAAGTGTTATTAAGCAGTCCACGACCCATTACCGGACGGGCACAAAGTATCATACCGTTCATGACAAAAAATTGGTAGATATGTTTATTCCACCTCGGCTGGCTTGGTGGATAACAAGCGTTGATGACGATGTATCCATGCAGGTACTTAATCGCCAATTTAACCTCGAAGTGGACGAATCCACAGATCAAGACTTAAAAGTAGTTCAATTCCACTCTGATTTGGCTGTAAAAGGCGAAGTGGAGTTTCCCGAATCTGATGATGTTGAAGTATGCCGTGAAATATTACGGCAGGTTAAGCAGAAACTCTATTCCGTTAAAATCCCGTTCGCCAATGATATTCAATGGAAAGACCCTTCAAACCGACGGAACTACTCGATGTTCCTCGACATGATAAAGTCATTCGCAGTATTGCGGTTTAGACAAAGACAGGAAGTAGATGGGTATCTTATCGCGACTATAGATGATTACGAAGATGCCCGCGAATTGTATTGTTCCCGCGCGAGCAATATGCGGCTGAAACTAAATAAAATGGAAATGGATGTATGCCGGACAATCCACGAACTAACGCAATTGCAAGGATGGTGCGATTCAAAAGCCATCGAACGGCACATGAACTTATCACAACAGCGGGTTCATCAACTCATTCATGGGAGGAAAGACCGGAATGAATCGGGGTTGCTTAGTAAGGTTAAAGGATTACATCACGAACTCCAAAATGTTAAAGATGGTGACCGTTACACCAACAAGAACACATATACGTTGGATAGCTTTAGCTTGGTTGGAAGCTACGATTCCGTAGTTGAATTATCGGAGAAAATCAAAGAACAGTATCGGTCGTCACAATACAACCACTACAACCACACTACAACCGTAAATGGTTGTAGTGTAAAACCAGATACAGTAGATATAAAAATATATGATAATTATATCACTACTACCACTACAACCAATAAGAGTGTACACCAAACAGATTCATATATTTTTGTTAGTAAGTCTGAAAAATCTTCTTTGTTTGCTTCTACCCCGAAAATTGGTTGTAGTGGTAGTAGTGTGGCTACTGATAGCGAAAATGTGGTAGTAGTGCGTGGTAGTAGTGGTTGTAATGGTTCTACCGATAACGAAAAACGTGGTAGTAGTGTGATTTTGAGTTCAAAAACTGATTACACCAACATTGCACTTCATGTAAACGAATGGTTATCAGAATCTTATGGGGTTACTTACACGGGGTCGAATATCAAAGCAAGCATTGACTGGTTTATTGATAACGTTACGGCAAAATTCGATCTTCCGAGAGAGTCCGCGGCAAAGATAGTAAAAGATGCTTTCCGCAATCGGGGGTGGGTATGATACTATGAACCATAACCATAACCAGGAGGTCATATAATGCCAAAGAAATGTAGTGTTTGTGAACACATACAGAGCAAAGAGATTAATGAGGCGCTGTTGGATGGTCAGGCGTACCGCATAATTGCGGCACAGTTCGGTACATCAATAGCATCGTTGCAGCGACACAAGGAACATTTATCGACCAAGATGGTAATAGCACCTGGCGCGCAGGACGTAGCTGCGGCGAACATTTTACTTAATCAGGTCAAGGACTTGCAGCAGAAGTCATTGGACTTATTAGCTAAGGCAGAACAGGCAGGTGACCTTAAGACAGCCCTGCAAGGCGTAAGGGAGGCGCGAGGTTGCCTTGAATTGCTGGCTAAATTGGAAGGACAGTTGGCGCAGGAAGGAACTATCAACATCACTATCGCACCGGAATGGCTGGAATTACGAACTACCATAATGCAAGTACTTGAGCCTTATCCAGAAGTGAGGACGCGGCTTGTAGAGGCGCTGGCGCTGCGGGAGGTACAACCAGAACATGCTCAGTAATGATTTGAGGCTGGCTCTGGACGCCGTGGCATTCGCACGGGAAGCTCTGGGTTTTGAACCTGACCCTTGGCAGGCTAACGTACTTCGTTGGAACGGCAAAAGATTATTATTAAATTGTTGTAGGCAATCAGGTAAATCATCAACTGCGGCAGTATTAGCACTACATCGGGCATTGTATCATCCTGGTAGTTTAATCCTTGTTGTCTCCCCTTCTTTGCGGCAATCCGGTGAATTGTTCAGAAAGGTAACGGACTTTTTAAGCAATATCAAGCTTGAACAGCAACCTTTACTAAAAGAAGACAACAGGCTATCCTTGACACTGGATAATAATAGTCGTATCGTGTCCCTACCATCTACTGAAACGACCGTCCGAGGTTTTTCCGGTGCATCATTAATAATAGAAGATGAGGCATCGCGCGTACCGGATGAGTTATATTATGCAGTTCGACCAATGCTCGCCGTTAGCGGCGGCAGGTTAATCTTAATGAGTACACCTTTCGGCAAACGCGGTCATTTCTTCCATGAGTTCGTAGAAGGCGGTGAGGGGTGGGAAAGAATATCTATCCCTGCTTCGGAATGCCCCCGAATAAGCCAGGACTTTTTGAAAGAAGAGCAAGCGACAATGCCGGATTTTTTTTTCAGGGCTGAATACTTATGTGAGTTTACGGAAACAGTTGACCAGGTATTCAGCTACGAACAAGTGCAGGGGGCTTTATCTGACGATATTGAACCTTTACAATTTTAGAGGATGATTATATGGACAAACAAAAAACATCAATAATAGGCATTGATTTGGGTCAAACGGCGGATTACACTGCCATCACAGTCATTGAAAAGCATCAGCAAGAAACCGACGGAAAACACATTAATCTTTATGATGTTCGATATCTGGAACGTGTGCCCCTCAATACCTCATATCCTTCGATAATCGACAAGGTAAAAAGGATTTACAACAGTTTGTGTAAAGATACTGATAAAAAGCCAATCCTGGTTCTTGACGTTACAGGCGTTGGTCGTGCTGTCTTCGATAGTTTTGTACAAGAGAAACTTAACCCCGTTGGCATTTCTATTCACGGCGGGAACACTGTTACCAAAGATGGCAACATTTACAATGTCCCTAAGCGCGACCTTGCCGGAGTGCTACAAGTACTGTACCAAAGTGCAAGGATCAAGGTAAGTTCAAAGCTGAGGGATGCTCAGACACTTAACAACGAACTTTTGAATTTCAAGATAAAAATCAACATCGGTACAGGTCACGACAGCTACGAAGCCTGGCGGGAAAGCATTCACGATGATTTGGTGCTGTCGGTCGCTTGTGCGGCTTGGTATGGTGAGAAGGCGGTTGGAAACTCCGAAAGATATATGCGTTTTGTGGTAGGTGGCTCACGCCACGGTTTTAAGCGGTGCGGTTGGTGAATATATATGGTGCATTGCCGTCATAGGCGTACTAAGAGCAAGAGAAAACGCCGTCGGTCTGAAGAAAACATGAAAAAATCAGGGAACGATTTTCAGCTTTATTATAAGTTCCTACATACAAATATGTAATGAAGACCCGCATCTGCATTACCCTTGAAAATCCAGTTGTGGAGAAACTTGATACTCTCCGCAGATTGGCGAAACGGTCTACATACATCGAAAACCTGATAAAACAGGTTGCAAAGACTGATACAAATATAGAAACGGACTGATGTTATGAATGGTGACTCAGCGACAGCAAAACAAATCCACAGGCAGGATTGGTTATCTGACCTGGACAATCAGTTATCAGCCTTATGGGGCGCACATATTCGAGTTATAGATAGCCAAACAGGTCTCATGACACTTGAAGAGGTACTGGATTATTACAAGGCGATTGGCTTCTTAAGGCAGGCTGTATCGGACTATGAGTATTGGCGGAACAAGCCAACCGACTTGTTAGTAGCGCGGAAATATCCGCAGGTTGTGGAACTGCATGATAATAAAAACAAAACAGTCAGATACGGCATACTACAAATTATCTTATGATTAAAAAATTAAAAAAGGAGATTGAAATACATGCAAGATAAAATCGTAAGAGGGGCGCACGACCGTGTGCTTATGATGCCGCTCGAAGTGGCAGACACCGCGTGCCCGCACAAGAAAAAGGAACAGACGGAAACGCAGTTGACACCAGAGTTAGTGGTTCGACGAAACGAGTTAGGGCAATTGGTACTTGATGCCGATAAGCGTCAGGGGCTTAAGGAAGAGTTTGAGAGAGGTTTGGAACTTGATGATGTTTTGTATCCTGTGACAGACCCGCAGATGGTCGCCCATGTCAGGAAAAACGCCGGTGTTGTTACCAGGGTGGTAGAATGGTAGGAACAGTAGAAAAACAAGATGCAGGGGACGATGCAGAGACCATACATATAATAATAAAAAACCCTGAAACCGCACAGAACGACCTTGCCTACCTTGCGAAAAAGTTAGGGCTTGACATTGACCAATTAAGGCAGGAGCGTATTGAAAAGGAACATCAGGAACGGGAACAAGAAATCAACAGGCGATTGGAAAAGAAGAACAAAGCAAGACAAGCGCAGGAAGCCGCGCTTGAAAAAGAGTTCCTGGATAATTACGGAAGCCGTGATGGTCATTATTTGATGACCGTGGGTGGCAAGCGTATCCATAAATTGAGGAGCTTTGAAGAAATCACATGTCCACAATGCGGCGTTTTAATGGATATTCGCGGGCTTGGTCGGGCAATAGCCGAATGGCGGGGTTATAGATTTGATATAACTGGTAATCCTCTTTCAGTATGGGTCGGCATCCCTGCGAGGGAAGATGGTGTTAAGTGCGGCAACGGTCATAATACAAAAATCACTACGCAGTACATTATATAATTTTTAATTACAGGAAGTGAAAAAAATCATGGTTGATACTTTTGAAACCGAGGAAAGAAAACGCAGACTTGCGAGGGGGATTGAAAACTTATGGTCTGATATTCAAGAAGTCCAAGACCTTCAAGCAAGCAACCGAAAGAAGGAAGAAGAACTCATTGAACTTCAAGCTGGTTTAATACGGAAACGGACAGCCCTACAAGACGCTGAAGTCGCGTTGGAAAGAATGGAGAGGTTAGAACGCCGATTATCCGCAATCGAGAACAACCGCCGGAATCTTGCAGGTGATTCATCAAGACCATCCTTTCTTGAATATGTGCCTGAAGAACCCGACCCTGAATCGCGTCCATATGTTGATAGGCGGAGGGGTGAAATTTACAAATACTAACCTTCAGTGGATTTACGCGATAATGAAAAGTATTTTCTGGGGTGGTCGATGATGAAATTATCACAGGACGGCGAAGACTACATAATGTCCAAGAAGGAACGGCGAAAATTTGCTACTGAACTTCTGGACGCTGTCAATAAATATTTTATGGATGTTGATACGCCTGAGAGGAAAGCGCAAAAAGAGGAGCAGGTAAGGCGACATGCAGCTTCCTTAGACCACTTTAACCGAACAGGTCAGTTATTACAACATCCTTCGCCTTCTCCCGCTTTAGCTGAGCAAAGGTTGAGAGAGTATTTGAAGGGGCAAATAGAGATTATTAAACCCGCAGGAATTCGGCTATCAATGGCTCTTGACCGGATTATCCGGCATTATGTTGAGCAGGGATATCAGCGCGGGTATTTCTATGATTGTTTATTAAAAAATACTTGCTCTCAACAGCGGGGTCTACCCCATGAGGTTGTGAGAACAGCGGCACAGCGGCTTCAAGCCACAGGGTTACCACCTGCTCTCAAAGACCTGATAATTTCTGAGGTTCAGGACATTATAAACACTGTCGAGGTCTATGAACGTGAGGATATTCGTGCTCTCGGAATACAAGGCGCAGCAGACAGAATTTATTTTCGAGCGTTTAAATCAGGTTTGATGGTGCAGTAACGCAGGTTATGATGTATGGTAACGTATGGTCGGATTGTGGTGCGGTAATGTGCGGTGTTGTGCAGTAAGCGATCATAGCTTCAGAAGCAATCCAACCGCTATCGGTAAGACTACGATAAGATTCCGTAACGGAAAATGTCCCCGTAAATCGTTTATAGGATGTTTTCGTTAGGTAGCTAATGGTTTTATACCTGCAATATCAGGGGGAACTGTCTTACTAAACATGCGTATTACAAAAAAATTATGCGTATTTTTTTCAATTATATAGGGAAAACCTTTTAAATTACGATGGAATTAATAATTGAATTAATATGTCATTTAGTGATTTAATCAAAATAATCAAAAAAATTGATGATAGGCATGAGGAATATTATGTTCTATTTACTGAAATAATTGGTAAATTACAGCCCATAGCCTTTTTGATTTCAGCATCACTGGTTTTAGCAGTATTTTTTTTTAACATTGATAAAAATAGCATTTCTGGAATTTACGCACTATTTGCGAGTGTCTTGTTTTTTTTTGCATATTTGGGATTAGCATTATATAAAATAACAAATTATAAACTGGCATTTTATTGGGGATTATCTTTAATCGTAATCAGTGTGCATTTAATTTACAATTCATTTAATGATGCTTTTACCAGAATTATCAGCATTGAGAACATAAATATTAATATGCTGGTTTTTTATGTTCTTTTTTCGACACTTATTTTAATGACAAAATTTACATTGGACATGGCTAATAAAGATAGTCTCTGGTATAAAAGATGTAACATTGCATTGTATATTATAACTTTGATAATTATAATATACATTCCCCTTGGATTATCTTTTCATCTCACATTTATTCCATTATTCTTGGCAACTTTATTATTAGCGTTAATTATGATAATTTCGCTAAAAATTCCAATTTCCAAAAAATTAAAAAATAGACTGCTGGGGGATATATCAGAAGATTTTTCATATCAATAACCCCATTAATAGAAAATATTGATGAGTATTAGCTTTTTCGACTATATTCATTTAATGAGAATGACTAAGCGAGGGATGGGATGCGATATGGCGCATTATCTCATATACAATAATTGACCGTTGATATGTTGTTATAGTTAGTTTTTTATAACTGCATAACAATTTAAAGTTGTTGCATATATGGATGAAGAACCGAAAGAATCAATGGATAAGAATTGTCCGCTTTCAAGTAAGGAATGGATAATTGTTTTGAACAGTGAAATCAATACGCTAAAGTATCCAGATTTTCTGCCGCTTATGAATGTTTTTCTAATAGTCATGATTGCATATATTACAATCATGGTAAATGCTTCTCTTGACTATAACAGATGTATTGCATCTAATTTATCTAATTCAAATTGTAAATTACCTGCCTCCCTTACCTTTTTATTTGTTAATTTGTATCCCTCTGTGGCTATGGCATTAGCCGTTTTAATAGCTATCGGATTTATAAATTTCTTAATAGGATACTTTAAGGCTGATAGACGAATAAAGGCTTGTAAAATCATCAGGGAAAGCATAATTCGTGGTGAAACTGACTCAAATAATATACGTAAAAAATGGGAAAAAATTAATATGAAAAATTGGAACATTAAAAAATATTTGTCTTTAATTGTACTTTTTATTGCGTTATTGTTTGTTGCTCTTTTGATTTTCAATTATCAATGGTTGACTTCAAATTATCAATGGTTGATTTCCAATATTATAGAAATAGCAGTGGCAGCCGGAACGTTATTCCTTGCTTATATCGCTTACCGACAGATGCAAGATAGCAATGAGAAAATTCATACTTCGAATCTGAAAGATATGTTACGATTATGGCAGCAAAATTTGAGTTCGAATAAAGTTGCTCCAGCCGAAGAAACATTTACCTTTGGTAGGTTAGATTCATATGCCCCATCATCTCTTAGCGATATAGAGAATCATGCGCTTTTTGAGGATATTTTTCATCACTTTCCATACCTTAGAGATTTCTGGAATGAATTTAAAACTTTAAGCATCACTTACAGTTTAGAACGACAGAGGTTAATTGATAAGATACAAGAGCATATCAAACAAAAATTTAAAGAGCGCAATTTCGATTTAGGATCGGAGACTGGAAAAGGATTTTCTTTATCAGTTTACAGAGAAACCATTTGTATAGCCAAAGGTAAAAGTAGCAGTTATGATTATTTCACCGAAAGAATAAGTGTTAAAAATGTTATAAAAACCCGATTGATTTATGGTTATATGGGGACTGGAAACGGTTATATTTTAGCAGAATTAGAGTCAGAAGAAATGGAAGGGATAAAAAATATCCATAAAGAAATGATTAAGGAGTGCAAGGAACTTTATCTCGATGATATTAAGAAAATAATTGAATTGGAAAACAAAACAAGGGTTTGTCATAATAAATTAGAATCTATGTTGGATAAAATAAGTTATTGTATGGTATTTCCTCAAATGGATTGTAAATTTGTCAAATAAAGTTTAGTTTAATAAATAATTATTAATATTATGTACAAAAACGAATATTGTATCCAAGATAACTACCAACATCGTTTTGATGAATTGAGGATTGTTCAAATTTGTGTAAATGTGACTATATTTTACCATAACCCCGTACTAAAGCAACAAATATTGCTTAGATTTGGTGCAATAATCGCATATCTGAACAGGATACACGATGAACTGCGGGCAAGGCGAAGCCGTAGCTGTGTCCTGGCTTACATTGAACCTGATGAAATCAAGAATGACCTATCCTTTTCCCCGTAAGGGGAGGGGATAGTAATTAATATAGCAGGTTCGTGTTGTATACACTTAAGGATTACATGGGGCAGTTGAGGGTGTACGAGTTCCAAAAGACAAAAAATAATCATTTATGATGACAGTCAAATGATGAGAATCATTACTGATTACGGATTATACGTTTTATTTACCAGGGGAGCCAAGGACGTAACATAAGATTTCGCAATGTTTTACATTCCTCGCCATGGGTCAGGGCGTAAATACAGGCAGTGAATAAGACTGTTTGTGTTTTTGCCCCGATTATATGAACTGGAATGAGAAACGGAGCGGGTCTGAATGAATAAAGGGAGCTAAACAAATGAATAAGAAAATAACACTTGGGCTATTGCTCTTAACAGTAGTAGCCATAGTAGGAGTCCCAGGAGCTTTGGCATACGGGACGTATGTGACGCCTCTTAACGATCTGTATGGCCCAGGTCTGTCATGTGGCACCTGCCACGTTGATCCTAATGGCGGGGGAGCAAGGAATGCCTATGGACAACTCTTTGAAGGTCAAACCAACCATCAGTCTGATTCAACGGCGGCATTGAAAGCAATTGGTGCCCCGCCAGGTGCAACACCCACGCCTGTATTGACAACAATAAAGGTCTCGCCAGCAACTGCAACGCTGGATGTGAACGGAACTCAGGCATTCACAGCAATGACCTTAGACCAGAATAACAATACGATCAATGCAACAGTGATATGGAGCAGCAGCAACACCACAGTAGGTACTATAGATGCCGCTGGCTCGTTTATGGCACTGGCCGCCGGAACTACAACTATAACCGCAACGAACGGAACTGTCAGTGGAACTGCATCAATAACAGTGAATCCAGCTAATTCATCTCCAGGAGCGTCTATACTAACAACAATAAAGGTCTTGCCAGCAACTGCAACGCTGGATGTGAACGGAACTCAGGCATTCACAGCAACAGCATACGACCAGCTTGGTAAATTGATGGATGTAATATTCAGCTGGAACAGCAGCAACACTACAGTCGGTACTATAGATAGCACTGGCTTGTTCACAGCAAAAGCTCTTGGAACAACTACCATAACAGCAACAAGCGGAGATGTCAACGGAACCACATCTGTATCAGTATCTGCTGCACCTACATCATCTCCACCATCTTCTTCACCAGGTGATGAAAATCACGGACATAAATATGGTAAAATACACAAACATAACCATAGTAAAATACACGAAAATGGACATAATAATGTAAACGAGACTGAGCATGATGAAGTCGAAGAAGATGATTGAAGATAATGCATCTTTAAAAAGGCATCTATTACGGGATTAGATTCACCATTATTGGACTCTAATTCCCTCTTTTTTTTCCATGTTATATAATTAAAGAATTGGTTCATTTCTGGACAGGTTATTAATAAAAGGATAGCATTTTAACGCAAATACATGAAATGCCAGCGATGCAGCAAGAATGCTGTCGTATACCAGAAATACTCAAGCGCTCACCTGTGTAAGATACATTTTATCGAGGATGTTGAGAGAAAAATCAAACGGGACATCCGCAAGTTCAGAATGATCGGAAAAGGGGATAGGATAGCAGTCGCCCTGAGCGGGGGAAAGGACAGCACGGCTCTGCTCTATGTCCTGCATAAGATATTTAAGAACAGACCTGATATCGAACTTCTGGCGATCACGATAGATGAAGGCATAAGGGGATACAGGGAACATACTTTATCCCATGCAGTAAAGCTCACAGGGGAGCTTGGGATTCCCCATACCATAAAAACGTTCGAGGAAGGGTTCGGCACTACTCTTGATGAGCTTACGAAACGAAAAGAACATGCTGCTTGTACGCTTTGCGGTGTGCTCCGGAAAAATCTCCTGAATAAAGCCGCACGGGAGCTTGGCGCTGATAAACTCGCTGTCGGTCATAATCTTGATGACGAGGCGCAGACCATTTTGATGAACTACCTGCGCGGGGATGTGGACAGGTTAAAGAGAATGCTGCCAGGCGTAGTCCAGCCCGGTCTTGTAATGCGGATAAAACCGCTTCGAAGCATCCCTGAAAAAGAGGTGGCGCTTTACGGGCTCTTAAACGACCTGCCCGTGAGTACGGATGAATGTCCCTACGCCGGAGAGGCGCTCCGCAATGAGGTTCGCGAGATTGTCAATAACTATGAGGTAAAGCATCCGGGAACGAAATATTCCCTTCTTGGAGGGTTTGATGTGATCGCCCCGGCGCTGCGCCCGCCCGAAACGCAGATAGTGCAGTGCAGGCTCTGCGGGGAACCGAGCAGCGAGGACGTATGCAAGACGTGCAGGCTGCTGGGGCGAGTGTAAACCTTCAGCATTATTTCACTTATGCGTGAAATACGCCACGACCTCATCCCCGCGAACCCATCCAATAATTAGACGGGATAACAGGATTGACAGGATAGATTTTTTACATTTCATCCTGTCAATCCTGTCCATCGGCTAAGTTTTAACTCTTAAACACAAGATGTAATTTGAGAAGTTAGAATTATTGGATGGGCTCCATTCCCGCTAACGCTGTCGATCCTCACGAACCCGAACCTCTCGAACTGCACGACCTTATCCAGTTCCTTTTCGATCCCGCGCTCCCCTATGCCTGTATATTCTCCATCAGGAGACAACACCATCGGTATATACCCTCGTCAGGAACTCTGTATTATGCCGTAGCTCTTGATGCTTTCAAAGGCTTCTGGCTGAGTATTGGCTGAAGAAAATCAATCACTGTTCTGGAAGCATCAAGTATTTCAATCTTAACAAGTTTATTATCTTTGGTATAATGAAGAATCATCTCTTCACCTATTTGCTCACCATGGTCTGGTTTTTCATCAAGTATCCTCAAAACCAGCGCATCGGCATCAGGATAGTATTTTATCTTCATATTTTCCTTCTCTAAAGTATCTATTAACATAACTAATATAAAAAGTTATTACGATAACATTGCGCCCGTCATATTCATAAACTACTCTTGCCAGATGATGATTTAATCTTCGGTGCGCAATATATCTATTTGCATGCCCCTTTATTACTTCTTCTGGATATAATAAAAAATTTAATATATTTTCAAGTGTCATTTCATAGTCTTCAATTGCGTCCAAAGAATGCCACGTGAATATTATTTGTACAAGCTGATTTTCGCAGTCTACCTCCAGATATTTTCCTTTAGGGGTTTCCTGAGAGAAGCGTATTTTCATAGGTTATTTTCCTAAATTCTTTTCTCACTTGTGCGTAAAATACGCCATGACCTCATCCCCGCTAACGCTGTCGATCCTCACGAACCCGAACCTCTCGAACTGCACGACCTTATCCAGTTCTCTCTCGATCCCGCGCTCTCCGATGCCAATATATTCTCCATCGGGCGATAGCACTTTGACCTTCAGTCCATCAGGCGGCGCCCAGTGGATGATGCGCGCCTTTTCTTTTTTGACAAGGTCCATATTAGTGCCAATGAATTTCGCTGTCAGAGGCGAGATGCCGGTTATCTGGATGTTGTATAGGTCTTTCAGGCGCAATTTTTCACCTTCCTTCAGTGTATCAACATCATTCCTGCAAACTAGCACAGCCGTTCCCACAGGTATCTCCCTCATCCCTCCCCGCGAAGGATGGAGCGGCGCCTTTGCAATCTTCGGCTCTGCGCCCTCGATAATCATTTCAACAGGGTCCCAGACAAAGAAATACCTGTTCGCCACAGGGTCAACGAGCTTCCTGTTCTCAGCATACAGAGTATCCAGGCTCAGGCTTATATCGGTCTCGCCAAGACCGAGGTCTATCATGAATTTGCGCAGCGCCTCCGGCATTATGCCTCTTCTCCGAATTGCGCGGATAGTGGGCAGGCGCGGGTCGTCCCAGCCTGTGTAAATCCCTTCCGCTATCGCTTTCTTGATGCCGCTTGTGCTTAGCTTCCCGAACTCGTGTATCTGCACGCGCCCCCAGTGCATGGTTTTCGGGTAAGTCCAGCCCATGTATTTATAGACGTACTTCTGGCGTTTTTCGCTGTCTGCCAGGTCCTTCCCGCGTATAATTAAAGTCGTTCCGAGGAGATGGTCTTCCACAGCACCCTCAAAATCAAGAAGGGGCCATGCACAGTATTTATCCCCTACTTCAGGTCGCGGATGCGGTGTCTTTATGATGCGGAAAGCCACCCAGTCCCTGATGGCAGGGTCTTTATGGGCTATATCGGTCTTGATGCGCAGTACCGCCTCCTGCTCTTCGTAATCGCCGGAAAGCATCTTTTTCCAGCATTCAAGGTTTTTCTCCACTCCCTGCTCTCTGTGCGGGCACGGTTCCTTTGCGTCCTTGAGTGCCTTGAACACTTCCTGCTCGCAAAAACAGATGTACGCTCCGTCTTTCCGTATCAATTGCTCGGCGACCTCGTAGTACCTGGGGATCCTGTCCGATGCTATAACGACCTCATCGGGTATTGCCCCGAGCCACCTGCAATCGTCAAGGTACCATCCGTAAGCCTCAAGCATCGGGCGCTTGGTCGCGGGGTCGGTATCATCAAAGCGGATAATGAGCTTCCCGTGATATTTTCTGGTGTACTCCGAGTTCACCACGATGCCCCTTGCGCTTCCAAGCGTGGGGGGGCCATTTGGGTTTGGCGCGAATCTCATCACCAGGGGACCGTTCATCTCAAGAGGGGGCAGGCCTTTATCAGGTTCTTTCTTCTCCTTCAACTCCTCAATGAGCTCGGGCGCAAGTACCTTCAGTTCCTCTTCGCGCGCCTCATGGCTCATCTGATCTATTTCGACAAGGACTTCGTTCACAAGACCGGTTATTTCCTTAGCCCGCGAGCGAAGTTCAGGATTAGCCATGACCTTTCCCATCACCGCCCCTGCCTGCGGCGTCTTTTTATATTTGACCGCATTCTGCAGGGCGTATTTCTTTATTAGTAGTTTTATCTCATCACTGGTTAACATCTGCGCCTAAATAATCCAGTATAATATTAAACCTCTCGGAATAGACTCTAAATCAATAAAGTATATATTTCACCCGTTCATATTCAGGGCAGGTGATTCGATGCAGTCAGAGGTTTCGACATTATTTGGTTTGAACATTTATACAGACAGAGGAGTTTACATTGGAAAAGTAAG
>CABMIB010000094.1 GCA_902386135.1 uncultured archaeon
CTTTCTATCTTCTAACCATTTTACTACTTGTTTAACTATGTTCATACTTTATGAAATATCTATTACTTTTTCTTTAAGTTCATAGAGTATGAATTTTCATAAGATAAACCCTTAAGTTGAAGGTCTCGATTAAGCTCCTCTTCGCTACTGATCTTTATTATCTTTGCGCGCCTGGTTTTCAGGATTTGGTAGGTTGTTCGGGTCTCATTTCGCCTTATACGAGCATGAAACCCCTATCGCCTTCAGTCACAAACCCCGTACAATGTACGAGGCCTATACACAGCGCTTTTTGCATTATGTTTACACAGCATTTTGGTATATTTCTTAATAACTTCGCATCAGTTCCATACTGGATCACATGGTCAACCGCTGATGAAACAGTAAGTCTATCATGGCGGAGATGCATCTTTCTTTGCGAACTTTGCGTTCTTCGCGGTGAGTTCTTCGTATCCAATATAAATTATTCAAAATGAAATATATGAATCCCTGAGCAAATGAAGCGGTTGTAGAAAAAAGATATATACGTTCATTTTCAAAACAACGTATTAGAGTAAGCGGCATTAAAGGGATATCAGGGGAATAGAAAACAGCGGCTCGTATACTGAGCGAATTATCAACAGGAGGATGATCACGGAATTGGCACAGGGTGACAGGACAACAGAAAAGAAAGCAGGAGCACCGGGATTATCGTCCAGGCATGCGCTGGCGCAAAAACTCATCGAGCGAGGAGTCCTGGCAGCCAGGAACGTGCTGGCGCTTGACCTGCTGGAGAGAGTACATGAACCTGTCGGCAACTATCCCTATCGCGGATGGGAGACATTGTACCGCGAGCAGTGGGATTATGATTCCTATGGCAGGACAACCCATTCCGTGAACTGCACGGGTTCCTGTACGTGGAAAGTTTACGTCAGGAACGGCATTGCATTCAAAGAAGACCAATATTCTGATTATCCCGACATCAATCCCGACCTCCCCACGTACAACCCGCGGGGATGCCAGAAAGGTGCCAATTACAAGGAATACGTGTACGGCCCGCAGCGGGTAAAATATCCGCTGATACGGACTGGCGAGAGGGGTGAAGGAAAATGGCGGAAAGCCTCATGGGAGGAGGCATTGAGTTACATCGCCGGCAAGCTCGTGGATGCGATATCCAATCACGGTACTGATACGGTAATGTTCTACTCGGCTAACCACGCCAAGTTTGCAATTACGTATGCAGCAGGCGCGCGCCTCGCAAACCTGATAGGCGGTGTGGTAGGCAGCTTCTATGACTGGGTCTCAGATCTTCCGCCCGGCGAGCCAATCACATGGGGGGTGCAGACCGATTCATGCGAAGCTGCAGACTGGTTCAACTCGAAGTATCTCCTGCTATGGGGCTCGAACATTCTTGAGACACGTATCCCCGATGCACACCTCATAACCGAAGCAAGGATGCACGGGACAAAAATAGTGGCGATATTCCCGGAATACAACCCGGTCTCGATCCACGCGGATATATTCATCCCCGTAAAGCCGGGTACTGATTGTGCCCTGGCTCTTGGCATGGCGAACGTGATAGTGAATGAAAGGCTCTATAATGAGGCTTACATAAAGCAGTATACAGACCTGCCAATGCTCGTCAGGAATGATAATGGAAAATTCCTGAGGGAAAACGACATTATCGATGGCGGAAGCCCTGATAAATTCTATTTCTGGGATACGAATGCATCAAAACCGGTACTGGCGCCGGGTACTGGTGGAACTACCGGTTCATCCGACTGGACTCTGGAACTCGGTTCTCTCGACCCAGCCCTTGAGGGAACTTTTACAGTAAATACGCTCTCAGGCAAAGTGGATGTGACCACGGTTTTTTCACTTCTCAAACAGAGGCTTGCAGATTATGAGCCTTCGAAAGTGTCCGGCATCACGGGTGTAAACGCCAATCTTGTCACACAGCTTGCCCATGAATTTTCAAAGACCAAACCTGCCAGGATTATCAATGGTGCAGGAACGAACCATTATTATCACAACGATCTCACCAACAGGAGCCAGATACTGCTTGCTGCCCTGACCGGTAATGTTGGTGTTCCCGGAGGTGGCTTTGACCACTACGTAGGTCAGGAGAAGATTTGGTGCGATGACGGGTTCTTCAAGCTTGCATATCCGCTCGGGCGCCCAAAGCAGCGCTTTGTGCCTACTACCCTCTGGACATACGTGCATTCCAATATCGACTCAAATATTGATGGTCTCTGGCCGCGTCATATCAATGAATATATACGCGAAAGTGTGAACAACGGCTGGATGCCTCTTTACCCGAAAGGTACGCTGGACAGCGGCAGGTCGCCGAAGGTCCTGATGGTATGGGGTGCCAATTACCTGAACCAGGCAAAAGGGGCAGAGTACATCCTTGCCAACCTCCTGCCGAAACTTGACCTTATCGTGGACATTGATTTTCGCATGAACACTACGGGTCTTTACGCTGATGTTATTCTTCCAGCAGCCAGCATGTTCGAAAAATGGGATCTCAGTGCCACCGACCTCCACTCATACATTAATCCGTTTACTCCTATTATCCCACCGCAGGTAGATAGCAGGACAGACTGGCAGATCTTCCAGGATTTGGCTAAAGCACTTGCGGATACAAAGTTCTCTTTTACAGATACACTGCCCGATGGCTCCACCATCACCCGCGATTTCTCCACGCTGGTAGAAGATTTCACCGCGCACGGTAAGCTTGAGTCTGATAAAGATGCAGGGCAGTATATCCTGGATAATTCCGTGGAGACAAAAGGCATGACAATGGATATGATCAACCAGCAGCCCCGGCGCTTTGTAGCTACCAGCGAGGGATGGACAAGCGATATCAAGGAGGGAGAGGCGTATTACGGCTTCCAGAGGATGTATGAACTGAAACGCCCTCTATCCACGCTGACAGGACGCCAGCAGTTCTACATAGACCATGACTGGTTCCTGAAGGAATTCCATGAAGAATTGCCTGTGTACAAACCGCCTGTGGACGGGAACAAATATCCGCTTCGCTGGCTCACGCCGCATGGTCGCTGGAGCATACATTCCGTTTGGCGGGATGCAACTTTCCAGTTGCGCCTGCAACGAGGACGTCCCATTGTTTACTTAAGCCCGAACGATGCCAGCGCCCGCGGACTTTCGGACAACGATGCTGTTGAGATTTTTAACGACAACGGAGCGATTGTAGCTTATCTGTGTATTTCCCGCAGGATACCGGCGGGCATGGCACTGATGTACCAGGGCTGGGAACGCTACAACTTCAAGAAGGGCGGTTTCCAGAGCCCTACAACTATCCATATCAAGCCGACGCAGCTCGCAGGCGGGTACGGGCAGCTCAAGTTCAGGGTTAACTACTGGGGTCCGACCGGGAACCAGAAGGATACAAGGGTAGAGATCCGTAAATACGCGGGGGAGGAGTAACATGCCTGTAATTAAACAGATACGGATGGTCGCTGACCTTAACAAATGCCTCGGGTGCCATACCTGTACCATGGCATGCAAGACCATGTGGACTGACAGGAATAAAGGACAGATGCATATGTACTGGAACAACGTGGAAACCCATCCCGGGAAAGGTTATCCGAAAAACTATGAGACCCACGGCGGCTGGTTTAACGTATCAGACAGAGCAGCTATACCCCTTCCGGATATCAAAAAAGGTTACGGCGCTCCATGGGAGTACGATTATGACAAAGTACTGAAGACAGAAGGAGGAGACGCCTCATCCTCTGTGCTGGTACCATCCCCGGAACCTTCAGGCGCTGACGCCTATGCGAGTAACTGGGATGAGGATGTGGGCGAGGGAGAGTTCCCGAATTCCTATTATTTTTATCTTCCCCGCATCTGCAATCACTGTACAGACCCGCCGTGCGTGGACGCCTGTCCGCGCCAGGCTGTCTATAAACGCGAGGAAGACGGGATCGTACTGGTCGACCAGAACAGGTGCAGGGGATACCGATACTGCGTTAAAGGTTGCCCGTATAAGAAGATATACTACAACCCGGAGCAGAAGATAGCCCAGAAATGTATATTCTGCTATCCAAGGATAGAGCAGCATCTGGGGAACTTCTGCGCGAGCCAGTGCGTCGGCAGGATACACTTTGTCGGCTATGCCGAAGATACGGGAAGCAACGTCTACAAACTGGTCAACAAATGGAAAGTGGCCCTTCGATTGCACCCTGAATTCAAAACCGAGCCCAATGTATTTTACATCCCGCCTCTCAGCCCTCCGTCATATTCACCGGCTGGCGAGGCGATGGAAAACAGACGCATCCCTGTTGAAGTGCTTGCGGAATTGTTCGGTGATACTGCAGACCAGACTCCTGACCAGCGCATAGCCCGCATCGAGGAGATATTTGACATCATCCAGAGAGAAAGGGATAAGGTCGCGGCAGGAGGAAGCTCGGAATTGATCGATATATTAATCGCGCGGAGAGAAACGGACAGGTTCCAGGTGTGAGCAGGAGGTTATTATGACAACAGGTTTATCAGTAAAAAATTTATCGAGGTGTTTGCAGTGGTAAACCCGTCCCCCGTAGTTCCTTCTACGACTATCCCGGCAGCATATGTATCAGGGCATATAGCCCTTGACCCCGGAGACCCTGCATGGGCGCAGGCTCTGGAAACCACAATCAATCTTACGCGCAGGCTCAATGAAGCAGGTGCAAGAGTGTTCAGGCTTGATGAGAAAACGAGGAGCATCAAAGTGAAAGTCCTGCACAATGGGAACGATATCTTTTTCCTGTGCCGGTGGAGCGAGAATACAGCAAGCGCTTCTGTGGATGATTATCCAGTTTTCGCGGATGCTTTTGCCCTGCAGTTCCCGCTCCTCACGGAAGATGGCATAATATGCATGGGTTCCATAGACAAACCTGTGAACATCATTTTCTGGAGAGCAGACCTGTCCAGGCCGGAGAATGTTGTTGCAGGCGGCATGGGGACGCCGCAAACAAGCCCGGATGCCGCATCGCAGAACATCAGGCATTACCAGGAGTGGAGCAACGGGATGTGGAAAGTGATTATAACAAGACCGATGGCGGCAGCTTCGGAGAACCAGGTCTCATTCAGGCGCGGCGCTAACTACATAATAGCCTTTGCCAACTGGAGAGGCGGAGCCTACGGGGAGCGCGGGGGACACAAGATAGTTTCAGAGTGGCACGGCCTCTCCATCAAATGACGCTTCCTAATAGATAGTTGTAATAGGACTGCCTAATCCTGTCACATAATCATAACCTGCCATTGCGTTGCAGTAAAACCCGCAGGCTCCGTTTGTGCCGCTCGTGATATCGCGGAAGTGAGATGAGTAGCTTGTTTGTGCATCCGGGTAAAACTTGTCATTTGATGCAGAAAGTCCCAAGGATTTGATTGCTGCCCATTGCGGTGTACCTGCGCTTGTTCCACCGACAATCCACCATCCTATCAGACCATAATAGGGAGTGCTATCATACACATAAACACCTGAATTCGGGTCAGCATTATACGAAACATCCGGTACAGCACGTTTACCATTAGCTTGAGGTACGTTATATGTTAACTGATATGATGGTTCTGTTTCGTATGCGCTTAAGCCTCCTCCACTTCCGCTCCAGGCAGTTTCAGGCAAAAGCGATCCATTTGACATATTGAGGCTTGTTCCACCAACTGCAACTACATTTGGTGAAGCAGCAGGATAGCCAATACCTGTTCCACCATCTCCAGAAGCGGCAAAGAAAGTTGCTTTAGAACTGGTGAAATGGTAATCATAAGAGGATTCTGAGGGGAACTCTCCAGCAATCCAACTCATTGATATTGCCACAACGTCTGAGCGACTTCGAGCATAATCGACAGCAGCAAAAAGATCCGTTAAGCTATTTGATTTAGCCTCGACCAAAAGTATCTTTGCATTTGGAGCAATAGCATGAGCCCATTGAGTGTCAAGCGCCATCTCAAGCGCCCAACCACCATCAGTACGGATTTTGGACGCCATCTTATGTATTTCAAAACAAGGATTCGTACTATTACAAAGAGGCAAGCCGAACTGGCTGCTGAACGTATTTAAATCTGTATTCGCTGTCGGATAATTAAAAGCATCAATGATAGCAATTGTTCCACTACCCCCTGAGGGAGGAAGATTATATACTGTTTTAATTTTGTTTACATCAAGACCACCACTTAATATTACATAGGTAGGGGTTGCGCCCTGGACATTAATTGGTGGACCACGAATATGGAATGGCGGATCTGCTTTCAACTGATCTGGATTTCCAGCATGCGCATTAGCACCATTCTCCTTTGGAGAACCATCAGAAGCCGCTGCAACAACCGTAATTCCTGCAAGTATCTGTAATAAAAACAGTGATGCAATGAAAACCATAATTGCTGGCATTTTTAGAAACGTTATTTTAAATGTCATTTTTTCCCTCATGATAGACTTATATGGTGAAAACGCTGCCTCACCATTTTCCAGCGATTTCCACACAAGCTAAGAGGGCGCTTGGAAGGTATATAAACGTTTTTTTGAAATATTTTTCAATTAGTTCAGCATGCGCTACAGATTCCCGCGCAGTTTTTCCGCGTGCAGTATTCTCTGTAATGCAAGCTTATATGCAGACTGTCTCATCCTGCAATTTTCCTTATCGCACAGAGCGTAAACGTCATTGAAAGCTGTTATCATGGTCTTCTTGAGCCTTTCAAGGACACGGGCTTCCTCCCAGTAATCATTGGTAAGGTTCTGGCTCCACTCAAAGTAGCTCACGACCACACCGCCGGCGTTTGCAAGAACATCTGGTATCAGCATTATTTTCTTATCGAAGAATATATCATCAGCGTCCTTTGTCGTCGGGGCGTTCGCGAGTTCCAGGACGACCTTTGCCTCCACGTCAGCCGCATTCTTCCTGGTAAGCTGGTCGGACAGGGCAGCGGGGATCAGGATATCGCACCCGCAGGTCAGGAGCTCCTCGTTCGTGATATTGGTACTGCCTGCAAAATCCACGACACTTTCTGTTAAGTCCTTGTGTTTCATTACAGCCGGGATATCAAGACCATCCTGGTTTATTATTCCGCCCTTTGAGTCGCTAACAGCGATTACTTTGTATCCTTTTTCATGAAGGAGGCGGGCTGCATTCTCCCCGACATTCCCGAACCCCTGTACTGCAAGACACACCTCGAATTTATCCAAGTCTATTTTTCTCATAGCTTCTTCAAGGATATAGATACCGCCGAGGGATGTTGAATAACTCCGGGCTTTGCTGCCGCCAAGCTCGATGGGTTTTCCGGTCACCAGAGCCGGGACATGTTCACCCTTTATGCGTTCATATTCATCTAGTATCCAGACCATGATCTTTTCATCGGTGTAAACATCGGGCGCCGGAATATCCTTGAAAGGTCCGATGTAATCCGATATTGCCTGGATATAACTCCTGGTAACCCGCTCAAGCTCTCCCCTGCTGATCTCTTTCGGATTTACAACAACACCGCCTTTTGAGCCTCCGAAAGGTATGTTCACAACGGCGCATTTAAGCGACATCAAAAAAGCAAGGTCTTCGACATCGTCATGTGTCAATTGCGGATGGAACCTTATGCCTCCTTTTGTCGGACCCCTGGCATCGTTATACTGCACCCTGTGCCCCACGAACATCTTTGTTTTCCCATCGTCCATCCGTACAGGAAAATGGACACTGAACGAACGCCTGGGCATGTCCAGTAGATCAAGTTCTTCTATCGAGAGACCAAGATCAGAATATATGTCCTCTAATTCGCTGATAGCCAGTTTACAGAGATTCTTATCATCCCTGTGAAGTCTTTCATGCTGCTTGATTTCCAAGAGTTTCACCTCGACCTTGTTTTTCCTCTTTCACTGCGTATTTTTATTATGTCTGCAACTTAAGGAGCTTCGTATATATTTGTTTTCCTGTGGGCCTGGTTTTGATATTAAAACATCGTTGAAACCGGAACTCAAGATTTATCAGCACGGAAACCAATTGTAAAAATAAGGCAATAGCCTCTGAAAACTCTAGAAAAGCGGATGTACATGAATGAGATCAAAAAGCCAGGAATAAAGACCGAGCCATCCCATAAAACCTTAGAGCTTATGCTACCTTCCCGGGCAGGAGAGCTTGAGGCGCTACTCACGCTCCCTGAACCTCCTGAAGATACTCCTGCAGCGGTTATCTGCCATCCCCATCCGCTCTACGGCGGCTCGATGCATACCAAGGTCGTGGTCACAGCTTCACATGCGTTCCTTGATCTCGGCATGCCTTCGCTGCGCTTTAACTTCCGCGGGGTGGGGAGGAGCAGCGGAAAATACGATGAAGGAAGAGGAGAGCATGACGATGTCAGGGCGGCTATAAATTACATGGCAGGAAAGTATAAGAGGCTCGTTGTTGCCGGTCACTCCTTCGGGGCATGGGCTGGCATGAAAGCAGGGTGTGAAGATGAGCGCGTACAAATGGTGATCGGGATAGGGACGCCTGTTAATTTCGTGGACATGGATTTTCTCAGGGATTGCCCGAAACCTAAAGTTTTCATCCACGGCACACTTGATACGCTCATACCTGTAGAAAAAGTGGAAGGGCTTTATTCAGGGCTTCCTGGACCGAAGAAGCTTGTTAAGATCGAAGGCGCAGACCACTTTTTTACGGGAAAGCTGGATGAACTGGCCGGGGCGGTGCGCGGTTTGACTGAGGAATATTTAATTGCTTAAGGTTAGTGTCCATTGACTTGTTGTGGTAGTTTGTGCATCTCACCGCAAAGAGCGCAAAGGGCGCAAAGATTATTGTAGCTACGCTTTGCGCTCTTTGCGTCCTTTGCGGTGATTTAAATTAAATCCGTTTAAGTATGAATCTCAAAAGGTTACTGGATATTAAGCTTAGGGCAATCCTTCAAGTTCCAGCAGTCTCTTTTTTAAATCCACCCCTCCTGAGTATCCACCAATACCGTTCTTAGCCACAACCCTGTGGCAGGGAATAACTATCGGGATGGGATTGCTTGCAAGCGCTCTTCCGACAGCGCGATACGCTTTGCTTCCTATCCTTTTTGCAAGCCCGGAATATGTAATCGTCTCACCATATTTGATTTTTCTTAACTCGTCCAGCACTTTTTGCGTGAAAGGCGAAAGCCCTGATATATCCACATCGCATGAGAATTCTTTTATTTCACCACCGAAATACTGCTCAAGTTCAAAGGTGGCTTTGAATGTTTTCTTCTCTTTTAAGCCATTTTTGCTTTTGATGAACCTTATAGAGCTCAGCCTGGTGTTATATGTTAACTCCACATAACAACCAAGAGGCTGCGCAAAGATAATGTCGGTATTGCCGGTCATTGCTCAACAATAGGATTCGCAGGTATAATAAAACTTGGTGGCTTCAACCAAAACATTTATCAGATTTGGTAACAAATGTAGTATGGATGTCTCAATTTTATAGTATTATTACAGAAATGCTGGCTCACCAGCAGATGTCGATAAGCAGGATTGCGAGGGAACTGAAAAAAAGCGGTTATGACCAGCACAGACTGATACTTACGGGCTACCTTCGCGCGCTGTATGACACAGGATTCCTTGAGGAAATAGATATTCCCCCCTCAAAAGTGTATACCCTGAAAGCCGGCCTGAAAAAAGATATATACGGTATCGTAAAAGAGCACCTGGAAGACATCGATGCCTCAGAGCGGCTGGAAGTTGCGGTCTATATCCTTACATCCCTTTTCCACAGGCCATGCTTCAAATACGAGCTCGAGCTGCTCGGAATAGAGGCGCAAAAGACCAGGAACGTAAAGGAGTCCAGGGACTCGCGCCTCAAAGAGCACAGGGCTGCTGTGACGCGGATTAGAATACCGCAAGATGACCCTGCATTTGAGTTAAGCGGGGATGCCGGTCATGTACTGGCACAGGGGAACGAGGTGCTGATAGAAATCATAAATGAATTAATCGACCTTGACGGGTTAAAGGCAAAGTACCAGCAGACTAAACTTGCCTGAATTTAAGTATCCGCGGAACTTTTCTTTTTTTAATGGCATTTTCAGGCAAGACATTATAAAATATTTATATATGAAAGTTATTTAAAGATGAATTTATTATTATACTCATAATGATGTAAATGCGCCCTTATGACATATCTTGAACAGGGGATGTGATATAATAGCAGAAACACGGATACTGGTCGTTGAAGATGAAGCTATTGTTGCCGAAGATATAAGAAGAACCTTAAAAAATATGGGATACAATGTCCCATCAACAGCTTCTTCCGGAGAGGAGGCTATCAAAAAAGTAGAAGAAATCAATCCGGATTTAGTGTTGATGGATATTGTACTGCAGGGCAAAATGGATGGGGTTGAGACTGCAAGGCAAATAACATCCAGCTTTAATACTCCTGTTATATATCTTACTGCCCATTCGGATAAAAGAACTCTTGAGAGAGCGAAAATAACAGACCCGTTCGGGTATATAATCAAACCTTTCAAAGAAAAAGAACTGAAAATGGCTATAGAGATAGCTCTCTTTAAATACGGGACTGAGAAAGTATTGCGCCAATCGGAAGAGCGCTATAGAAATCTGGTTGATAATGCGAAGGATGTCATCTTTACTCTTTCTATAGATGGAACTATTACATCCCTTAACCCCTCGTTTGAGACTACTACAGGCTGGTCACGCTCTGATTGGCTTGGAAAAACCTTTCCAGGCATCATTCATCCGGACGATTTATCCTTCGCCATGGAGATATTCCAGCATGTACTGCTTGGGGAAGTATCGCCCTCCAGCTTTGAGCTGCGTGTTCTCTCAAAGTCTGGAGTTTTTGTAACGATGGATTTCGTAGTGACGCCCCAGGTTCTGGATGGAAAAGTGGTCAAAGTCCTGGGGATTTGCCGTGATATCACGGAGCGCAAACGGGCTGAAGAGGCACTAAAGATATCCGAGGAAAAGTACCGCACATTAATAGAGAATATTCAGGATGGCGTCTTTATTATCCAGGACGCCAGGATTCAATTTGCTAATGAAGCATTTGCCAGAATAGCTGGCTACACTGTAGAAGAAATCACTGGAAAGGATTTTCAGGAGCTTATAGCACCTGAGGATTTGGAAATGGTTACAGATCGCTATCGTCGAAGACAAGCGGGTGACGAAGTTCCAAAGGAATATGAATTCCGCATGCTGCATAAGGATGGGAAAAAAATCATTGTCAATATGAATGTCGGGCTCATCAATTATCATGGCAGAACAGCCAGCATGGGAACTGTAAAGGATATCACCGAGAGCAAGCGGGCTGAGGACAAGATGCGTTTTCAAAGTCAGATTATCGAAATCATGGCAGAGGGAGTTATTCTCATTCGAGCAAGCGACGGCATTATTGTCTATGCTAATCCCACATTTGAGCAGATGTTCGGTTACAAACCGGGAGAATTGGTTGGCATGGATGTATCGGTTATCAATGCTCCCACCGAGAAAAAACCTGAAGATGTGGCGGCAGAAATCAAGGAAGTTCTGAATAAAAACGGTGAATGGAAAGGAGAAGTATATAATATCAGGAAAGACGGCACAAAATTATGGTGCCATGCAAATGTTTCGACTTTTGAACATCCTGAGTATGGAAATGTATGGATATCAGTCCATGAAGATATTACAGAAAACAAACAGGCTGAAGAAGCACTACGAGAAAGCGAAGACCGCTACCGTCGTCTTGTGGATTTCTCCACCTTTGGAATCGCTATCCACTGCGATCGTAAAATTGTGTATGCGAACCCGGCAGCATTGAAAATTTTCGGTGCAACAAAACCTGAAGAACTCATTGGAAAATCGATACTTCAACTTATACACCCTGACTATCACAAAATCGTCAAAGAACGAATCGGTAAACAAAAACATGGGGAAACAGCACATCTCATGGAAGAAAAGTTCCTCAGGCTTGATGGCACTTCTGTCGATGTGGAAATAGTATCAATTCCTTTTACCTATATGGGCAAACAGGCGATGTATGGAATTTTTCAGGAAATCACCGAGCGCAAGAGAGCTGAGGAGGAGATCCAGAGAAGGGCTCAGATACAGGCGTCACTCAATAAATTGCTCCAGATTTCTTTAGAAAATATTTCACTTGAGGAAATACTGAAAAAGGTTATTGACCACCTGACTTCTATTCCCTGGCTTGCACTGGAATCCGCGGGAGGTATCTGGATGGCAGATGATGACTCAGATGTGCTGGTATTGAAAGCACAAAGGGGATTGCCGGATTCATTGCAGACCATATGCGCCCGGGTTCCGTTTGGCAGGTGTATTTGTGGTCAGGCGGCATCATCCGGCAAAATAGAGTTTGCTAATAATATAGATGAACACCATGAGAATATATACCAGGGGATAACCCCTCATGGTCATTACTGTGTTCCACTTATATCTTCAGGCAGAGCAATCGGGATAATCAATCTGTACCTGAAAGAGGGACATCGCCGGGATGAAAAAGAAGAGGATTTCCTCCATGCGATAGCCGATGTGCTTGTAGGAATGATCCAGCGCAAGCAGGTAGAAGAGGCTCTAAAACGCTCAAGTGAATTCTCCAGTACGGTACTTGACAGCATGAATGATGCCCTTTGCATCATTGATGCTAATAAACTCAGTATAGTGGGAGCTAACAGTGTTTTCTTAAGTGAAATAGGGCTGAGTGAAGAAGATGTTATTGGTAGAACCTGTTACGAGACAACTCATCACAGACCGGATCCATGTAAACCCCCGAATGATGTCTGCCCTCTACTTGAAACAGTAAAAACAGGAAAGCACTCCTTAGTAGAGCATTTGCATTGCGGAAAGGATGGTAAAAAGATATATGTAGAGGTCTCTACGTCGCCTATACTGGATGAAAAGGGAAGGATAACACGGGTTGTTCATGTATCCAGGGATATCACCGAACGCAAGCTGGCGGAGGAGCGTCTTAAACAGGCAAATATAGAGCTTAAAAAAGCCGATGAACTTAAAACACAATTTTTAAGTGTAGTTTCCCACGAACTGCGGACTCCTATTACGCCCATGAATGCCCAGCTTCAAATGATCCTTGCAGGGTACTTCGGGGATGTTACGGAGAATCAAAAGAAGAGCCTTGAGATGATCCGAAGGAACACAACACGGCTTGACAGGTTAATCGGTGACGTTCTTGATATCTCCAAACTGGAAGCCGGGGTTATGAAATTCGACATGGCTGGGGCAAATCTTAACGAGATAGTGGAAAATGCAGTTGAGACCATGAAAATCCAGGCATGGGATAAGAACCTGAAGCTTACATTAAAAGAAGAAAAGGTTCCAGAGATAACAATCGATAAGGACAGGATTACCCAGGTTATTATAAACCTGATAAATAATGCGATCAAATTTACAGACACGGGAGGAGCAATAGACGTTGAATTATCAGGCAACACCGATTATGCACTTGTTAAAGTCAAAGATAACGGGATTGGCATCAAAAAAGAGGATCAAGGCAGGTTATTTACGCCATTCCAGCAGGTGGACTCAAGCTATGCACGAAAATATGAGGGATCAGGACTTGGACTTGCAATATGCAAGAGAATAGTTACACACCATGGTGGGAAAATCTGGATAGAAAGTGAGCCTGGAAAGGGATCGACGTTCCAGTTTACAATTCCATATAATTATAAAATCAAAGAAGGGATTATCGAATCAAATCTGTTCGGGAAAGTTTTAGAGAAGGAGGCATAAAAATATGTCAAAAGTAATGATAGTGGATGACAACAGGGATATTGCAGAGACATTAAAAACCATAATGGAAATAGAAAAGCATGAGACTGAGATAGCATACAATGGAGAAGAGTTCCTGAGCAAAGTTGAGAAAGCGAATCCGGACCTTGTATTGCTTGATGTAATGATGCCGGGTCTGAAAACAAAAGAAATCCTTACCAGGTTAAAAGAAAAAGGACTGGGTGACCTTAAAATAATTCTTGTTACGGTTGTCCGTTTTTCAGATGAAGAGAGGAAATTTCTGGTGGAACAATTCAAGATCAGGGACTATATAACCAAGCCGTTCGATATGCCGGACCTCGTAAACAGGGTAAGGAAGGCACTTCAATAGGAGGTGCGCTCATCAAAATGAGAATAGGGAAGTGGTAAAAATATGAAAGAAGGTTATGAGGTAGTCGCTGTAAACTACTGGAAATCGGTAAACAATGAGTTTAGAAGGATAACGCTGGACTTCTGGAATACCCTGTTGTTGATACATGACTCACTGGAATTCAGGGAAATTGCAAGTTTCCTTAACAAATTCCCTTATCCCGGGAAAATACTGTACATCTCATTAACTAAAACTAACGATGCCATAAAGCCTCATTTTAAAAACATGAAGTCTAAAATTTTCGTTGTTGATTGCGTTTCCAGCCAGGTATTTGAAAAAAAAGGGTCACAGGATTGCCTGTTTGAACCTGCACCATCAAGCTTGAATGAAATGGTCGAATTACTCGAAAAATATTCAAAGCAGATACAACCGGATATCATTGTACTGGACTCCTTATCGCAGTTCATCGACCTCTCGTCAATATCCACTTCGAAGGGAAGGGAGCTGTACTCATTCCTGGATTATTTAAAAAGCAGGTACTCTAAAACTTCTTACAGGTTCATTATACTCTATGATAATACCCTCTCAAAAGAACTGGCAAACTTACCCTCGACCGGTGTGGATGTAATTTTGAAATACGAGGTAATAACAGGCAGGATCGACTGGAAAGATAATTTGTAATTATGCAGGATAAATCTGTAGTTCATAATTGAAAATTGGACGATGAAAAATGAGTAAAATAAACCACACTTTAAAGATGCTGGTAACCATTGTATCGGTATTCCTTATAGGATATTTCCTTGAATCATACAGGGCGGTTTCCCCCACGGTTGGCGATTTCTTTGAAATTTCAACAGAGCTTTTACCTTTTGTCCTGTCTTTTTCTATCTTTGTGATGACGTGGCACGCATATACAGCCAGGAATATGGATAACAACTCTCTCTTCCTTGGTGCGAGCCTGCTCGTTATCGGTGTTTTTGATATGTACCATATGCTATCTTATCCATTTATGCCGGACTTCATTACGCATAACACCCCGCAAAAAGCAGCCCTTTTCTGGAACGCGGCCCGGCTGATATCCACCATGTTGTTCCTCGCAAGTGTATTTATCTATAAGGATTCATTCCCGCACTGGATAAACAAATCTGTCCTGTTAGTCTCTGTAAATGTTTTCAATGTGGTTTTACTGAACATAATGCTGCTGTACTCTGACCACCTGCCTAAAATGTATTACCCCGATGGCAGCTTTTCTGCCATATGGATTTCCCTTATATCTTTAACTTCAATAATTATTCTGTATGCAAGCTACCTGTACTCAAGAAGATTCCGGGAAACCGGTCAGAAGAGCAACATTTGTTTGATATACGGGTTCATTATCATAGCTTTCAGTAACCTGGTTTACTTCTATTATGATTATTCGGCACACTTACTTCTTGCCGCAGGTTACTTCTTCATATACCTTGCCCTGTTCAAGTCATCGGTAGAACAGCCTTATGAAAAACAGGTCGTAACAGAGAAAGAACTTCGCTGTGAGACTGAGGAAAAGTACCGCAGTTTATTTGAAAATGCTTCAGATGCTGTCATAATGGTAGACCTTGAAGATAATGTTACCTCCTGGAATATAAGCGCAGAGCGAATGTTCGGATGGACCGCAGAGGAAGCTATCGGGAAAAAGAATACACAACTGATAGTACCCGGCGACCTTGTGCAGGATAAAGACCTGTTTATTTACCAGGCAAGATCCGGCAAATCCGTAAGCGGGATAGAGACCGTACGCATCCAGAAGGACGGTACCAGATTAGAAGTAAGCCTGACCATCTCACCTATGCGCGATGCGAACCAGAATGTTATCGGTTTTTCAAGTATAATCAGGGATATATCAGAGCGAAAGCGGACAGAGGACCAGATCAAGCAATCCCTTAAAGAAAAAGAAATACTCCTGCGCGAAGTCCATCACAGGGTCAAAAATAATATGCAGATCATCTCAAGTCTTCTCAGGCTCCAGTCAGGATACATCAAGGAAGAAAAGTATCTCGAAATGTTCAGGGAGAGCCAGAACAGGATAATGTCCATGTCCCTTATCCATGAGAAGATCTATCAGTCGAATGACTTTTCACGGATTGATTTTAAGGATTATGTCACCGATATGGTAGAAGGGTTATTCCAGGCATATGGATTCGATGACGGGAGGATTGCACTGGATATCGATGCCGAAGATGCCCCGCTTGACATCGATTCTGCCATCCCGTGCGGATTGATAATCAATGAGCTTGTTACTAATTCTTTGAAACATGCATTTCCCGGAGGCAGGGGAGGGGAAATTAAAATAGCCCTTCACAGGACCAGCGGAGCTGAAATCGAGCTTATAGTTGGCGATAACGGTATCGGTTTCCCCGGGGATAAGGATTTCCTAAAAACAGAATCGCTGGGTTTGCAACTGGTTACTCTACTGGTAAATACCCAGCTTGAAGGTGAAATTAATCTTGATCGAAGCAAAGGAACTGAGTTTAAAATTAAATTTAAAGGAGCGAAATAATGGTAGAAATACGCGTAATGATTGTTGAAGATGAAAGTATTGTTGCAGAGGATATACGAAGGACCCTGGTAAAACTGGGATATGCCGTTCCTGCGGTCGCGTCTTCAGGAGAAATGGCTATTAAGAAAGCAGGGGAGCATGTTCCGGACCTGATCCTTATGGATATCATGCTGAAAGGCGGGATGGACGGGATAGAGGCTGCAAAACAAATACGCTCCAGGTTCAATATTCCTGTTGTGTATCTCACTGCTTATTCGGATGAGAAGATACTGGAGAGGGCAAAATTAACAGAACCGTTCGGGTATATTATCAAACCATTCAAAGAACGGGAATTAAAGATGAACATCGAGGTAGCCCTTTATAAAAGCAAAATGGAGATGCGGTTAAAGGAAAGCAAGGAATTCTACGAAAGCGTGCTGGAAGGCATTGTTAACGGCGTCTGGGTGACGGATAAAAACGATGTTATCTGCTACGCAAATAAAGGTGCAATGACGTTCATGGGAAAAAACATGCCTCAAGTTGTCGGTGCGGGAGTTTTAAAGGATCTCCCGGAAATTTTCAGGCCATATTACTTGAAAGCGAAGGACAGCCGGCAGCCGTTCTATTACCAGGGTGTTCCTTTTGGTATGCCGGACGGGAACCAGAAGTATCGCTCGGGATGGTTAATACCCAGGATTAAAAACGGAAGTTTCGAGGGCATGATATGCACTATCGAGAGCATACCCAAGTACGATACGGCGAGCGTTTAGATTGGAAAGACTATATAGGAAATAAATACCAACCTACAAATGGGTTTTTATATGGAATGCCTGGAAGCCATTAAAGGAAGACGGTCAATCAGGAAGTTTAAAGATAGCCCTGTAGGAAAGGAAATAATCGAAGAACTGCTTAGCGCTGCGCAGATGGCACCCTCGGCAGGCAACCTCCAGGCGCGGGATTTTGTAGTTGTCACGAACAAAATCACAAAACAAAAACTGGCAAAAGCTGCGCTTGATCAGTCGTTCATCGACCAGGCTCCTGTCGCTATCGTTGCCATCGCGAACATCGAGCGCTCATCCCGCATATACAGGTCGCGGGGAGAGCTTTATGCAATCCAGGACGCTACAGCAGCCATTATGAACCTGCTTCTTGCTGCTTATTCAAAGGGGCTTGCGACATGCTGGGTTGGGGCTTTTGATGAATACGCTGTCAGCGAGCTTCTGGGGCTGCCGCAACGGGCGACGCCTGTGGCTATAATCCCGGTCGGGTACTCTGATGAAAAACCCGCAGCGACGGCCAGGATGGGGCTGGAAAAGGTAGTTCACTGGGAGACGTGGTGAAGTTATAGTTCTACCAAATCAATCCAGTTAATCTTTCCGGGCAGGAAATCCTCCGGAATTTTCCCGGTTTTCAGTGATTCGATTATAGAAATAACCGCTTTTACAACAGCAAGAGGCGTCGCATCCGTTGTATTTATCTCAAAAACATTCTTGCTCCTTTCAACAGATTCCACGAGTATCACATCCAGCGCCTCTGCATTTGCATTTTCCTTTACCTTTTCAAAAGAATATTCTTTCCTCTTGCCAAGCCTTTTCCTCAAAGCCACTGGATGCGTCCTGAGAACGATGATAGCATCAGCAGGCAGATACTGCGAAAGGTGGCCTTCCATGATGATATCCATGCCATCCGGCGCCTGGCTGATTACCTGTTTCACCCGCTCCTCCAGCTTTTCCAAGTCAGCGTTGTAAGAGTTCCGTGCCTCATCTTTTTCCGTATAAAGCTTCTCATCGATAATGAGCTTATTCAGGTCGATGATGCAGTACTGCTTCCTGTATTGCGAATGCTCGGCTATAAAGCCGCAGACAGTGGTTTTCCCGGTGCCTGGAGTGCCTGTGAGAGCTATTATCACAAAATCGACCTCAATGCTTCTATCACTCTGCTATTCTGCTCTTCCGTGCCCACGCTTATCCTGATAAGCGATTTCCCAGCGCCCCTGAAGGATGTGCAGTCCCGTACTATTATGCCTTTTTTCAATAGCGATTCGGAAACCTCTTTTGCTGTTCGCGCAGATACATCTATTAATATGAAATTCGCCTCTGAAGGATATACTTTGCATAAGGAGCCAAGCCCTCTTATAAGCTGGATGCGCCCATTTTTCACGGTCTCTATGCTTCTCTTCAGGTGCTCTTTGTCACTTAGCGCCGCAATACCGGCAGCAAGCGATAACACATCAACGGAGAACGGGGTCATGACTTTCATATATTCCTTCAAAATCCATCCCGGCACGAGCGCATAGCCAAGGCGCATACCTGCAAGACCGAATACCTTCGAGAATGTATGCCCGATTATCAGGTTATCGTACTCCCTGACAAGCCCGTTAAGGCTTTTCCCTGCAAAATCCGCATATGCTTCATCGATAAATACAAGAGCATCAACCGATTCAAGGATCTTTCGGACATCCTCTTCGGGGATAACATTGCCGGAGGGGTTGTTGGGTGAACATAAAAAGATGATCTTTGTACTGTCATTTACTTTATTCAGAATATCTTCAATATCAATATTAAAATCAGGAGCACGCTCTACAAATACGGGTTTCCCGCCGTTCGCAAGCGTTGATATCTCATAGTAGGAGAATGTTGGTATCGGGATTATCGTCTCTGCTCCCTGCGACATGAAAAGCCTCATCATAGTATCGAAAATGCCGTCCATGCCGCTTCCCGACACCACGATATTATCCACAGGATAACCTGTGAAACCGGATATCGCGCTTCTTAATCCGGAAGCATGCGATGTCGGATACAGGTGTACTCTCTCAGCTTTTTCCCTGACAGCCTCATCAGCAAGAGGTGAGGGGCCTAGGGGGTTTTCATTTGAGCCCAGCTTGATTATCCCGGCGGGGTCAAGCCCGTATTTGCCGGCTATCTCCTCTATGGACTTTCCCGGCACATAAGCCTCTATATCTTTAACAGTCGGGCGGAGAAGTTTTTCAAATCTCATCCAGTACTGACACCGCCTTATCAAGCTGTTCTTTTGTGATTGTGAGGGGCGGGACAAACCGCAGCACGGATTCGGACGTGCAGTTAAGAAGCACACCGCGTTCCCTTGCCCTGTTCACGATGTCTTCGCATTTGATGGAAAGCTCCATGCCCACCATCAGTCCCTTGCCGCGTATCTCCCTGACATAATCCCTGTTCAGGTCTTTGAGCTTTCGGATGAGGTATTTGCCCATCTCTTCAGACCTGTTTACGAGCCCCTCTTTTTTGATTACTTCAATATTTGCAATGGCTGCAGCACACGAAAGCGCATTCCCGCCGAATGTCGAGGCATGGTCGCCGCGAACAAAATTCGCTGCCACGTCCTCTCTTGCAAGCATAGCGCCCATGGGGAAACCTCCTCCCATTGCTTTTGCTGTCGTCATTATATCAGCCATGATGCCGGAATGTTCCCTTGCGAACCACCTGCCCGTTCTCCCGAAGCCTGTCTGCACCTCGTCCAGTATCAATAACGTGCCTGTCTCATCGCAGATTTCCCGAACTTCCTTCAGATAATCATCTGCCGGTATTATTACGCCGCCTTCTCCCTGTATGGGTTCAAGGATAACTCCTGCAGTATCGCCGTTTATAGCCTGCCTGATAGCATCGGCATCGTTGTAGGGGACGAATACAGCGGGTGCGAGCGGCTCAAAGGGCTTGCGGTACTTTTCTTTGTGAGTAACACTGAGCGCGCCCCGCGTCCTTCCGTGAAAGGCATGCTCGGCAGCAACGAACTCTTTCTTTCCTGAGGCTTTGCGGGCAAGTTTCAGCGCGCCTTCTACGGCTTCCGTTCCCGAATTGCAAAAGAATATCCTGTCCATCTTCGTAAGATCGACGAGCTCTTCGGCAAGGATTGCCTGCTGCTCTGTATAGTAAAGGTTGGATACGTGTATTAACTGCTCTGCCTGCCGCTTTATCGCCTCTACGACAGCAGGATGGCAGTGACCTACATTATTTACAGCTATTCCGGCTACGCAGTCGATGTACTCCTTTCCATCGACATCGGTCACCACAGCGCCGCACGCTTTTTTTATGGCAATGGGCTGGCGCGTGTATGTCTGGAATATGTACTTCTCGAATTTCCCGACTATCTCATCATAACTAAGATCCATATCGTATCCCTTTTTTATTTTACGCCCACAGAATCAAAAAGGCTTACTGCATCATTCATCACGGTCTCTGTCGGATGTACGACGATGCCTTTTTCCTGAATCTCATATGGGTGCAGGCTGTCATCATGCTTGACGCCTCGCATCTTTAATATTTCTATTGCCCTGACCCTGCTCCCCCCTGCCCTGAAGACATGCAGCCTGATAACACCTGCTGACAGGTATTCTTCTACGCTGAACGATTGTCCGCCGTATAGCTCGCTTGTCATAAGGGTGGTACAGTCAAGATACTCAAGGTTTTTGACAAACTCGGATACGACTTCTCTTGCATCCGCGTCTGTGGATAATTTAAGGGACGTTATGGAGTCAACGAACAGTCTCTTTGCATTCAACTCATCAGCAGCAGCCTGGATTTGCCTGAAAATATCTCCAATGTTCTTGCTGGCTGCAATTGTGCAAACAGGGCTGTTTTCCGGTGTCTTGGTGAATTTTGTGTATTTGAACGGGTTCGCATAAATTATTTTTAGCTCCTTCTGGGCTATGAGTTTTTCCATATCCCATCCGAATCTCCACGAATCACGGATTATCCTGGACGGAGTCTCTTCCATCACGACAAGGATTCCGGGTTCATCAAAGCTTGTTATCCCTCCCATGAGATACTGCACGCCAAACGTGGTCTTTCCAGCCCCGGGTCCTCCTGTTACAAGGATTATGTCATTTTCGACATAACCTCCTTCGATTAATTCATCCAGTCCGGGAATAGCCGATTTTACTGTACCCATTCAGTTCCTCGCTGCTGACAATAGTATGGATTTATCAATATATATAATTGACTGTAAAAGTTAAGGATTGGCGAGGAACCTGTTCTTTTTTAATTCCCCCAGGATAAGTTCTTTTGAAGGTATGTCCTCCTCCTTGCATTTTTCCTCTTTCCACGCCTCTAACGAGCGGAAAATAAAGAACATGCCGTCTTCTTTTTTTGAGGCTTCAAGGTTCGGATCATCTGATTTTTCTAAAAATGCATGGTAGCCTTCAAGAACTTTCATTGATGCATTAGATGTTCTATTGATTTATGAAACTTACGTCTATGGTTCAGGGTGACTGGATAGTGTATAGCATGGCATCTTCTATAGTCCCTACCTCTCTTACCTCAATGCCTATATCTCCCACATCGCTTTTTTGCCCGACGGGTACGAGGAACAGCACAGCTCCGCTCTCTTTTGCTGCCAGCGCCTTTTCCCGCGCCGCGCCGATTTTCCCGATCGAATGGTCGTCGTTTATGGTACCTGTAATCAGCACATCTGTCCTGATGGTCTTTCCCTGCATGGCTGCCATCGCGTCAAGGGTCATGGCTGCGCCTGCGCTCCCGCCCTGGATGAGCAAACCCTGCGCCTCTGGAGGAGATTCGATGTTTATAAGAGTGTCTTTATTAGCCAGGTTTGCCCCTGTGATTTCACGCGCAACTTTGACTGCTGTCTGGGCTGAGGACTGGAACTCCTCATCGATCAGCACATTGGCTACATTAAGAAATAGATTACCGCTCCCGTTCTTAAGAACAACCTCCAGCGGTATCAAGTGACCTACATTGTTCTGGTCCACAGCAATGACGTAGTAATCACTTTTAGCGACCGCCGTGAGGTTTATTATCTCCCGCTCGTATGTTTGCCTTGTTCGCGTTTCGTTCTTCAATTGCTCCTCAGTCATGGACAGGTTCTGCCTCAAGTTAGCAGTAATGTTTTGAAGCCGCGATATCTGCTCTTTCTGGCTTTGCGAAATATTGGTCAGATCGCTGATATTTTCATTTTGCTGTCTTACCGTCTCAAGGTTCCGGAGTAAGAAAAAAAATGAGCCGACGAGTAATACGGCAAGGATTAGGATTATGAATTTTAGCTGCCTGTTGTAATCCGGCGGTTTCTCCACAATACTTATTAATATGCCATTATGTAAAAGTCTTTTTAATTATCTTGCATATCGACATAAGTATTGCAAATAAAATGTGTTAACCTGGGTATTTTAAAAAAACATTAAAAAATTAAACAAAAAATAACTATTGATTTTTAGAGAGTTACGGCAGGCTTGGCGGGTTTGATGGCAATGTGTATTTTATGTATGGGAACTTGTTAGCCGCATGGCAGCCGTTGCATCCCTGTACAGTGTTATTATATGCTGTCTGGAATGCGTTCCAGTCCTTCGCATTAATGGTATTATTCAGCGGCTCAAGGTAAGCTGATTCAAATGATTTAAGCATAGGGGCTCTGCCCGGTCTTGTGGTCTCTCCGGTTTCCTGTATCTCTAATGCTTCTTTTAACTGGTAACTGGCAAGGTCCCAATTGCCATTCTTGGCAGCATAGTACATTATGTAGAACCTGTTGCCGTATTCAAGCATAACAGTGCCCAGCCCGGGCTGGATCTCAGCAAGTTGTGCCAGCGTCAGATTACCGTGTGAAGTAGTTATTGAAACCTGTGCAGGGTTAATCGTCGGGGCAACCGGTACCTGCGGAGCCTGTACAGCCCTGTAACCCATGCTCAAAGCCGCACCTGCTATAAGAATCGCTACTACCGATATGACAATCGGCACCATCGTTTTTGTTTCCATTATATTTGTCTCCTGTTAATACTCATTTATGCTCATGAGCATAACATAACTTATTTTGTACTAATTCTATAAAAATGTTTTGTTGAATTAAACTCTGTTAATTGGAATTATTTTCAATGCTTATAAGGTCAGGTTAATAAGATATCATAGAGTAAAAGTCTTTTTAATGGCTATGTCCAATATCCACTTCCGCTACTTCAAGCCCAACATGCAGAGCATAGCCGTCCTGATGCCGCTTCTCCCGGGCGCCGAGCTGGTGCGGGAGCCCGCTGATGGCATAATGCTCTACAGCTTTGCAACTCCGCAGGCAGCATCAATTTTCCGGGAGGTGGAGAGCTCTAGAACGCGCTCAATTTTCATAGCAGGGGGTCCGCATCCTTCGGCGCGCCCTGAAGAGACGCTGAAGTTCTTCGACTATGTTGTAATCGGGGAAGGCGAGGAGACGCTGCCTGAATTGGTAGGCGCGCTCAAAAAAGACGGGGATGCTTCATCTGTCAAAGGTATAGCTTTTAAAAAAGAGGGCAGCATCGTTTTCACCGGAAAAAGAGAGGATATAGAACTGGATAATTATTCCGCTTTTGACCCTGGCATGATACACAGCAGCATAGAGATAAGCCGCGGCTGCCCCTTCAACTGCGCTTATTGTTCGACACCGCAACTCTTCGGTCACAGGATGAGGCACCGCAGCATCGATGAGATCTCAAAGTACGCGGAATTCTTAAAGGACATAAGGTTCACATCTCCCAACGCCTTTGCTTACGGCTCTAACGGTGTTCATCCGCGCATTGAAAAGATAGAAGCGCTTCTATCTGCTTTACCACGAAGGAACATATTCTTTGGCACATTTCCCTCTGAAGTGAGGCCTGAATTCATAAATGACAGGCTCCTTGAGCTTGTGTCTGAATACTGTGCCAATACAACGCTCAATATGGGCGGGCAGTCAGGAAGCCAGAGGATGCTTGACAGTATAAACCGGGGGCATACCGTGGAAGACATAATCACCGGTGCCGAGAAATGCCTCCAGCACGGCTTAACGCCTGTCGTGGATTTCATCTTTGGCCTGCCCGGTGAAACGGAGGATGACCAGCTCGATACCCTGCGGCTTATTAAATGGCTCACGGGAAAAGGTGGAAAGGCGCACTCCCATTATTTTATGCCCCTGCCTGGAACTGCGCTTGAGAATTGTGTGCCGTCACCCTTATCCAGGCATGTGGACAGGGTAATGGGCGAACTTGCGCTCCATGGAAAAGCGACAGGCGTATGGTCTAAAGCTTGATATCCTCGTTCTCAACAAGAAGCCGGAACTCATCAAGGCTCAGGCGCCCGCTCTTCTGGAATTTCTCCTTCGCTTGCTCCCGCTTCCCCTCGTTCTTCTGCTCTTCCCTGGATAACTGTACCTCTTTCATCTGCTCAAGATAAGCCCCAAGTTCGTCTCTCAGGTTCGGTATTTCAGCTTTAAGAGCCCCTATCCTCTTTCGAAGGGGAGCTATGCCTTTATATTTCTCGGTCAACTGGGAATGATAGGAATCCGCTGCTTTCCGTATCGTATCGATCTCATTATAAAGGGCGATCATCTCTTCATGGTATTTCTGGGATTCCTGGGCAAGTGATTGGATCTTCGCATGTAAGGAATCCATATCCGTATAGATCTCTTTTGCCCTGTTATACTCTGTTGATATCTCAGTATGGATCACATTGGCTTTTTTGGTCGCATTAAGCCTCTGGCTCAATTCTGTCAAACGGTTAAAAATACTGATCTCGTGCTCAAGCGGGATATCTGCTGTCAGGAGCATATTAAGTTCGTCGCTGTATGCTTTTTCGAGGGTTTCCGTCCGTCCACGCGCAGCCTTGTTCAGTTCATCGCGCGTTTTCTTGAGGTCTCCTATTTTTTCATTGAATTCTTTTCCCCTGCCTCTGAGTTGGTCGCGCATGGATTTTAATTCGGCTATCCTGGCGTTCGTTTCATCACGTTTTTTACGCAGCTCCGCAGCTTTGGGGGACATCTCCCGGACCCTGGAGTTCAGGTCGTCACGCTTGGCTTTTAATTCACCGCCGCCATCGTTGTGAAGTGATATTTCCCTGAAAATGTTTTTCAATTCCCTCTCGTTCTGTTCCAGCTTCTGCCTGAGAAGATTTATTTTCTCTTTCAGTTCCCGCTCCGAAAGCTTCGGGAATACCTTCGGCGCCGCGTCCTGTTGTGCTACGGCAGTTTCGCCCTGTTCTTCGGCATCCTCTGAGGTCACCTCTTTTGGTGGTTCTTCACTGGCTTCTGCCGGTATGTTTACATCCTGCATCGTATCGTTTTCACTCAACCCTGATCCCACCTTTTTGTTTTTCCCAGTATGCAAGTGCATTATTATGACTCTCTTTCCTGTGCTTTAACCAGTTGTAGCGCCCTTCAATTTCGCCAAGCTGTTTATCATAATCTTTTGCGGTGACGGAGTTCTGTTTTGGCTTGTCCTGAAGAGAAAGCAGTTCTTTATGTGAGGAGTTCGCCTCGTTCAATTTATCTATGATCCCTTTGCCTGTTATGATAATACCCGCTTTTTTAGCCGCGGATTCAAGGTCGTAAATAAGTTTTTTAATTTCGACTATTATCTTCTCTTCGTCATCGATATTTTTTGAGGTCTGGAGTTTTTTCTCAAATTCCTCGACCCTGTTGATTATGCGGGTAATATCATGGACGTTTCCGGCCTTGCCTGCCCGCATCCTGTCGATCAACTGGCTTGAAAGTTCTTCCCTTTGCTTTTTTGCCTGGTAGAAAAGCAGATAGTGTTTTTCATTTAGTACCGTGATTCTGGTGTCTGTGGCCTCTATCTCTTTCTTAATTGAATCTGACTGCTGCCTGGTTGTGTTCAGGCTGTTTTCAAGTTCCGAAAATTCAGTATTGAACGACTCAAGAAAACGTTTATGTTTATCAATAACCTGCTCAATCAATCCTTTGTTATCAATTATTTCGGTCATATTCGTATCATCTGTGCGTGGGGGATGCCCTCAATGAATATAATGGCATCCGGATCAATACACCCGCATTCTACCGCACAGGCTATAGCTTTTTCGCCTGCTATGTTCGCGATAGTGGCGGATGAGAGAGCCTCTTTGACCTCTGTCTTATCTGCTTCGTCGCCTTTATAGAAGCTGTTGTCCAGTTTCAGGACAAGCTTCCCTTCCCTGAATTTTTTCCCGAGTATATCCCTGTCACAGACTGCTACGATAACATGCCCTTCTGTGTCGTATTTTTTCATGTACATATTTAAACAACCCTGAATCGCCCGTTGGTCACTTCAAGAATCTCTCCTATGGTTTTTAATTTCATTATATTTTCTTCAATGGTATCTTTTTTGATACCTGATTCTTCTGCCTTTGATATAATATCTTCCAGGGGCACCGCGCTCTTATGCTCTTCCTGGAGCTGCCGTATTATCTCTTTCAATACCTTTATCCTGTCGCGCTGGCTCTTTCCCATTCCGACGTTAATGATATCCGCATCAAGCCTGCCTGTCTCCGGGTCGGTCATGACCTGTTTGAGGCTTGCCATCACGATCCTGATCACGCGGTCCGTGTCTTCCAGGGTTATGACACTGCTCAAACGCACGCGTGCGCTCGCCTCTGCCAGGCGGATAAGCGCCTCAAGCTGGCGCGCTGTTACGGGTACGGGAGAATTCGGGTCTTCACCCTGTTTTCGCAGGCTCAGGTAAAAGTCGATCAGCCGCTTCCTGGCATCGTCCTGGATTATCGGGAAGATGTTCCTTTTTGTATATGCGATATACTTTCGCAGCATATCAGCCTTGATAAGGGGCTGTATGACCTCCATAGCTTTCGTTATCTCATCCATTTCTATGCCTGAACCGATGACATTGGCTCTCCTTACCGAGAGTTCGCCTGCATAATGCGCTTTAAGTATGTGTTCGGCGATCGCAGTATCCCGGCTGACCGAAGGTTCATCCGTCAGGATGAAGATAAGGTCAAAACGCGACAGGAGCGCGGGAGGCATGTTGATCTGTTTTGCAATAGGCTCATACCTGTCAAACCGCCCGAACTTGGGATTAGCAGCGCCAAGCAGCGCACAGCGTGATTTCAATGTAGCCATGATGCCTGCCTTGGCTATACTTATTGTCTGCTGCTCCATGGCTTCGTGCATCGAACTCCTGTCATCCGCTTCCATTTTGTCAAGTTCGTCCACGCATGCAAGACCCATATCCGCAAGCACGAGCGCGCCTGCTTCAAGCGTCCAGCGCCCTTCGCCGAACTCATCCTTGACAGCGGTCGCAGTAAGACCGGCAGATGTTGAGCTTTTACCGCTTGTGTATATACCCCGCGGCGCAAGCCTGACGCCATATCGCAGCAACTGGGATTTTGCCACACCCGGGTCGCCAACAAGAAGAATATGTATATCGCCCCTTATACGCGCCCCGTCTGGCAGGGATTTGGGCATACCCGAAAAAAGCTGTAAAGCCATGGCTTCCTTGACTTCGTCATAACCATAGATGGAGGGGGCTATCGAGCGGATCACTTTACCAAAAATCTCCGTGTCCTTCCCAAGGGCAAGGATCTCATCTATCTCTTCTTTTGTTATCTCGATGTCCTCGAACTCCTTATCCTCTATCTCGATAGACACGCCGTCAAGTACGAGGTCAAAGAATGTGCTTTTCCCCTGCTGGGTATTTCTCTGGAAAGAACGCAGTATCCCTGATATCACGATGCGGTCACCCGGGGTTACGACTCCTGCGAGGTCGTCATCCACGTCCACGTCCAGGGTCTGGGGCTGCTCTCCTCCGCGCAGGTCATCGGGAGATTCCTGCACCCGCAGTTTCTGCGCATCGATAAATTCGGATTCCTCGTGGACTATCTTAAAAGGGCCTTTTCTTCCGCAGACGTCGTTTTCGCATTCATACGGCTCAACGAACTTGCCCTCTCCCTGCGGAACGAATGTCACATGCTCGCATCTCTGGCATTTGAATGCTGCATTGACTATCTTGGGTCTTACTTCTGTGGCCTTCCTGATAAGACCTGATACTGCTATGAATTTGTTGATATTGGCGCTCCGGAGCTCCCTTATCTGGATGCGTGCCTGTTCCGGCAGATTGATGACCCTTATATGTGTGTTCTTGAACTCCTCGACATCCGCAGGCAGTTCGATGCCGATAAGGGCTTCGTTTGCATGTTTTAACACGGTTTCGGGGCGCTCAAGCAGCTCGTCTGCGAGCTCCCTGTCGAACTGTTCAAGGTCAGGGAACTGAACGAAAAGGCTGCGCTTCTCAGGGTAGTGGTTGGCCAGTTCGAGCAGGTTATCCCAGTAATAGCGTTTGAAGAAATCTTCCCAGATCTGATTTGATGATTGTGCCATTCATACTACTAAATACCGAATGGTACTTCAATGTTTCGAGGTACAGTATATGCATCTTAAAGGGGTTGCAATAACGGGAGAGATCCACGGTTGGATATTATAAAAGTAATCAGCCTGTAATGCTGTAGATGTGGATAAAAGGAAACTCCATGGTCAGTTTAAAAACAGGGGTTTCCCGGAAAGAGGTCTTCAGCCATTTATTTTATCTCTGAATATTCAACCCCTTTATTTCTATTGGAGAACTTAAATTATAATTCTAATAATAATGATGAAAAACGGGTTATAAAAATCAAGCCTACCCTATCTGATTATAAAAAAGCATCATGTGTACCTTTACCGGTCAGTTTACAATGTTTCCAGAAACGTGCTAATCATTTTGGATAAGTTACCCCTGTTTCTTCTGGAGAACTATTATCAGGGATAACAGGGGATAGTGGACAGAAGGAATTACGATGGTGTGAAAAAGAGACTTTGTATACCGCCCACTATTACTTCGTATATTTACGAACGCAGTATTATAGTTAACGGATTATGTCTTTCATTGAATGTATATTTTATAAACAAAAAAAACAAATTAGTACCCCATGATGTCATCTACACGGAATAATCCAAAGCAGGCGGCAGGAGAAGAGGCTGCCAGGCTTGTAAAAAACGGTATGGTCGTTGGACTCGGAACAGGCTCAACCGCAGCCTACGCAATAAAAGAGCTTGGAAAACATGTTGCTGCGGGTTTGAAAATGCTGGGCGTGCCAACGTCCTACCAGTCCGCTTTTTTAGCAGCCGAGAACGGGATCCCCCTTACAACTCTTGATGAGCATCCTGTCCTTGATATCGATATCGACGGCGCAGACCAGGTCGCTGATTTTACGGCGATTAAAGGCGGCGGCGCAGCGCACACGCGCGAAAAAATCGTGGCTTTGTCTTCAAGGAAGTTCGTGGTCGTGGTGGATGAGTCCAAATGCGCCGGCGTCCTGAATCACACAGTCCCGCTTGAAGTCCTGCCGTTTGCGCGGAAGCTTGTAATAAAACAGGTAGCGGAGCTTGGGGGAAAAGCTGAACTGCGCATGGGGGTCAATAAAGACGGCCCTGTCATCTCGGATAACGGGAATTTCATCATGGATGCCGATTTCGGGATAATAGACGATCCTGCTGCGCTGGCCGGGCAGCTTTCACAGTGCTCCGGCATAGTAGAGCACGGGATCTTCACAAAGGTAGATGTTATTTACATTGGGAAAAAAGACGGCTCTGTAGAGGTACTGGGCTCTTAAGAGCCATTAGTCTCGGTGCCGAAACAATCATTCCCGATATTATCACATACCTTTGTATTTCTTTTCACGGAGACCTCAGGCCATATCCTGACAAGTGAATTAACCGTTACCTTATCATCTATCATGACCCTCGGTCCGATGACCGTGCCTGTTTCCAGTATACATGTCTCCTTTATCCTGGTATTGTTATCGATAACTGCGCCTGAGACCACAGTATTTAGGCCTATTTCGACGCCATCAAAGATATATGAGGACAATATTCTTGAGTTATTACCGATATTGCAGTTTGAGCCTATGGATGTATAAGGACCTATCAACACATTATCCCCGATCGAGGTATTCTCACCGATAACTATTGGTCCTACGATAGCCGAATTTGAGCCGAGGGACACGTCGTGCCCTATATCCACGGGCCCTGTCACCTTTGCGTCCTTGATATTAAAGCGTCCGGATATCTTTGTCCCCGGCATCTGCTCAAGCATCCACCTGCATGCTTCACGGTAAGCCTGCGGGTTGCCTATGTCCGTCCATCTCCCGTGGACAAGGAAACCGTTGATGTTTTCCCCTTTTTCCATGACGTCAGGGAAGAGGTCTTTTGCAAAATCGTATTTCTTTTTCGGTACCCAGTCCAGCACTTCGGGGTCGCACACATATATGCCCGTACTTGCAAGGTTGCTGAAAATCTCACCCGGGGCGGGTTTTTCAAAAAAGCGGGTTATCCTGTTATTAACGTTCATGTCCGCGATACCGTACTCGCGCGGGTCATCTATCGGGATAAGCCCTATAGTTACAAGAGCATCGTTCTTCTCATGGAAACGGTAGAACTCCCGCAGTCCCAGGTTCATTACGTGGTCTCCTCCCACGACCATGAAGGGCTCGCCCTCGAAGAGTTCTTCTGCGTTCTTTACCCCGCCTGCGGTCCCGAGTTTTTCCTGCTCATGGACATATTCGATATGCACGCCATACATGCTGCCGTCGCCAAGAGCCGCCTCTATCTCGCCGCCAAGGTAGCCCAGGGTGACAACGATGTCGTTGAAACCTTCCATGGCAAGGTGCTCGACCAGATGTACCACTGAAGGCTTATTTAACAGCGGAATCATCGGTTTCGGTCTGTCAAAGGTAAGGGGTCTGAGTCTTGTACCCTCACCGCCGCACATTATACATGTCTTCATTCGAATCCAGTTCTGAATTAGTTTAACAGGGTATATAGAATTATCGTATTCAACGAACCAATCCATTAATTAGAAGGGATAACAGGATTGACAGGATAGATTTTTATAATTTATCCTGTCAATCCTGTTAATATTGTCCATTAGCTGAATATCAGGTAATGTCCTATAAATGAGCCACCGAGGCGCAGAGGCACGGAGAGTTTTTCGAAATATTTCTCTGCGTCTCCGTGCCTCCGTGGCGATTGTTTTTACATAAGTCACGAAATTTAAGACACAGTACAACAAAACAGTCATTAACGACGAACTAATATGAACTCGTACGAACTCTTATTAAAAAATACATCGTTTTAACTGTTAAAAATTTAAACTGAGGATGCGCTATCCTTCTTTTCCTGAAAATTGCTTTTTAAAATCTTTAACCCGGTTACTTTTGAGATTTCGTCGAATCTCTTATCTGTAGAGGCAATCTTATCTGCTCCATTTGCTACGGCAATGCCTGCTATAAGTACATCAAGAGCATTAACAGGTTTTCCCATAGTTAAGAGATCTGCCATTATTTCGCTTGATTTTTCTGCAGCTTTAAAATCAAAATTTAAAACCGGTGTTTCAGAAAAAAATCTTCTGAAAAATCTTTCCTCTTTTTTTACTTTTTTATGTTTTACACCGGACATTATTTCATGAAATGTTATAACAGTAGTTGCAATATCCGAATCAAAATCAAGAGCAATATCAAGATCATCAATTTCCGTAATTTCAAAAGCTCCCAGTGTTTCTTTTGTCCCTATAAAAAAATCAATGAGATAAGCTGTATCAAGAACTATCATATAGTTCGCAGCCTTGCAGATTCTCTTATTTTCTTACAGTCTTCTTTTATCTCGATTATAGCTTTACTTTCCTTCAAGCCCCCAAAATAATATCTTAGATTTGGTTTTCGCTTCTTTGTCAGCTTATATATCACATCACTGAAGCTTTCATTCTCTTTTTTTAAGCTCGCGAGGATATTGTATACATCTTCTCTTATCGATATTGTCTTTGTCGCCATAATAATCTGTGTATGCATACACAGATATAAAGTTTATCACATGCTTATTGATGATGTTAACTTAATGTCATGATTGAACAACCCTTCTGATTTTTGTCAGATAGATTAGCTATATAAAACACCGCAAAGAACGCAAAGGATAGCAATAGAAAATCTTTGCGAACTTTGCGTCCTTTGTGGTGAGTTCACTGTGTGCTGCAACTGATAATGATACCAAAGCTAAACTTTGGGGGGGTAGTTATAGTAACTAGCCGTAAATTATAGCCATTATGGAAAGTTCGTATATCCGGCAGTCTTCTGGAGTATTCCACGAATTGATGGGATTAAACACCGCAAAGAGCGCAAAGAACGCAAAGCATAACCATAAAACTCTTTGCGAGCTTTGCGTCCTTTGCGGTGAGTTTACTATATGCCGCGACTGATCACACAAACAAAAGCTAAATTTTGGGGCTAATTAC
>CABMIB010000095.1 GCA_902386135.1 uncultured archaeon
AAGAGCGCAAAGAACGCAAAGCATAACCATAAAACTCTTTGCGAGCTTTGCGTCCTTTGCGGTGAGTTTACTATATGCCGCGACTGATCACACAAACAAAAGCTAAATTTTGGGGCTAATTACTATAATTCGCTATGCATGGAGAATACATAGAAGAATGGAGAAAAATAAAGATAATTGAGGTCGGAAGGAGAAAATATGAAAGCAATGATACTTGAGAAAATAATTTCATCGATAGAAGAAGAGCCCGGGCCTTTGCATATGGTAGAGCTGCCGGTTCCTGATTTTGGTCCAAAACAAATCCTGGTAAAAATTTCAGCCTGCGGGATTTGCCACACCGAACTTGATGAAATCGAGGGGCGGATTCTACCAAAGCTCCCTGTTATTCCGGGACATCAGATCGTGGGGAAAGTGGCTGACAGAGGAAAAGATGCAAAGAATTTCAATATTGGTGACCGGGTTGGGATCGGCTGGATTTATTCCAGTTGCGGGAAGTGCTTTCAGTGTCGGAGGGGGAACGAGAATTTATGCGAGGAATTCCAGAGTACAGGGTGCGATGCCGACGGGGGCTATGCCGAATATACAGTCGTATCGGAAGATTTCGCATACCCGATCCCCGAAAGATTAACTGCATCTCAGGCTGCTCCTCTTCTATGTGCCGGGGCGGTTGGTTATAGAGCCCTGAAGCTTTCCGGGATTGGAGATGGCCAGACGATCGGTATTTATGGTTTCGGAGCCTCTGCCCATATTGTAATTCAGGTCGTAAAATATAAATTCCCGGATTGCAGGGTTTTTGTTTTTACCAGAAGTAAAGAACACAGGGATCTGGCAAAAAAGCTGGGAGCCGATTGGGTCGGAGTGCCAGGGGACATCCCACCGGGGAAGCATAATTGTGCTATTGATTTTACTCCGGTGGGAATAACCGTGCGTGAAGCCCTGAGGAATTCAGAAAAGGGTGGAAGAGTGGTCGTAAATGTTATCCGGAAAGCAACGCCTGTTCCGGAACTGGATTATACCCGGGATCTATGGCATGAAAAAGAACTGAAAAGCGTTGCCAATATTACGCGAAAAGATATCGAAGAATTTCTTTCACTGGCAGCCGATATCCCGATCGTACCTGAGGTTCAGGAATTTAAGCTAGAACAAGCCAATGAAGCGTTGTTATTACTCAAGCAGGGAAAAATCAAGGGTGCCGGGGTCTTAAAGATGCAGGATTAAGATCAGAATTGATTTTACAAATGACTTAAGTATTAGTGTACTAGAGTCAAATACATGCAGGCAATTGAAGTATCTCATCTCGTCAAAAAATTCGGCCCTCTCACCGCGCTCAATGATATTAATTTCTCTGTTGGCGAGGGAGAGACCTTTGGGTTTTTGGGTCCCAATGGTGCCGGCAAGACCACTACTATTCGTATTTTGACCGGGATCTCGAGCCCGACCTCTGGAACGGCAACCATTTTTGGCCATGATATTGAGCACGACACTATTGCCGCACGGCAGTCTATGGGCATTGTATCCGAGAATTCCAACGTGTACGATGACCTGACTGCATGGCAGAACATGATGTTTTCCGCTGAACTCTACCATGTGGGACGGAACGAGCGGGAAAAAAAGACAACCGAGCTGCTCAAGATATTCGGGTTACACGAACGGCGCAATGACAAAGTGCACGGGTTTTCAAAGGGGATGAAACGGCGTCTGACGCTCGCGATGGGGCTGGTCAACAGCCCGCGCCTGCTGTTCCTGGATGAACCCACCTCAGGGCTCGATGTACAAAGCAACCTCATCATCCGGGATGTGGTCACGGATCTCGTCCGCGAGGGTGTCACGATTTTTTTAACGACGCACAATATTGAGGAGGCAAATATCATGTGTGACCGGGTAGCGATCATCAATAAGGGAAATATCGCTGCAATCGATGCACCGGAATCCCTGAAAAAGACGATCCAGAGTGTGCAGTCGATCGAGTTCTCGTTTGACCACAGTTCTGCAGATCAGCTGGACGAGCTCCGCCACCTCCCCATGGTGAATGACGCACACAAGGCCGGTGACAAGTTTAAGCTCTATACTGAAGACCCATCTGAAGTTATCGATGCCGTGATTGCTTATGCCCACACGCACAACCTTAAAGTGACCAGTATCACGACTCTTGGCCCGAGCCTGGAGGATGTGTTCATACGGTTGACCGGCCTGCAGCGGACAGGTGGTGCAGTCCATGCCATCGATTGATCTTGAGGGGTGGGCAGAACGTCTTTCCCGCGAGCTGTCCGCTGCATGGGCGATCGCCAGAAAGGACATGCGGATCTACTACCTCAAGCCCAACATAATTGTTTCCGGTATCTTCTTCCCGCTCTTCATGTTCCTGGCCTTTGCCATCGGGAAGAACGCCCCGCCCGGTACCCTGATCCCGGGTCTGATCTCGATCACCCTGCTGTTTTCGGCCTCATCAATAGAGCCTGTCTCGATACCCATTGAACGGCGGGTAAAAACCTTTGACCGCCTGCTCTCTGCACCAATCTCGCTGCATTCGCTGGTGTCGGGTGAGAGCCTGAGCGGATTTCTCTACAGTCTCGGCATCGCGTGTCTCCCGCTTGCCATCGGTGTAATCATATTCAGTACGCCTATCGTAAATCCACTGGTCCTTGTGATTGCCATGATGCTCACGGCGTTCTGTTTTGCGACTATTGGGACACTGTTCGCTGCGTACCCTACCGAGAACGTGGGAGAGGTTATGTCGATGCTCAACACGGTCAGGCTGCCGCTTATCTTTATCTCCGGTGTTTTTATCCCGATATCTGCTATGCCAGAGATCGGTAAGGAGATTGCACTGATATCTCCCCTTACCTACGGAAATGATATGATCGAGTACGCGTATACCGGCAGATCGCTTTTTTCACCGTGGCTGGATATCGTGGTGCTGGTGATGTTCATCCTGATCTTCCAGACAGCAGCAAATTACCTTTACAAGAAATTTAATGAGTGAGCCGGACGTGGTAAAAAACTTTCCTGAAAAATCCCGGAACTTTCGCAAATCATTAAATATCCTGCTGTTCATTGTGGTACCAGTGTTATGACGCTCTCAAAGGAATATAACCTCACAAATAACGAAAAACGCGTTCTTCTGGCTCTTGCCAAAAAAGACAAGGTCTCCCCGGAGGAGCTTACAGCAAACTCCGGATTAAGCATCGAAGCAGCCATACAATCCGCTTTCCTTCTCGCTGAAAAAGGCCTGTGTGAGGTTAAAGAAAAGCTCACAGCAATTTACACGCTCACAAAAGAGGGCGAACTTTACGCGCAGGTCTCCCTGCCGGAGCGCCAGATAATCAACGCTCTCACCGCACCGCTTTCGCTTTCCGAGTTAAAAAAGAAATTCCCGCCACAGATGGTAGGGATAGCCCTCGGATGGCTGCGCAAGAAAAACTGGGCTAAAATAGAAGGGGACAAGATAATCCCGGAAGGTAAGGCAGAGGTCGGGGAAGACGAGAGCATACTTGCAAAACTCAAAAAAGGTCCTCTTTCGGAGATTGGCGATGCAGTCAGGGACCTGATGAAAAGGAACCTTGTTGAAAAGACAGAGAAAAAGGAACGCATCATCACGATCACAGAGGCAGGAAAAGCCCTTGCTGAAGCGGGTTTAACCATAGAAGAGGAAATAGCGCAACTCACGCCTACGATAATAAAAAGCGGCGCCTGGAAGACCGGCAGAATCCGCCCGTATAATATCCACACTCCCGTAAAACCGGTTTACGGCGCGAAGATCCACCCATACCAGCGCCTAATCAACGAGATGCGCTCGATTTTCCTTGAAATGGGTTTCACGGAGATAAAAGGCGATATAGTGCAGAGTTCTTTCTGGAACTTCGATGCGCTCTTCCAGCCGCAGGACCACCCCGCAAGGGAGATGCAGGACACCTTTCACCTCGCTACCGAATGCGATTTGCCTGATGAGTACATCGCGCCTGTAAAAGAGATGCACGAGCGAGGCGCAGGCATTTCAAGAGGCTGGGGAGGCAAATGGAGCGAGGAAGTCTCGCGCAAACAGGTGCTCAGGACACATACTACGGCAGTCACGATAAAATACCTGGCAGACCATCCCGACCCGCCGGTGAAAGCCTTCTGCATCGACCGAGCATACAGGCGCGAGGCAATAGACCCGACGCATACGCCCGAATTCGAGCAACTGGAAGGCGTGGTGATGGACAAAGGCGTAAGCTTCAAGAACCTGCTCGGCTGCCTAACAGAGTTCTATCACAGGATGGGATTTGACGAAGTCAGGTTCAGACCCGGGTATTTCCCATACACTGAGCCCAGCGTGGAACCAGAGGTGTATATCGAGAGCAGGGGCAAGTGGGTTGAGCTCGGCGGCGCTGGAGTGTTCCGGAAAGAGGTCACGCTGCCGCTGGGAATCAAATATCCTGTACTTGCATGGGGACTTGGCGTGAGCCGCGTGGCGATGCTGCGCCTGGGACTTAAGGATTTACGGGAACTGTACCAGAGCGACATTGACTGGCTGAGGAAGAGCACGGTGCTTTAATCCGTGTAATTTTCTAAACACAAACACATCATTTCTTGAGCTTTGCAAGAAATTGCTTTCGGAACTTCGCCACCTTAGGCTCGATCACTATGCGGCAGTAAGGCTCGTCAGGGTTGTGTTCGAAGTACTCCTGGTGATACTCCTCGGCAGGATAGAATGCTTCGAACGGCGTGAGCACAGTCACGATAGGTGCATCCCAGACCTTTGCCTTTTCAAGCTCAGCTATTACTTCTTGAGCAACAGCTTTCTGCTCTGGCGTATGGTAGAATATCACAGAGCGATACTGCGTGCCAATATCGGCGCCCTGACGATTCAACGTCGTTGGGTCGTGGATTGTAAAGAAAACCTGCAAGAGTTCTTTGAAAGAGATGAGCTGCGGGTCAAAAGTTATCTGGACAGCCTCGGCGTGGCCTGTAGTCCCGGTGCAGACCTCGCGGTAGGTCGGATTGGGCACACTGCCGCCTGAGTAGCCTGATACAACTTTCTCCACGCCGCGCAGTTCGTTGAAGACAGCCTCCAGGCACCAGAAGCATCCCCCGCCCAGCGTTGCGATTTCATAGCTTTTATTCATGAATATACCTCCCCGTCTGATGATTTATTTCTTTTTAACACGTTCAACCGGTCTGAACCGCAGGGCTGACCATGTTTCGTCTATAGCTATTTGCGAGACCGGCCTTAAGTCCAGATTTTTAATCGTATCCCATCCCTGGTCGCGGTTAATATCGGTTCTGGCTCCGCCTTTTGGATACGAGATCCACAAAACCCCATCGTATTTCAGGCTGTCAACAACTTGCTTTCCGTATTTATCTAATTCGTCTTTGTTATTTACAAATAAATGTGCGAAGTCGTATTTGTCTGCCCCGACCTGTGTATCGAAGCCGGTTTTTCCGACCGCTTCTTCGTATTCTTTAGGCGCATTGAGAACCAATGCCTTATACTCGTCTTTGTACTTTAGCTTTTTAAGGATGTCGTTGATGTTCATAAGTAGTTTTTCTTTTGTCATCATATTTATAAGTGCTCTGCTCAGCCTAAAAACCTGCAAGAGCAAAAAAGCGATACAATCATCCGCAAAACTTATTATAAGTAATATAAAAAATTCTGCCAGCTTTATTAAGGTGAGCCAAAACAAGATAATCAACCACAGAGAACACAGAGAGCACAGAGAATTGTGTTTTTGCTCTGTGTCCTCTGTGTGCTCTGTGGTTTATAGACTAATTAGACTATTATCAGAGTTATGAGGAAGACTATACTTTTTCAATAATTTAAGGAACAACCACAACCTTCAACGAATCCTTCGCTTCCCCCGCTATCTTAAAACCCCTCTGGATATCCTCTAATTTTAATCTGTGCGTTATCAAGCTTTTAACATCTATCTTCCGGTCTTTAATTAATTCCAGAGCTTCCTCCAGATCAACAGGCGCCGCGCCATAGCTCGATACGATGCCCAGTTCGTTCCTCCAGAAATCCTCAACCGGGATTGAAAGATTCTTATTCGGGATGGCGAATAGCATTATTATCCCCTTCCTATCTATGTATCTGAATGCCGCCTCAAAAGCAGGCATCGCCCCCGTACACATTATGATCCTGTCCGCTTTTATGTCCAGTTCTTCATTCGCATTAAATACTTCATCAGCCCCGGATTCCTTTGCCATGTTCAGCCTGTACTCATTGATATCAGTCGCAACGACTTTTGCTTTTTTCAATTTTGCCACCAGTATATTCAGCAGGCCCGATATCCCCGAGCCCATGACTAAAACAGTCTGTCCCTCGCCAACCCCGATTATCCTCTGCGCCCTCACAACGCAGGCGAGGGGCTCGATCATCGTTCCTTCTTCATAAGAAACATTTTCAGGCAAAATATATGTTCCGTTCTCGACATTTATTTTCGGGACCCTGACGAACTCACTGAACCCGCCGGGGTCATAGTTGCCCTTGTGCAGCATTTCGCAGGCAGTATGATTGCCCGCAAGACAGTATTTGCATTCATTGCAGGGGACGTGGTGGCTTACGAAAACCCTCTGACCGATATCGAATTTATCCGAGCGTGATTCTACTATCTCTCCTGCCATTTCATGCCCCAGTACACGGGGCGCTTTCTTGATCCTGTACCACTCCATCAGGTCTGTTCCGCAGATACCGGAAGCTTTGACTTTGATCAGGAGCTCGCCATCTTTTATTCCGGGTTTCGGTCTATCCTCTATCCTGATATCGTTGTTGTTATAATATACGGCGGTTTTCATTGACGTGCTCTATTTTTTCGATCCTTCGTAAATCTCGTAAGCCTCATCTGCAGACTTACCTTCGTGAACTATCGCCCTTACCGCCTGTATCATGCCGACCGGGTTGTCGCTCTGGAAAATATTCCTGCCCATATCCACTCCGACCGCGCCTGATGCGATTGCATCATAGCTCATTTGCAGGGCTTCCATCTCAGGCAGTTTTTTGCCGCCTGCGATGACCACAGGAACATTACCGCATGCTTCAACGACTTTCTCAAATTCCTCGGTATAATAGGTCTTAATCATATGCGCCCCTATCTCAACGCAAATCCTGGAAGCCAGACCAAGGTACCTGGAATCGCGGGCCATATCTTTCCCGACGGCGGTCACTGCTAATACGGGAATCCCGTATTTCTCTCCCTCGTCCACAAGCTTTGACAGGTTATCTATCGTTTCCTTCTCATATTCCCCGCCAACGTATACGGAGCATGTGATTGCGGATGCGTTTATTCTTATTGCATCTTCTATGTTGGTCGTTATTATCTCATTGGACAGTTCCTTTAAAATGCTCTGTCCTCCGGAAACGCGCAGGATGATCGGAATATCTACAGCCGGGTCAATCCAGTTCCTGACAGCGCCCCTGGTTATCATCAATGCGTCGGCATAAGGCAGCAACGGTTCGACCGTCCTCCCTAAATTCGCAAGCCCCGTAGTCGGACCCTGGAAATAACCATGGTCAACAGCTAACATAACGCAGCGCCCTGATTTGGGCTTGATTATCCGTGAAATCCTGTTCTTCATTCCCCAGTTCATTTTAATCCTCTCCACTTTCAGGTTTAACCACTAAATAGCCTTTTTCGATCAACCAGTGATGGAATTCATAAGTAGTATGCAGGCAGTTTTCCTGGCATATCGCCCTTAAGTCGTTGTAATCTGCCGGGTCCTGTGCCGTCCTGTTCATCATCACCTGTACAGGACATTTAATGTCGTTGCAGTATTCTCTTCTTTTATACTCTACAAATCCCTTGATTGGCACAATCACAAAGCTGACTATGAATACTTAAAATTTGCGGAATGGTTCATTCCGAGGATAAGGTATAAGTAGAATGAATAATCATTATAGAATGGGGGTGAACTGAATGGAGAGCAGGGTGCAACCCGAGCTTGTATTAAAGAGAAAGGTCTGCGAATCGTGCAGCGAGACTATCTTTGAATTCGATCCGGATACTCAGGCGCTGGATCAGATATTGGAAAGATACATCTGTGCCGATTGTTCGACTGCGTGACGCGCATTAAATTCTTTCCTTAATTTTTTATTATTCCGTAAGGAGGGTTATGGAATCCGTTTACTTCTACGAAGAGGATGTCGGAAAAGAGATAAACAAAATCGTACAGCAGGAATTTAAAAAGATTCCCTGCGTCATAAAAGATTGCCTGTTACCCGGCTCTTCAAACAAAGGCTACCTTTTATACGTCCGCTCAAGGTCTGAGGCAATAGACCGCGTAGAAAAATGTCTTGAGGAGTTTGGCGTAGCGAAAATACTCGGTGAAGAAAAGAAGGCAGTTTGCAGGGCAATCATAGCCGATGAGATCGAGCTTGCAGCCCTCGGATTCAGGACTATGTTCAAAAAAGGGCGTCTTTCAGAGCTTGAACTCAATCAAAAAGCCCCTCTCCCATTGCCATATTAATCAATTTTTCAGCCCATACGAGCTTTTTTTTCTTAAGCGGTGTCACGTTCGTATCCTTAAAATCAAACCCTATAAGGGTTATTGATTTTGCGCCGAACTCCTGCGCGAGAAAAACGCATCTGTCCCCGTCAGTGAACCCCCCGAAATTATAGACATTATCGAGCGGTTTTGACTGCGTGGTTCCGACAACTCTCTTTAGCCGCGGCACTTCCTCGCTCAGAGCATCCACATTATCCCCGTGGGCATGCACCACCATTATCGCACCCTGCTCATTTGCGCGGGCTTCGTCGTCCATATTGCCGTCAAGGTCTGTAACGATGATATCGGGTACAACTCCGCCCTTCATCAGGACGCTCGTAGCCCCGTCCGCCGCTATTGTAACGTATTTTTTGAAATCCACGTTCTTGATCTCATTCGCAAGCTTCGGGGCTTTTCCGCATACAAGGATATCCTTCCCGTTGATAGCATCCCTGAGGATATCTATCTCGATGACCTCGGGCATTTTTCTCCTGGCTTTTATTTCAAGCAATTTAGAGAGGATAAGTGCTGCGCGCTCGTCGTACAGCCTTTCAAAATTCATATCCTTGAGAATCAGTTCATAAACAGGTTCCCATTCCTCAAATTTCATATATTGTTGTTTAAAACCCGAAAAATTAATTGTGGAGGAGTTTTAAGTCTCCTCTCACTTAACATACACACCTGTCCTACAGGATGATTTCGATATCCAGCTCTTCAGCCAGTTCCTTGTACCTGTTCCTGATAGTCACTTCGGTGATGCCCGCTACCTCGGCGACCTCACGCTGCGTACGCCTATCGCCGCACAGTATGGAAGCAATGTATATCGCGGCTGCTGCCACACCGGTCGGACCCCTGCCGCTTGTGAGTTCTTTCTCGGAAGCCTGCCTGAGTATCTCAACAGCCTTTGACTGCACCTCTCCGCGCAGGTTCAAGCCTGAGCAGAAGCGCGGCACGTAGTCAATCGGCGAGGTGGGTATCAGCTTAAGACCCAGTTCTCTTGAGATAAACCTGTACGTTCTCCCGATTTCTTTCCTGCTTACCCTTGAGACTTCGCCAATTTCGTCTAAGGTTCTCGGGACATTGCACTGCCGGCATGCAGCATATAATGCAGCCGCTGCAACGCCCTCTATGCTCCGTCCGCGTATCAGGTTCTTCTCGACCGCCTTACGATAAACAACAGCGGCAGTTTCCCTTACGTTCCTTGATAAACCAAGCGCAGATGCCATCCTGTCAAGCTCTGAAAGGGCAAACGCAAGGTTCCTTTCAGTTGCGTTGCTTACGCGGATACGGCGCTGCCATTTCCTCAGGCGATAAAGCTGCGCCCTGCTCTTTGATGAAATGGATTTCCCGTACGAGTCCCGGTTCCTCCAGTCTATCATCGTGGATAGACCTTTGTCATGGATCGTATATGTCATCGGCGCGCCGACACGAGAGCGCTTCATTCTCTGGTCATGGTCAAATGCCCTCCACTCCGGTCCCTGGTCTATAAAGTCCGCATCTACAACCAACCCGCATTCATTGCAGACAAGCTCAGCGCGTTCATAATCATGGACAAGCGTATGACTTCCGCACTCGGGGCACTCCACTGTTGCTTTCTCGAACTGCCCGAGCTTTTGCTTCTCCTTTTTCATCTTTATACTTTCTCTTATCTTTTCGCGCTCTGTTTTCTCAATTTCTTTTACTTTCTCAATTTCTGTCATTTAGAAATCCGTCCTTTTGCTATTGCAAATAAACCCTTTCGTTTTTTAGATTCGTCAGTTCGGAGATTGTAGTTCCCTTTGCTGCTTTTATGGAGACGTAGGGAGACTTTACCGGACCGAAAAGTTCTATTACCTTTCCGATCTTCTTCATTTTTTTTGTGAACACCGCCGAATTCTCGCGTAAGGCACTCTGTTCAAGAGTTTTGTCGGTGCGGGCTATCAACATATTGTCCACAATATAAAAAATTTCTCCCAATCTTTTCAATTTTCGACCTCTAAAAAGCCGTACTCAGAACGTGCTATTGGTATATATACTTTTCGCAAGGGTTTTATTAAATGGTTTTTATCAGATTTAAAGGTTGCGAAATAGTAGCACTTCTGGCGCCTTTCTCATCCAGGCCAGCCCCCATGGCGATCTTGAGCGCGATCTCATCCGTGATCAGGTCGTGCGGTGCATGGGTATCGGTATCTACGACCAGGCTTGCGCCTGTTTCTTTTGCGATCCTCACAACATGACCGTTGGTGCGGTTGTGCCCGTTTCGCGAGGTTATCTCAAGGCATATGCCGTTATCCCTTGCAAGCTCTGCATCTTCCACCGTTATAAAACCCGGGTGAGCCAGTATATCGATATCGAGCGTCACAGCCGTATGGTTGGTGCCTGGAGGGACGGGTTCAACTGTCGTCTCGCCGTGCACCACAACTATCTCAGCGCCGAGCTTGCGTGCCATATCAACAAGCTTCGGCATCTTTCCCGGCGGAACGTGCGTTAGTTCCACGCCTGGAAATATCCTGATGTCGTAATCATCTTCAAGGGATTTTATGTTCTTCATGCACGACAGGACATGCTCGATGTTCGTGAAATCAACGTGGTCCGTTATCGCTATTGCGGTATAGCCATGGAAAACAGCGCGGCGCACAAGTTCACTCGGTATAAGTTCGCCGTCGCTGAAAGTGGAATGCGTATGAAGGTCTATCATTTCTGGCCCCGTGTTTTATTTATCTTCTGCGCTATTTGTTTTACTATGACCGATTTAGGGCCTTTTTTATCGACCAGCACCCTTCCGCCTGTGCTCCACCAGGCTTTGGGGTAGGATTTATCCGGTTCGACCACAGGAGCCAGGCTTAACTCTGAAGCGGCTTTTTCGATCTCCTTTAAAACAGGAGATTTTACCGATTCTTTCAATGAGAGAATCCTGCCTTCACCCCTTGATTTCGTGGCATCAAGATATACAGGCCATACGACGAGCTTGGTTTTATCTTTTAACATTATGTCCATGTTTCCTTCTTATGATTAATAATACTTTTCTAAAAATCAAAACAGGGTGTTAATTATTCTTATAATCAGTTCAGTTCAACCCGTTCGCCTGTAACCATGAACACTACGTTCTCGCAGAGATTTGTTATATGGTCTCCTATCCTCTCAAGATACCTTGCTACAAAAGTTAGATGCTGGGCGCCAGTTATCTTTTTCGGATCCTCGATCATAATAGTAATAAGTTCCCTTCTTATCTGGTCAAAGAGCGCATCAACCTCATCATCCCTCTTTGCAACCTGTTTTGCAAGCTCTACATCCTTATTCTCAAGGGCTTTCATGGTATTCATCAGCATGTCCTGACATATCTCTGACATTCTCGGTATGTCTATGAGAGGCTTCACAGGGGGTACGTTAGCAGTTATCTTTGTAATAACCGCTATTTCTAAGGCAAGGTCACCCATCCTTTCAAGGTCTATGGACATCTTTAATACCGAGATTATGAGCCTCAAATCCCTAGCCATGGGCTGCTGGAGCGCAAGCAATCGCATGCAGTTCTCCTCAATACTGTGATCGAGGGCATCAATCTCGTTATCCATATCAATAACTTTCTGGGCAAGTTCAACATCACGATTCTTAAGAGATAGCACGGAATCTCCTATCGCTCTGCCTACAAGGCTTCCCATGTTAAGTATTTCCTCCCTTAACTTGTGAAGATCTTTATGATACGCTTCGCGAACCATATTATCCAAACCTCCCGACTATGTAGTCTTCAGTACTCTTCTCCTTGGGCTTCTTAAATATCTGGTTTGTTTCTCCAAACTCTATTAGCTCTCCATAAAGAAAGAAAGCTGTATAATCACTTACTCTTGCTGCCTGCTGCATGTTATGCGTTACTATAACAATGGTATATTTTTCCTTAAGTTCTATCATTAAATCTTCTATCCTGCTTGTAGATATAGGATCCAGTGCCGAGCAAGGTTCATCGAACAGGATAATCTCCGGCTCAACAGCTAATGCCCTTGCTATGCAGAGGCGCTGCTGCTGACCGCCTGACAAACTTACGCCTGATTTATTGAGATCGTTCTTCACTTCATCCCAGAGTGCAGCTTTTTTGAGGCTTTCCTCAACAGTTTTATCAAGTATCTTTTTATCCTTCATGCCATTGAGTTTCAATCCGGCCGCAACATTATCATATATAGACATAGTGGGGAATGGGTTTGGTTTCTGGAATACCATGCCAATGCATCTTCTTATATCCACAGGGTCGATATCTCTCTCGTATATATCCTTGCCATCAACTAGTACTTTTCCTGAAACTTTTGCCCCGCGTACAACTTCATGCATCCGATTGAGGCATCGAATAAACGTGGATTTTCCACATCCTGATGGGCCTATGATGGCGGTTATCCTGTTCTCCTGGAAACTGAGGTTAATATTTTTTAGAGCATGGTTTGTCCCAAACCATGCGTTGAGAGTTTCTACAGTAATTTTATTCTGCACTTTATGCTCCTGTTATTACACTCAATACTTTTTTCTGGTAATAAACCTCACGCCAATATTTAAAATAAGGACCAGGATAATCAGGACAAGAGCGCCTCCCCAGGCTTTAGCATGCCAGTCGGGAAAGGGTGCTATCGCATACGTATAAATCTGAACCGGCATGGTGGATATTGGTTTGTTTATACCTGCAGCCCAATACGGATTGCCGAAAGCGGTTAAAAGGAGAGGCGCGGTCTCACCAGAGACTCTTGCAATTGCAAGTAAAGCACCTGTGATTATGCCGCTCATGGCGGTACTCAGAACAATATGTAATATTGTTTTCCATCTCGGTATTCCAAGCGCCAGCGAAGCCTCCCGGAGCGAGCCTGACACAAGCCTCAGGGATTCCTCGGTAGTTCTTGCGACAATGGGAATCATAAGTACCGAGAGAGCTGCCCCGCCTGCTATGGCAGAAAAACCGAAATACAGGACTATGAAAGTATAACCGAAAATCCCTGCCGCTATCGAGGGTGTGCCTGCCAGTACATCAGCCACAAAACTTACCATTCTGCCAAACCTGTTCTCTCCGTATTCTGAAAGATAGACGCCTGCGAGAATACCTACTGGAAGCCCGATTAAACAGGCAATTCCCACTACTATGAACGTCCCCTGTATAGCGTTTCCAAGCCCGCCTCCCACTTCACCCTCTGGTTTGGGAAGCTGCGTGAGAAAATCAAGGTTTATAGCGGATATCCCGTTGATAGTTACTGTGTATAGAATGCTCAGTAGCGGGATTATGGCAACTACAACACAGGCAGCCGTCAGGAAGGACATAATCCTGTCAATTAATTTTCTTCTATTCCATTTCATGCCGCTCCCCTTTCAACTTTAAGCAATTTCCACACTAAAATCCTGGCTGCTATGTTGATTATGACTGATACCACAAGGAGCAAAAACCCGACCTCAATAAGAGAGGAGATGTAAAGCTTGGAGGCGGCGGTCTCCAAAAACTCATTTGCAATTACAGATGCCATGGTGTATGATGGCGAAAAAAGCGATGCCGAGATGTGGGGACTGTTCCCGATGACCATGGTGACTGCCATTGTTTCACCGACGGCTCTGCCAAAACCAAGGATTACAGCCCCGAATATCCCAGACCTGGCGTAAGGAATAACTGCGATTCGCGTGGTTTCCCAGCCTGTAGCGCCGAGAGCAAGCGCTGCTTCCCGCTGCTGTATGGGTACGGTCATGATGACTTCCTTGGATACCGATGAGGTTATCGGGATAACCATTATTGCAAGTATTACGCCGCCTGTAAGCATGGATGGACCGTACATCGGTCCCTGGAAGAGCGGCAGGAAGCCAAGGTAAGTCGAAAGAGGCGGCGCAAGATAATCGCGGATGAACGGTGCGAGAATGAATATGCCCCAGAGCCCGATAATAACGCTTGGGACTGCGGCGAGCAATTCTATGATGAAAGATAAGGGCGTCCTCAGCTTTTCTGGTGCGAGTTCAGAGAGAAATATCGCTATTCCGAGGCTTAATGGGACGGCTATAAGCAGGGCGAGTAACGATGAAACAAGAGTCCCGAAGATAAATGGCAGGGCGCCGAAAACCTCTTTCACAGGATCCCACGTCGAGGTTGTCAGAAAACCCGCACCAAAAGCATTTCTTGAAAGAGAAGACGCTATAAAAAGCTCCCTGAACAATAAGAATGCAAGAACTATTATGCCAAAGGCAAATAAGCCGACTACAGTTTTAAAAATAAGATCGCCTGAGAGCTTGCTCAGGCGGAATTTCGGTCGATCCATCTAAATTAGTGGTTGCCCGTTATAGTTCATAAGCCTTATTGTTTGTTCATCCAAGCTCACGACTGCATTCGGCAGCGGCACATACTGGAGGCCGGAGGAATAGCTCTGTCCATCGTGAACTGCCCACCAGATAAATTGAGCCAGTGCTTTTCCCTTGGTCTGATCTGCTTGGTTTTTATAGACAAGAAGATAGGTAAAGCTGCTTATGGGATATGAATTATCTCCCGGGGCATTCACAATACTTACGGATGACCAGCTTGCGTCACCTGCGGGCAGCGTTTGCGAAGCTCCGGCAACGGCATTTGCGGTTGTTTCAAGCGTTGGTTCTATGAAATTCCCTGCTTGGTTCTTGATATACGCATAGGAGATGTTGCCCTGGAGCTTGGCATAAATTAGCTCGACATATCCTATAGAGTAGGTATTCTGCCTTAAGATACCTGCAACGCCATCGTTGCCTTTCCCACCAAGACTGGTAGACACAGGCCAGTTGACTGCTGTGCCCTTTCCTACTTTTGATTTCCAGTCAGGGCTTAATTTTGAAAGATAATCCGTAAAGACGAAGGTTGTACCGCTTCCATCGCTCCTGTGCGCCACGATAATATCCTTTGCCGGGAACTGGATACCGGGGTTAAGCGCAACAATCCTGGGATCGTTCCACTTTGTGATTTTCCCAAGGAAAATATCAGCAACTACATCGCCGGTCAATTTCACTCCGCTCTGTATGCCCGGCAGGTTATACGCTACAACCACAGCGCCTATGGTTTCGGGTATTTGCAGGATCCCTGTGAGATTTTTATATACCTGCTCCGAGAGAGGAGCATCGCTTGCACCAAAATCTACCGTTTTTGCAGATATTTGCTGTATCCCTGCACCGCTTCCCACGCCCTGATAATTAATCTGGATGTTTGGATTTATTTTGTTATATTCAAAACTCCATTTGGATATCAGGGGATTCGGAAATGTCGCGCCTGCACCGGTTAAGGTTATAGTTGCCGGAGCTTTCGTGGGTTGCACAGTTGCCACTGTTGGCTGTACTGTAGTCTGATCGGGAGGCGGATTGCTGACACATCCTGCCAGTAGCACGCCTGCAAGAACCAGAATTAATGTTATACTTAATTTCATCTTGTTAATCACCAAATAACCAACAGTACTAAATATTATATACTTTATCCCAAGAATCTATATATACTATATAGAATCAGTATAAATGGGCTTTAACTTTTTTCAGGGGCTCTGCATGTCTATATACTGGACCTCTTTATGAGCGCATGCAGCAGTCTGTTCCGGGTAAAACGTTATTACAGGCATTAAACGCTGTGAATCTTCCTCGGTAAATTTTCTGATATGTGCGAGGCTTTTCAGTGTTTCTTCTCTTGTCGAATTTTTAAGCTCAAGAACTAAATTTCTCACATCGGTCTTTCGTATGTTTTTAAATACTTCCCTGAAATTTATTTTTCCGAGTCCCAACGGAAGGTGACGATCTCCAAACATCGCTGCTTCTGACTCTAAGATACCAAAGTTATCATGAAGATGCATTTGATATATGTACTCGCCCAGTTCAAAATAGTCTTCCAGGGATAAACCATAAGCATTGGAGGCAATAAATGCGTGGCCAATATCCAGATTTACCTTTAAATGTTCTGAACCCACCATTTCAATAATATGGAAAATTTCCCCGGGGAAAACACCAATTTTATTTCCTCCATCCCTATCAAACAGGTTCTCTAAAAGCAGGGTGATATCATATTCTTCAGCAAGAGCACACAGGCGAATTAAATTAAGTATATTCAGGTTCAGGCACTTTTTCCCGCCATTTTGATTACCCGGATGAACAATTATGTATCCTGCTCCTATTTCTGCGGCGATCTTGATTACTCTTTTCATAACAGTAACATTTTTTTCGCTATTAGATGAAAAATCTATCTTTATCCCCTCGATCTTAGAATCAATATGCGGGGCATGAATAGTAAATTCAGTGCCAAAAGATGAGGCAAGATAAGCAGTTTTTAATAACAGTTCTTCCTCAATTTGCTTATCCAAAAAATCCACCCTATCGAGACCAAGCTCAATAATTTCCACTTCCCGAGCATCGATTTCTCCTCCAAATTCTTTTATTTGGGGAGAGTTTATGCCTATTTTCGTATTCATGCATTAACAGCTATACCTTAAACATTATATATTTTATCTAAATAATCTCTATATTCTAAATAAAATCAGTAGACCATCAAACTCTCTCTGGCGAGTATCTGACAGCCAGCACCCTTATCACTCCAAGCACTAACAGCAGCGCAGAGAGGGCGAAAATCGTTTCAAATCCAAATGATTTGGAATAAAGCCCGACTGTGACCTCACGCATAGCTATTAAAATTGTGACATCGGTTATGTCGGTGAGCTTTATTCTTTCGTGTTTGGAATAGTCGGCAAAGGTCTTGAAGAACTCGATTACAATAAAAAGCGTGAGAACGTTAGTGACTACTTTATTAAAGCCGCCCTCAAGTGAGTCTATCGCAACAGAGCGTATATCCAGTAAAATCCTCAGCATCCCTGCGATAAGCACCAGCAGCAGTACATACAGGATGATGGTAACAATAGAGTCGGTAACTTTTTTGAAAAATTTTGTGTGGTCTATCACTTAACCACCATCCAGAGTGCAAGTAAGAGAAGAAGTATTATCAGTAAAAATTCTATTTTGTTAAGGTCTTGTATTCCTCTCATTTCTATCACCCGATCAAAATCCTACTCATAAAGCTATATAATTTATCATAATAATCTATATATACTATAAAATATCAGTATTATTAATAGGTATTTAGGAGTTCTACAGTTTCTATCATAAAGAGGCTTAAAATGAAATTCAGTACAATACCTCCTCCAGTTCCAGGCAAACTCGTATCTTATTCCATTATTCTACCTTTAACATTGATGATATCCCACTCCGGAAAAAGATAGTTTTTATCACAATGTAATCAGTTTGGTTATCGACGTAAAGCATATATGATATTCTTCAGCTATCATTTGCATTGCTTTTGTTAAGGCATCTTGCCCATTTAATCCTTTTGCTGTTAGTTCCTCTCTTTTTTCGCAAATGCGTATCAGAATGTCAAGTGTATTCATGATTTCAACTCTTATTACTTGGCAGCAAACCCGCCGCGCAGGAACAGATACATCTCCTTATCTTCCTGATTTAGTTCCATAAATCCCTCTTCGGGTGAATTATGCCATGTACCGCTGAGGGTTTTTTTCATAATTTTCTCATTTTCTTTCATTCTTTCACCGTATCAAGATTCATCTCACAGAGTTATATAATTTATCACAATAATCTATATATACTAAATAAAATCAGTAGAAAATACCTTCTTTTCAACTGACCTTGGCGTTTGATAGCGATTATAAATACTGCTCAAGGAGCGGACTTATAAACACATGCGCTATATTTCAGCATTCAATCCGTGTTCTCAATCCATTTTCTTTTACCTTTGACATTCAGGATGATATTTCCCGATACCCCGCAAAAATATGATAGCTGTAACCCGATATACAGTCCGGCGCCTATCAATCCAAGGGCTTTTGTCTTTTTTGTGGTTTTATCTATTGCCGAATACAATATGTCCTGGCTTTTCTCTCCCTTCATGGAATTATATATCATCCTGATGCTTTCCACTGCTATTTCCCTGCTCCATGACATGCACTCCGACAGGGGAGTTCTGCTTCCGCCGAAGGAAGTTTTTCTTTTAAGGATGGATCTGCGAAGTTCCTCGGAAGTTCTCCCTTCAAAAATCGTGTATCCGTTGCCTATCATATCTATTGAATGGGCGTCGCTGCTCCCCAGCCTTGCCAGTTTTCCGGGGGAGAGGGTCTGTGCCATTAAATTAGAGTAAGCATCACGATGGCATGCATTAAATACTTCAACACCATCCAGTTTTAAATAGCATATCTTCTTTCCGAGGGATGGACATTGCGGGCTGAAAGGATGAGCTGCTATAGCAACACCTCCCTGGTCATGTATAAGGTCTATAGTCTCAGGCGCGCCAAGCATGGGTTTGATTTCTTCCTGGATAAACAATGCCAGAATTTCACCGTCTGCGCTTGATATTTCTTCACCGATCACAACGTCGATACCCGCTGCGCGCTTTTTAGCGGTGATGGCTCCCTGGATTGTATTATGGTCTGTTATGCACAGGACATCAAGTTTTCTTCTTCGAGCAGCCTCGACTGCTTTGGCAGGGTCGGTAACGGATTCAGGGAAATGGAGAAAAGAATATCTCCCGAAGCCTGAACACCTGGTATGAGTATGGATGTCTGCTATACCTTGATGGTTTTCCTGGTTTATTGCTTCCATGCAGTACAATTATTTCTTTGGGAAAATAAAGATAATCTAGATAAAATATATAATCTATATAGAGTTTCAGGTTATTGTATTAATATAAAATAAAAAGTCTATATATTCTATAGTCTAATCCTATAAATATTATTTAGAGTCTATAGTTAAAAAGAGGAATTAAAAGCCGTGAAATAAAAGAAGTATCGAACTGATATGAATAATATAGCGTCCGCAATAAGTTATAGGAATCCTGCAACCTCCTCTAGTAGTAGTAGAATTATCCTGGTCGGAACCGCTCATGTTTCTGACAGGAGCGTATCCGAGGTTAATGAAGTAATTGAAAGAGAAAAACCCGACATTGTAGCTGTAGAACTCTGCAAAGGAAGGTACCGGGCTTTAAAAGGAGAGGAAGAAGTTAAAGCAGTAAACATTAAAGAGCTGCTCAGCGGAAGTAAGTTCTATTACTTCTTAGTTCAGTTGCTTCTCGCTTATGTCCAGAAAAAAATCGGCACGGATCAGGGTACCAAGCCTGGTACCGAAATGCTATCTGCCATTGAAAAAGCCGAAAAAACCGGGGCGCGTGTTGCGCTTATCGACAGGGATATCCAGGTCACACTTGAGCGCTTCTGGAATAAAATGTCCTTTTTTGAGAAATTGAAGCTTTTTGGCTCTCTGGTTGGCGCATCGCTTGGTTTTGGTACAAAAGAAATCGATGTGGACACAATCACGAACGATGATGTTGTGACCCAACTGGTCTCCGGATTAAGGAATTTTGCGCCAGGCGCAGCATCTGTCCTGCTGGATGAGAGAAATGCCATAATGGCTAAGAATTTACTTGACATATCCAAAGAAGGAAAAGTTGTAGCTGTTGTAGGTGCCGCTCATTGCGAGGGTATCCAAGAATATCTTGATAACCCGGAATACATCCCTCCGATCGAGGAACTGACGGGGCTCCCGAAAAAGCGTTTTAGCTGGTTTAAGGCTGCAACTATCGTATTCCTGGCGATGGCTGCGGGATTACTGGCTCTTCTTGTCTATTCCGGTACAGTCTCATTATCAAGTCTCCTGACCGTACTGTTAATTTTATTTATTACTAAGGGACTACTTTCAGCGGCAGGCGTTCTACTTGCACGGGGGCATTCTCTTTCGGCAATAACTGCTCTTAGCCTTGCCTGGTCCGGATTCCTGCATCCTTTTTTACCTATCGGATGGCTGGCAGCAATTGTGGAAGCGCATTTTCGTCCCCCTACTACCGAAGATTTCAAGACCATAATGAAAGCTGAAACAATAAAAGAATTAATGAAAAATAAACTCTTTCGCATTATACTTGTAGCAAGCCTTGCAGATGTTGGCAGTATGCTCGGGACTTTTATAGCCATACCTTTCATGGTTCATTATCTGGGTATTTCCAATCCGCTTGAAATGCTTAAGACAGCACTGGACACAGGGCTAAATTTAGTAAAAAATATGCTATAAACGATGGTTTTATTTCTGAAGTCAATAACTCATTTACTCAGATTAAAATATGTTATACAAAATCCCTAGGGCATCGGTGATATATATTTAACTTTGAAATCATGATATTTCAATGCTTACCATACTACTTCCAAGTTGCAAATGTAAAATGCTACAATAAAATAAAAAAGATGGTAAGTTATAAGTTCCTTTAATTACAAGAGATAATTATAGATTCGCTGAAGCCGAAAAAAAAACTAAAGGAGTAACTTCGTGCTTCTATTTTGTTGATTTTTCAAGTTAAACAGACGAACGGTAATGATCGAGATAGAAATAAAAGCTCGTGTAGAAGACCCAGAGGATATGGAGAGGTCTATAATTGCATTGGGGGCGGCACCTGTCGGGATAGAGAACCAGGCAGATACTTATTATAATTCACAATATAGAGATCTCGGGAAGACGGACGAGTCTTTGAGGATAAGAGTCGAGGATGGGCAATCCTTTCTGACATATAAAGGTCCCAAAATGGACAGCATCTCTAAAACAAGAAAAGAATTTCAGATAGAAATAAATGATGCAGATAACATGAAAAACATATTGACTTCACTTGGTTTTTTTCCAATGGCGACCGTTACCAAGAAAAGAAAAAATTACAGGCTCGGTGATTTTTTTATTGCACTTGATGAAGTACGAAACCTCGGAAATTTCATAGAAATTGAGATATCGGCAGAAGATTCCAAGAAATATGAAGAAAAAGTTGAGAGTATTTTTAAATTTATCGAGAAATTGGGTTTAAACAGGAAGTCAACAATTCGTAAATCATACCTTGAATTGATGCTTGAGAAAAAATAAACCCATTCTATTTCCTCTATATACTTTTAGAGATATCGATAGGCATATCTCCCGGATTCGAGATATCCTGGATAACTACCTTCTCGTGCGTCTCTTCGATGATCTCAATACACATCAATTTTTTGGCTATAGCTGTTATATCTTTTCTCTGCTCCAGTGTGATATTTTTGGCTTAAGTTCCATCAGTAAATCCATCAAAAGCTTCCTTAGATGAAGATAAATAGACTACATAGTCTATATACATAAGTTATTTACAAACCTCTGATTAACACTTGAATGAACGTTATGAAAACATTATTTAGAGGCTTTAATTTTAAAAAGTTGAGCCTTTACTCCAGCCGCATTGCAGGGGGATGGAAATGGCAACGGTAGAAAACATAACAGGACTGCATAATAGGACTGATGGGCTTGAAATGCACCTTAAGCAGTTTGAGGAACAGATACTGGCGTTCATGGATATCGGGACGAACTCGACCCGCCTTATACCCGTCAGGGCCATCCCTGGAAAAGTTGTGAACATCACCGGTTTCCTGGAGATTCAGCACGATATTACAGAGCGCAAGAGGGCAGAGGAGGCATTGCAACAATCTGAGGAAAAATATCGCACTTTAATTGATAATATTCAGGATGGCGTTTTTCTTATACAGGATGCTAAAATTCAATTTGCTAATGAGGCATTTGCCAGAATGGCCGGCTACACAGTAGAGGAAATTACGGGAAAGGATTTCAGAGAACTTGTTGCGCCGGAAGATTTAGAGATAGTTGCAGATCGCTATCATCGAAGGCAGGCAGGGGAAGATGTTCCTCATGAATACGAATTCTGTGCACTGCACAAGGATGGGAAAACCAGAATATTTGTCAATATGAATGTCGGGCTTATCACTTATCTTGGCAGGATAGCTAGTATAGGGACGGTAAAAAACATCACGGAAAAGAAAAAACTTGAATCGCAGTTACTCAGGGCTCAAAGGATGGAAAGAATAGGCACACTTGCCAGCGGCATCGCCCATGATATCAACAATGTGCTGACACCAATAATACTGTCATTAGAACTGTTACGGGAAAAATTAACAGACGAAAAAAGCCAGAGGTTGCTTAATACAATCGAAAGAAGTACACAACGCGGAGCTAATTTGATGAAGCAGGTGATGTCATTTGCCAGAGGTGTTGAGAGTGAACGCATGGCTCTTCAAGTAACAGGCATTATCTCCGAAATTGAGAAGATTGCAAAAGAGACATTTCTGAGGTCTATCGAAATCAGAACTGATATACCCAAAGATCTATGGAATACCTCTGGAGATTCCACACAATTGCATCAGGTTCTAATGAACCTCTGCGTGAATGCACGTGATGCAATGCCAGATGGCGGTATCCTCAGCATCTCTGCCGAGAATATTTTCATTGATGAAGACTACGCTCACATTAATATTGAAGCCAAGGCTGGTCCGTATATCGTCATCGCTGTATCTGATACAGGGATTGGTATTCCTCCGGAAATACTGGACAGGATTTTTGAACCGTTTTTTACGACAAAAGAACCTAGCAAAGGCACTGGTCTTGGTCTTTCTATAGTTCTTGGAATTGTAAAAAGCCACGGCGGATTTATAAATGTCCACAGTGAAGTTGGAAAAGGAACGGTATTTAAGGTTTATCTGCCTGCTATTACAACCACTGAAACACAAAAAGCAGATGACGGACGGCCTGAACTGCCTGCAGGGCATTGGGAATCAATTCTAGTTGTTGATGACGAACCACAAATTCGTGACATCACCAGAGCGATATTGGAATCACACGGGTATAGAGTACTCACAGCCGATGATGGAAAAGAGGCTATTATATTGTACTCGCAATATAGAGATGAAATCAAACTTGTTCTTATGGACATGATGATGCCAGTTATGGATGGGTCAATGAGCATTCGAGAACTGCACAAAGTTGACCCAGAAGTCAAAATTATTGCAGTCAGCGGATTAATAGAGAAAGATAAACTTGCGAACGTCGCAGGTACAGTACACGCTTTTTTGCCAAAACCTTATACTACTGAGAGATTGCTGAAAACCATACAGGAAGTTCTAACCGCAAAATAGAGACCAACAGTGTAGCTGAAGGCATCCAACCAAAAAATATTTCATTCGTCATCGTTTAAGCCCACCACTCCTCTCGGAAACGTTCTCTATTTACATGTGGATCAAGCCCCTGGTTCTGGTAAAAACAGTACTCACAATCAAGAAAACTGGAGAAATGGAAGCATTTTCTTGGGCTATACCTGGTAGGACAAACCCGGCAGTATGTTAATGGACGCTATAATTAGATAAATAGACTATATAGTTTATATACACAAGCTATTTACAAACCTCTGATTAACACTTGAATGAACGTGATGAAAACATTGGTTAGTGGCTTTAACTTTAGCAATTTGGGTCTTTACTCCAGACGCATTTCAGGGAATGGAAATGACAACTGTAGAAAAGATAATATAATAGGACTCAATAATAATAATGAGGAGACTGAAATGCAACTTAAGCAGCTTGAGGAGCAGATACTGGCGTTCATAGATATCGGGACGAACTCAATCCGCCTTATACTCGTCAGACTCAACCCCAATCATTCGTACACCGTGCTGCGGCAGGAAAAGGAGGTTGTCAGGCTCGGCGAGAACGAGTTCAAGAGCAACCACCTCCAGCCAGGGGCAATGGAGCGGGCAGTTCTGGTCTGCAAAAAGTTCGCGGAACTTGCAAAATCTTTCGGTGCTGGCGAAATCATCGCTGTAGCTACATCCGCTGCACGGGAGGCGAGAAACCAGGCAGAATTCCTTGAACAGCTAAAGAAAAAGGCGAAGCTGGAAGTAAGGGTCATACCTGGAAAGGAAGAGGCACGCCTCATCTATCTTGGCGTCTCAAGCGGAGTCCATATTGGCAAGAGGAAGGCGATCTTCATCGATATAGGAGGAGGAAGCACGGAGATTGCGATAGGCGACCAGTTCCAGCACTATTACGTCGACAGCTTCGAGCTCGGGGCAATAAGGCTCACAACTATGTTCATTCAGGATGGGGGCACAGGACCTGTGCCGCAGGATGTATATGCAAGGATGAAGCTGTACATCAAGAACAGGATGCTCAAAACGGCGCGATGCATGAAGAGTGCGAGGATAGAGTGCGCCTTCGGAAGCTCAGGCACGATCACCAACCTGGCCGAGATAGCGATGAATATGCATGGGCGGGGCGACGCAGGAAGAAAACTCGTCCTCTGCTATAAGGATATGAGGAAGGTAGTTTCGGAACTCTGCACTCTTGCTCTCGATGAGAGGAAAAAGGTTGAGGGCATCAACCCCGAGAGAGCAGACATCATTATTGGAGGTGCTGCTATTCTCGAGACAATAATGGAGGAGTTCGGGCTTGAAGAGATTACAGTCAGCGACAGGGGCATAGTCCACGGGATGCTCATGGACTACCTGTCAAGACATGAAGGGTTTCCGCAGTTCCAGGAGATGTCTGTCAGGGAAATGAGCGTGCTCCAGCTTGGAAGGTCCTGCAATATCAACGAGCGACACGCCAATACTGTCATATCTCTCGCGCTTCAGCTTTTTGACAGTTCAAAGAGGATCGGACTGCACGACCTAGGTGAACGGGAGAGGGAGCTATTGAAGTACTCTGCGTTCCTGCACGATATCGGCGGCTTCATATCCTTTAAAGGTCATCATCTCCACTCGCATTACATAATAGGCAATACAGAGCTCCTCGGCTTTGACCAGGTCGAGATAAACATAATGGCAAATGTCGCCCGGTTCCACAGGAAGAAGCTTCCAAAGAGACAGGACCCGGCTTTAGCTGAGCTTGATGAGCGCTCTGCAAATATCGTGATTGTCCTATCAATGCTACTACGCCTTGCCGAGAAACTCGACAGAAGCCATACATGCCTCGTAAAAAAGGCAGAATTCACGGGGAAAGATAGAACGAAAGTCGCGCTCGCTATATGGCCTGAGGGCGACTGCGAGCTTGAGGTGTGGGGCGTGGAATCGAACGTGAGAGCATTCGAGAAAATATTCAGGAAGAAGCTCAATCTGAATGTAATCCAGGGCTCTCATTGGAACCGTGAATTCTCCAATCTTAAAATAGAGAGGGATACTTCCGGGGTTGAGAACGCACTGCATACATAAGATATGATTATAACCAGTCTTCTCAGGTAAGTACCAATCATTCACGAAATGACCGTTTTAATCACATAGCATCTGCTGGTTTTCTATATAGACTATAGAGATTAACTATATATCATAAGAATTTGAAAAATAACTAAGGGTCATTCGTTTTTGTCGCCTGATAAAAGAGGAATGACACATCAAGCTGATAAACGGATTGGGAGACCTATATAATGAAATCAGATAATATCGAGCTACTCATAGAAGAGATTAACAGGAAAGATTTTGAGCTCATTCAAAAGATTCGCAAAAAAGACATATTACTCATTGAAGATAGGTTTAAAAAATGGAAGAAGGGCGGCGGCTGGGATGACTTTGTCAGAATTGTGGAAAGTGATGCAGATAATAACGAAGAAGCGGCGAATGTGGATTTCACACCCATTAAAATTATGTGTAAGTTCATTGAGAACGGTGGCGACCCTTTAGTCTATCTTAAGGCGATCAGCGTATCATATCCAGGGCACCCATTCTGCCAGATGCTGATTGAATGCGAGACCGTTCCGCAGTTCTTAAACAAGCTTAAACCGCTGGAAGCGAAGGTTCCCATACTTTTTCGGGATAATGGTAAAAAATGGCTTTCTGAATTATTTGAGGTCTCAAAAGGGTTTGTAAGAGAAGAGTATGAATCCGGGACACGGAGCGCAGCAGATATTGTGGACGCGTGCGCCTGATGCAGATTCTTTCAGCAAAATCAGAATGTAGATGTTGGATTAAGAAGTTGAAAATTTTCTACTGATCTTAACAGGACGCCTGTACTATGGAACAACAGATGAATATCAGTACCGAAGAGAGCATTCCTCTTGACGATCCAGGAAACTTCATCAACAGTGAGCTTAGCTGGCTCAAATTCAATCGGAGAGTGCTTGAGGAGGCAATGGATGAGCGCCAGCCTCTCCTGGAAAGGGTGAAGTTTCTGGCTATTTGCGGGAGCAACATTGATGAGTTCTTCATGGTTCGGGTTTCATCCCTGCGGCGGCAACTCGCGACAGGCAGGGTCAAAGCACACCCTGACAGGATGTCACCGTCAGAACAGCTTGAAGCGATTCATAAAGAGTTAATTCCACTTATCGCCGACCATGAACGCTACTGGTATGAACTCTTACCAAAGCTCCGCAGCGAAGGTCTCCATATCAACAGATATAGCGACCTTGAGGAAAAACAGAAGGTTGCTCTGCGACGCCTCTTCGAATATGAGATATTTCCGACCCTCACTCCTCTGGCATTCGATGCGGCTCATCCTTTCCCATTCATTTCCAATCTCACAATCAACATTGCTGTTGTGGTCAGGGTAACCCAGGGTAATTTTGAAAAGCAGATGCTTGCGCGTATCAAGGTACCCGCGGGTTTATTCTCGCGCTTTATCGCTACACCAGAAGTGGAAACCAGTGAGCATCCTGAAAACAGTACTGCCAGCAAGAAAACCATCCACTTCGTCCTGCTTGAAGACCTTATAGGCGCAAATCTGGACATGCTCTTCCCAGGTATGGAAGTGGTCGCATCTTATCCTTTCCGCATCACGCGCGATGCTGAAATTAAGGCTCATCTGAATGGGGCAGATGACCTTGCGACCCAGGTCAAGGAGAGTCTTGAGTTTCGCCGCACCGGGCCGCCCGTGCGGCTTGAAGTGGATGCGTCCATGCCCGATCACATCCGTCACATGCTTGCCAATAAACTCGGACTGCCTTCCTACCTGGTCAGCGAGATAGAGGGTATCATGGGGACAGCGGATTTATGGGAACTGATAAGACTGGACCGCCCCGACCTGAAAGATTCCCGGTTTCTTCCTTCAAATCCCTCATTGTTTGATAACGAAAAAAAAATTTTCCCGGCTCTGCGCAACCGGGATGTCCTGTTCTACTATCCTTATGACAGTTTTTTGCCCTATATCAAATTTTTACATCAGGCTGCACAGGATCCTGATGTGCTGGCTATAAAAATAACACTTTACCGGATCGATGCCAATTCTCCTGTCATTGATGCACTTATTGAGGCGCGGCGGAATGGTAAGCAAGTCGCCGCTGTTGTGGAGCTGACCGCGCGCTTCGATGAAGAGAATAATATTGGGTGGGGACATGAACTTGAGCGGGCGGGTGTACATGTAGCATATGGCAGTCCGGGACTGAAGGTTCACGCCAAATTATGCCTTGTCGTCAGGAGAGAAGGAAAGGAAATAATCAGATACGCCTACCTCAGTTCTGGGAACTTCAATGCTGTCACAACCAGGATATACGGCGACCTTGGCTACTTTACCTGCAACCCGCAGATCTGTGCAGATATGTCACACCTCTTCAACGCACTCACAGGCTATTATGGAAAGCAGAAGTATCATAAACTGCTTGTCGCGCCTTACGATTTGCGGCGTGAATTCCTGGGACGTATCGAAAGAGAGATCGAACGCCACAGAGAGCACGGGGATGGATACATGGCGTTCAAGAACAATGGCTTAACTGATATGGAGATAATCCTGGCTCTTTACCGGGCGTCCCAGGCGGGTGTAAAAATCGACCTGAACGTGCGCGCCCTGTGTGCCCTGCGCCCCGGCATTCCGGGAATAAGTGAGAATATCACAGTCACATCCATAGTGGGACGTTTTCTTGAACATGCGCGGATCTACTATTTCAGAAATGGCGGGGATGAAGAGGTCTTGCTCGGAAGTGCTGACCTCAGGACACGGAACTGTGATGAGCGGGTAGAAATACTCTTCCCGGTGGAGAATCCGCATATAAAATCTGCAATAATCAAGGACATACTCAATGCCCACCTGAAAGATAACGTAAAAGCAAGGCGGTTATTGAGCGATGGTACATACGAGCGTGTTGTACTATTTCCCGGAGAGAAAGAGCTGAATTCACAGGAATGGCTGATCGAGAACAGGGGGTTGTGGCACGGTTACTTTTAAGGATTGTTATAGATATATACATGCACAGACGTATGAAAATCGAGAGCTGGGGGTTGTAGCACGGATATTTCTAAGAGAGAAGGATCTCTGAAAAACTCTAATGGATATTGCCTTTTCGGGGCTGATACGCTTCGCCCGCTCCTTCGGTCTCTTGCTAAGGAGATAGAAGGCGTGCGTGAGGCGGAGGATATTGAGTTCATTCACAGGATGCGGGTCGCATCAAGGCGTATCCGCTCCTGCCTCCCGCTCTTTGAGGAGTGTTTCCTGTCTAAGAAGTACAGGGAATGGCGAAAAGAGATCCGCAATATCACACGCGCTCTCAGGGAAGCACGGGATGCAGACGTGCAGATCGCTTTTCTTAAGACATACATAGAGCAGCCAAAAGAGGAAAGCCTCCGCCCCGGCGCTGAGCGCTTCCTTCTGCGCCTGAGGCAGCGCCGGGAGCGGATGCAGCCGCGTGTGATCAAAGCCATAGACAGGCTTCTTGAGAGCGGCGTGGTGGGAGATATGGAAAAGTGGTGCCGTAATATGCGCAAGGGAAGCCGTAACGCGGATGTCAATTCTCCAGTGACCTATCAAAATGCACTTGTCCACATAACATCGAGGCTTGAGGAGGTATTCGCTCATGAAGCTTCAGTCTACATCCCTGAAAATATAGAAGAGCACCATGCCATGCGTATTGCTGTAAAGCGCCTTCGCTATACGATGGAGGTGTTTTCACCCCTTTACGAAGGAGAACTGGAGACCCAGATTGCGGTCTGCAAAAAACTTCAGGACATGCTCGGAGATCTTCACGACTGCGATGTATGGATGGATTATTTGCCTCAGTTCATGGAGGAGGAACGGGCATATTCTCTTGATTATTTCGGACATGACGATTCCTTTAGGATTCTTGAGCCGGGGCTGCTGCACCTCCAGCAGTGCCTGCGCGAGCGTCGCTCTGCGATATATGAGGAGTTTGTAGCATACTGGAAAGAAATTCAGGAGCAAAACATATGGAATGACCTGAAACAATTTGTCCAGTTAACTTTCGATGAAAAATGTAAGATTCAGGTAAATATAATATAAGTATGGAGAGTGAAATATATGAAAGATAGAAAAAAAGTGGGAACGCCAACAGTATCTTCGTGGTGGGAAGAGAGACGTAAAATACAGCAAAGTATAATAAAACCTAAACCTGCCAAAGCAGAAGCAAAAATAAAGAAAGCCGAGGCAAAAAAAGCAACTGCCAACCTGCCTGCTACGGAGTTATCTCAACCCGCAGAACACGAAGCCTTTTTACTCATTGGGGACGTTCATGCCAACCTGCCTGCTCTTGAGGCTGTCCTGGAAGATGCCAGCAACAGAGGGGTTTCAACGATCTGGAATGTCGGCGACCTCACGGGGTACGGTGCTTTTCCAGATGAAGTTGTCAGGAGACTGCGCAAGGAGGACACTCAGAGCGTAGTGGGGAACTACGACCTCAAGGTACTGAAGGTCAAAGAAAAGGGAAAGGAAAATAAAGAGGAAGAGGCGGTGGAGAAAAAAGAGCCACCTGAAGACCGGAATGCCATCAAGTGGACGTATGATAATCTCTCGAAGAAGAGCCGCAAGTACCTCAAATCTCTGCCTGAGGAACTCAGACTGGAGGCTGGGGGAAAGCGAACACTTCTTACCCACAGGAGCCCTTCGCCGGGTGATAAACAAATCGGCCCTGAAACGCCGGATGAGAGCCTCCGTGAGCTTGCCCATCTCGCTGATGCTGATGTGATCATCTTCGGGCATTCGCACATTCCCTTTTCCCGTCAGGTTGATGGTGTATGGTTCATCAACCCCGGAGGCACAGGAAGACAGGATGACGGTGATCCTCGAGCCAGCTACGCAATCCTGCAGGTAAACCCCTTCGAAGTGAACCACTACCATGTCGCCTATGATGCTTCGATCGCCGCAGCAGCCATACGGAAAAACGGCCTTCCTGAGATTTTCGCCCAGATGATTCTTCAGGGGCGCTCACCGGACGCGGTGGCTCAGGAACTGTCAAAGAAGAATGAAAGCCGCCTGGAGGAGGTTCGGAAGACTGCTCGCAGCTTTGGTTATAGTGATGGGCACAGCAGTCAGGTGACAAGGCTGGCTATGCGGCTCTTCGATGAACTCGGAGGGCTTCATGGACTCGGTGCCGTGGAACGCTTCTGGCTCCAATATGCAGGCATCCTTCATGATATCGGGTGGGTCGAAGGTCAGAAGGGGCATCACAAGGCATCACTCCGCATTATCCTTGCCGAGCCGCATCTGCCCTTTGATGAAAGGGAGCGGAATATCGTAGGTTCAATCGCCCGTTACCACAGGAAAAAACTTCCGAATAAAGGGCACCCCAACTTTGCTGCACTACAGCGAGGTGAGCGGCAGAAAGTAAAGGCGCTGTCAGCGATTCTTCGCGTGGCGGACGGACTGGATTTCACCCAGCAGAGCCTTGTTAAAGATATCACATGTGAGGTTTCCCCGGAGCAGGTGATTGTCAATTGTGCTGTTTCAGGCGAAGCAGAAACCGAGAAGGAGAGAGCCATGAAAAAAGGAGATCTGTTCGAGAAGGTATTCAATCGGGATCTCGCAATTTCATTAGACCTTGTATCATGACTGCCGCCGAGCATGTCATCGGATTCATCGATATCGATACCGATGTACATGCTCATTGATCACCTAAATCAGAAACTTTCAATATGACCGAGAAGAAGAGTATCCTAAAAGAACTGGGCGAGGAAGAACTCCTCCTGCCTGAACTGGTGAACGCGGCGCTCGCTGCCAATGAAAGGATTAAGTACTATTTCACGCTGCTTCAGACAGCCCAATCCAGGGCTCTGCATCCGGACCGTGAATTCCCCAGCCTTAAAAAAGAGAGGGAAACTGCCGGGGTTGAGAACGTACTGCTTGATAGTGTAGTGCAAGGGGCAGAGGATCTTGGTTCCGGAACGTATCGAATTCCCTATGCAGACGAGATATTCTCAGCCATAAAAGCATGCATGCAGGAGATGTCTCTTCCCATTCTGGCAAGGGGGGAGGCGAACGATTATGATAAACGGCTCACAGAGTTGCTTGAGGGCTGGCCTGCTGCCGGGGAAGAAGCGCTGAGTGAGCAGTTCCTTCAGAGGATAACCTCCGGCGACCGAAAAAGCGGGGACAGCCTCCACCTCCTCGTGATAGACATGCACAGAACGCTGAATTCTATGCAGGGAGAGCTCTCGCAGGAGAATATCGATGGTGCCATGACCTACCTGCTGGAAGAGGGCGACAGGGTACTGGTCAGGGCGTTCATGGCAGGGGTTAACCACACCGCTCCTCTCAAATTTGACCACCCCGGCCTGGGGACAACCGCCACGCGCATGGGCACAAGGCTCGTCATTCAGAACGACATAGGACTGACCGATGCGCATGTGCTGGTGGTGAACATCGAAGGAATGACCGTGTCCATCGTGCACACAGATATTCATATGCCCAGGCTAAAATTCTTCCAGAGCCTTTTCGATACGTGGGATGTGAAGTGGGAGGATGCACTATCAAAGCGCGTCGGTGATCAGTTCGAGAAGGAGGTATATCACCTCTCCACAGGGAGATATACAGCCAGGGACTTCCCCGATCTTGAGGCTTTTCTCACCCACCTTGGATCCAGGATAGTGTTCCTGATCGACTGGAACAGGGCACGCAAGCGGCTTCGGAACTTCCTCCCCAATAAAGATTGCATAGCCGTTCTTAAATGGGCGGCAGACAATGAGGTCGGGCATATCGCATTCTTCAACCTGGGCGGGGAAAGGATCATCTATGATGCCCTTCTACTGTCTATGTCCTGCGGAGAGCCGCTTCATCAGATACTGGGCCGTGAGAAGTGCATGGAATATTTCCAGTGGGTGCTCAGGACGGCAGCGACCGGACTATTGACCGGCAGCTCCCGATCTCTTATTCAGGATGAAATAAAGGCTGATCTCCTGGGATACCTCAGATCCGCATACGAGGATCTCATGGGAATGTGCGAAGAGCATACATCACTTATAATCGAGGCAGCAAATGCCGTGGGTGACTCCCTCCGCCAGCGTGATGGAGACTTCGCGGCCCGCAGTGCACAGAAGATCAGGGTCTGGGAAAGTCAGGCTGATGAACTCGTGAGGAAGGTTCGAACTCTTTCCAGGAGGGCTGAAGAGGCATCGTTTTTTGCCGCGCTGATAAACGCATCTGACATTGCACTTGACCATCTCGAAAAGGCATCGTTCTTTGCCACACTCATTCCCCCGGATGCACGGTCAAGGGAAGCCCATGCTGATCTGCGCACAGTGGCAGAGATAGCGCAGAGGTGCAGTCAGGAATTCTTAAAAACCCTCATATCTGCCCGGGAAGTTCATAAAGGCTACAGCCGTGAGGAGATGGCGGACTTCCTCAGGGCTTCGGACAGTGTGATGGGCCTAGAAAAGGAGTGCGATGAGGCGCTGCGGAAAACTGTGCAAAGTATCCTCAGAGAAAGTGCGGACGATAAGGGGTTCTTGGTTTACTTTGAGCTTGCCCGCAGTATCATGGCATCCACAAGCTCTCTCATGAAGGCAGCATGCATCATGCATGATAATATTTTCGAAAGCATGAAAAGGTAGGTTTTATGGCAAGCGATGGTCCAAGGATGGTCACGTTCGGGCACGGCCCACAGGTTGAGATAACATCTGAAGATTTCGGCAACAAGGCAGCTTACCTGGCGAGAATAGCAAAACTAGGGATTCCAGTTCCACCGGGCTTCTCTTTGAACGTTTCAATCTGCGAGGAATACTACCGGAATGGAGGGAAACTCCCCAGAGACGTGCCAGACCTGCTACGTCAGGGAATCGCATTCATCGAGAGAGCCACAGGATTGACATTCGGCGGAAGTAAACCGCTTCTTGTATCTGTGAGATCCGGTGCCCCTGTCACGATGCCTGGCATTATGGAAACATTGCTGAATGTGGGTCTCAACAGGGAAACACTTCGGAGAATGATGTCCCTGACAGGAAATCCCCGCTTTTCCTGGGATTGCTACAGGAGACTCATGGAAAACTTCGGTGAAGTAGTGTTCTCTCATGATGCCGGGCAATACAGATCGCTCTTAAACGACGCTATGAAAAGAGAGAGTATACTGGATGAAGTGGAGCTGGAATCCAGCAGTCTGAAGCGCCTTGCAGGGGAATATGAAAGGATATTTCTGGCAGGCGGACGCAAGCTTCCTGAGGACGTTTATGAACAACTCGAACTTGCTGTTGTCGCTGTCCTTCGATCCTGGATGAACCCCAGGGCGCAGGCATTCCGCAGAATGAACCTGGTACGCAATGTCCGCGGGACTGCAGTAACGGTGCAGGCCATGGTCTATGGGAATATAGGTCCACGTTCTGGCGCAGGCGTTGCCTTCACGAGGAACCCCTGGACAGGGGAGAACGAACTCCTGCTCGACTTCAAGTTCGGCGCCCAGGGAGAGGATGTGGTATCCGGTGCACAATCAGCCGCCACACAGAGAGAGCTACTGGAAACTATGCCCCAGGTAGATCAGGAACTCCTTGCAGTGGGCAGGAAGATTGAATCACATTTTAAAGACATGCAGGATATAGAGTTCACGGTACAGGAAGGGAAGTTGTATATCCTCCAGAGCCGCGATGGAAAGAGGTCGCCGCTTGCAGCTCTTAGAATTGCCGTGGAGCTGTGCCAGGAGGGGGTCATCTCGCCGCAGGAAGCGCTGCAGAGGCTGCGAGAAGTGGATATTGAATCTATCAGCGTTCAGAAGGTAATCTCTCATGAAGCTCCCCTTGCCGCTGGAATATCCGCATCCAGCGGGGTAGCCTCAGGTCGAATCGCGTTCACAGGCAGGGTGGCGGAAAGGTTCTCTGCTGAGGGACCGGTGATCCTGGTCAGGGAGATGGTCACGCCTGACGACATTCCGAGAATCGCCATCTGCGCAGGAATACTCACTGCCCGCGGGGCCAGAACCTCCCATGCAGCAGTAGTTGCCCGCCAGATGGGTAAGGTCTGCATTGTGAACTGCACTGATCTTGAAATTGATGTTCCCAATCATAAGTGCCAGCTGGGCGGGCGGGAGCTTTCTGAAGGAGATGTAATCACTCTGGACGGAAATGCAGGCTTAGTGTATCTTGATCATAGAAAAGTGGAAGTGTTGTACGAGAAGCCCCTTGCACTGATTGCTGTCGTGAAAAGCTGGGAGAGAGCCTCTGAAAATACTATATTATCATAATTTCAGATTTCATGCAGTGAGCTGTTTGCGGATCGATTTTAAGTCCTTTCGGCGTTTTCCGCTAAGCTTGGGATAAGTCATTTTTAAGCCTTTTAGCATGTCAAGAATAATCTGGGAAATTATCAACTGAGCGTTTTCTTTGTCATCGGATGGAATGATATACCAGGGGTTATTAGTGGTGCTTGTAGCACTCAGGCAGGCTTCATAGGCTTTCATGTAACGTTTCCAAAATTTCCTCTCCACAATATCATCCGGGCTGAACTTCCAGTTCTTTTCTGGATCGTCAATGCGTTTGAGAAAACGCTTTCTCTGTTCCTCCTTCGATATATGGAGGAAAAATTTGATGATTCGCGTTCCGTTGCGATATAGATGGTTCTCCAAGTCCAGGATAGAACGATAGCGCTCTTGCCAAATGGTTTTCTTATCAAACCCATCCGGAAGCCCCTCGCTCCTGAGAATCTCTGGGTGTACACGAACAATCAGTACTTCCTCATAATAGGAGCGATTAAAGATACCAATTCGCCCTCGTTCAGGCAGGTAAACGGTCGTACGCCATAGAAAATCATGCTGAAGTTCCATGGTGCTGGGATGTTTGAAACTGAAAACCTGGCAGCCTTGTGGATTGACACCAGACATAATATGCTTGATCGCACTATCTTTTCCTGCGGAATCCATTCCCTGAAAAATCAGCAATATAGAATGGCGGTTTGATGCGTAAAGAAGACTCTGCAACGATCTCAGTTCTTCAACGTGTTCTCTGAGAATCTGCTGGTACTGCTCCTTTGACTTGTAAATTGGCATTACAATCGTCGGCCTCTGCTTGAGTTTGATCTTTTCACCTGTCTGCACAAGGAAATCTCTGGAATTGATTTTCATCCCTATCACTTCTGATAATCTCATAATTGTTATATTGCCATCTATCACACCATCTCACACCATATCATTTTTTTGATTTCTCCTTCAAGTGAAATATAACTAACCCTTCCGAATAATAATAATATAGCCTATATATACTATATAGATAATTTTTATATGTTAATTGAGCATTTGGTAAGATTGCACGTCAAAGGGCGAGTTAACCATGTTCACTGAAGTATTCGATATCCTATTAGCTAAAATCCTCAAATCGTTTGAGTTTGATGATGAGAAAAAGAAAGAGGAAAAAGACAAATAACCATCTGTGACCACCCTAGCAGGTCAGGTGCAGCACCGCGTTCGTCTTGCCTCCGGCCTTCTCAAGCTCCCGGCATGCCTCATTCGTCTTCGTAATAATCAAAGCCACCCCCCGCTTCTCAGCCTCGGTCTTCACCTCGTCCAGCACCGGGAGCGCACCCGACTCTCCGGTCCCGATGATGAGCGTTTTGCAGTCCCAGGGGATATTCTCGGCGAGGGACAGGGGGGTGTGGCCGTACTTTTCCTTCAAATGCTTCGAGCGCTTCTTTTTCCTCTTCTCAACCCTGCCGCCGCGAACAACGACATCGTTCTCGTAACGCTCGCCGTCTATCTCCACGCTCCCGAAGCCGAGGTACTTCACCTTCACTTCCATTACCCCCTTTGAATACTGTTGTTTCTCAATGCAGATACTAATGTAAACAATATCATTTGATTGACCCCCTTTAGATAGATTCGTAGCAGCCGTTACAAACGCACAGTGATTTATAATATGTTTTAGTATATAAAGTCAACACATTATGATTCCCACTGTCATATCCGCTGCTACACTGACAATATTTTTCTATGGTTCGTATGTCTTTTCGGCTGAGATGTCATACAGTTGAAAGCTCCCAGCCTCTCCAAAATCCAGAGGATAGCCATCAAACGCAAAAGCGTTAGCTACTGAAGACTATAGATGTAAAGATTCTATTTAGAATGCATTTAAATATTTTACTGATTTTTGATATTAAACGAGGTAACTCAAAAATGAAAAAATATATAGCAGCAGCCTTTGTTTTGTTGACTTTGCTTTTAGCAATTACAACAGCAAATGCAAAGTCCGATAATCTCTCGATAAGAGAAATGGTAAATGAAATGAACACACCGGAGAACGTGCAAGCAATGAGTAGCACGCTTGATAACCAGGCTCTCCTCTCGTCTTTCATAAAGGATGAAGATACAGTTAACCTACTTACGAATACGACCGAGTTCAGAGTTTTGGTGGGAGACGATGAATTCTATTTCGTCAAGAACAAAGGAATATATGATTCCTGTTCCAACTGCAGTGATTTAGTTTCAGTGCTCCTGCAGCCAAAAGATATTCGCTTTGAATACAATAACCAAGAACTTCTCAGGCAGATAGCTTTTGAGGGCAAAGTTTCTTTCGACACTCTGACAATGCTGGAATTTAAATATTGGTTCTCATAGCTCTATAAGAGCTGCCAGCACCTTAAAAGGGCTTTACAGCCCTCTTTTCCCCCCTCTTTTTCCCAATAGAAGTTGATTTTTTATTGAACGACCTTGACGAGAAGATCGTAAAGGAAGAAGAGCGGCTTGCTTTTGCATTTACCGGAGTGATTTTAGGATAAATCAGGGCTAATCCCCTCCTTTTCAAATAAGGGATACAGCCCGTGCAAAAACCATACAAAAATACTTTCACAACGCTTACATGATAGCTATATGTTATTAAATTCAACATAAGAGAGGTTCTATCGGGAATATATACCGGAAACCGTGTTTCCTTAATGTGTATATTCTGTGAATGGCTTGCCCCTTCGATGCTAAGATGACTGGCTAAAAGTGCAGATGAATACGGTGGAAAACCGTACGAGTGCATAAGATAGAACGAGGATGCCTGCCAATTTATTGGTGGGAGGAAGTCACCAAGGCATAAGTTTTTCCTGATCAACTTCTCAGTGCAATCTGCCTGTGCTGCATTACCCTTGCTGTGGGTATTTCAAATTCGGCTTTGCACGACCAGCATTTGTATTTTTTAGTGGATTTGGTGAGGGAGATCCTCAGGCTGTCGCATTCAGGGCAGAGTTTGCGCAACCGTTCTTTCAGTTTCATGATTTTTTCGATGGCGCTTCGGGTCGCAGATGTTCCCCGGTGAAGTTCTATTCTTCAGTTGAACAGATTTATTCTTTTTAGGAACCCTCGATATAATCCTTTTTTCAGGGACTCTATACGCCCATCTGCTGGAACTGCTTATATACAATATGTCCTCACGGGGACTCCTTTCAATAAAGAGAACATCTCCTTCCAGTAGTTCACCTGATTTGAGTTTAAATTTTACTGTATCTCCTTCAGTGTATTTCACATATTCACCCCATCATTCTTTTCCAGGGACATCTACGCTGAAAAAAAAGAGATGATGAGGAGATTTCTCCTCATAAGATTTTTCGTTATTTATCTTCATGGATCATCCCTCCTTTCCTTATGTCCGGAAGCAAAACCTGATGATTTTGCCTGTTATAGTCGTTTTATAAAGTTTATATAACTTATCAAAATAATCTATATAATCTATATAAAATCAATATTTGCTGAAGTTATCTGAGAATGGCAGGAATCTTCAGTGCAGAGTAATTGCATCTTTTTCTCAGTAATTTTTTAAAGCTCACAGGAGAAATTTAATCAACACAAACATCAGGTCGCCATAGAATGCAGCCATGAAAAACCCCATAGTTATGGAAATCATAAACGGCAGGCCCGGTGTAACCCAGACCTCATCTTTAATTAAGCCCTTTTCTGACAGAGCTTTAAGCTCCCTGATTTTTTTCTCATTAATTTCTACACCGCCCCATTTAAAACGGGATCGAACCCTGCCATCCACCACTTCGAAAGCTTGAACCAGCCGGATATGTTTACCTGCAAGCTTTGAAATCTTGGTTTTATAACCCATGAAAATGTACACGGGATTATCAATACGCCAACCCATTACCGATATATTATATGCCATCAGCCCGATGGGAACGACAATTGTCAGCAGGGCTGCATTGCCAAGTATGCTCAAAGCAAAGATATCATATAGCGGCTTATTCAATGGAAGGGCATATCCGAATGCTTTGAATGCAGGATAGGTCGGGAGGATTATCGAAAGGACGATAAACGCTTTGGCATCAGCCCCGCCGAATGCGCCGAGCTGAAAAAGGATATAAGCAAGTATGAAGATGAATCCTGCTGAAATAAATATGGGAAAGAGGTAGGATATACCATAATCAGAGACATCATACAGAACCAAGAAAGAGCCGCCAGAGAGCATCATTAACCATATATAGTTGGTCACGCTGCGCTTTTTAATATCCGAATAACATGCGTAAATCAAAAACGGCGTGCAGAATAAGATCTTTAAAATTTCGAGCATGTTCTCTTCCATCAAATCCTCGCGACAGATATGTTATTGTAACGTTATTGTAACTGAAGAGTGATTTCTTTTGCTTTTTCCAGAATAGTTCTTCCTTTTTCGGTTATCACATATTTATCCTGCCTGTTCTCCAGGAATCCATTTTCCAGGAGTACAGCAAGATATTTTTCTGTGAGCTGAAAGTTCAGATTCGCACCGGAGACAATGGCTGTTTTGCTTGTTCCTTCTTTCGCAACTTCAAGAATATCGATAATTATGTCAAGCCTTCCCCGCTTATTTTCAGACTTCGGCTGTTCAATCTTGTTCATCTTCATGCGTTGTTCCTCCTTTTCTTATGTCCGGAAGTAAAGCCATCTGGTTTTGCATGGGCTGTTCAAGTTACAAAAGTAATATAATTTATCAAAATAGTCTATATAGCCCTATATAGGGAAAATCAATATTGGCTGAATTCTTCCTGTATCCGCTGCTTTATCCCGTCCCTGACCTTCCTGAACGCAGAAAGTATCTCGTTTTCAGACCCTCTTGCCTCTGCCGGGTCATTAAAACTCCAATGTAAACGGCGTGCTTTGCCCGGGAAAACAGGGCAGGTTTCCCTGGCGGCATCGCATGTGGTTATAACGAAATCAAAATTCTTCCACTGAAACTCCTCTACCGATTTTGACCTGTGCCCCGAAATATCAATGCCGATTTCTGCCATGACCTTTATAGCCATCGGATTTACGACCGAAGGTCTTGTTCCCGCGCTAAATACCTCAAACTTATCGCCCATGAGATGCCGCAGAATCCCTTCAGCCATCTGGGAACGGCAGGAGTTTTCCGTGCAGAGGAATAACACTTTTTTCTTCATCGTTTCTCGCAGTTGATATTTTTAATAATCTGGCGGCAGCTTTAAATAAGCTTCGGTCCCCAGGAGCCCATCCAATAATTCCAACATCTAAACGACTGGAGCATAAATGAGCCACAGAGGCGCGCAGGTACAGAGATTTTTAAATACGTCTCTGTGTTCTCCGCGGTTTTAACTTTTCGGATTGGTTCTTAGTTTTTTCCAGAGACAGGGCTTTTTAAAATCTCTAACCCGGTTACTTTTGAGATTTCATCGAATCTCTTATCTGCTGAGGCGATCTTGTCCGCTCCATTCGTCACGGCAATGCCAGCTATAAGTACATCAAGAGCGTTAACAGATTTTCCCATAGTTAAGAGAGTTCCCATTATTTCGCTTGATTTTTCTGCAGCTCTAAGATCAAAATCTAAAACCGGTGTTTCAGAAAAAAATCTTCTGAAAAACCTCTCCTCTTTTTTTACTTTTTTATGTTTTACACCGGACATTATTTCGTGAAATGTTACTACAGTAGTTGCAACATCCGAATCAAAATCAAGAGCAATATCAAGATCATCAATTTCCTTAATTTCAAAAGCCCTCAATGTTTCTTTCATCCCCATAAAAAAATCAATGAGATAAGTTGTATCAAGAACGATCATATAGTTCTAAGCCTCGCAGATTCTCTTATTTTCTCACAGTCTTCTTTTATCTCTATTATAGCTTTACTATCCTTCAAGCCCCCGAAATAATTTTTTAGATTTGGTTTTCGTTTTTTTGTCAGCTTATATATCACATCACTGAAGCTTTCATTCTCTTTTTTTAAGCTCATAAGGACATCGTATACCTCTTCTCTTATTGATATTGTCTTTGTTGCCATAATAATCTGTGTATGCATACACAGATATATAGCTTATGATAGCCTGATTGGCGCAAGAAACATTATTGTTTCGAGGCTATCGGTGACAGGTTCTTAGCGGATGGGTTCGGTCCCCAGGCAGCGGGGAGTGATTCTTTTCTATCACTTCTCAGTGCAATTTCCCTGTGCTGCACTGCCCTGGTCTTGGGTATTTCAAATACGGCTTTGCACGACCAGCATTTGTATTTTTTAGTGGATTTGGTGCGGTATATGCTGAGCTTGTTGCATTTCGGACAGCATTTGCGTAACCGTTCTTTCAGTTCCATGGTTTTTTAAAGGCGCTTCAGGTTGCGAATGTTTCCCCCGGTGAAGTTCTATTCTTCAGTTTGATAGATTTATTCTTTTTAGGAACTCTCGATATGATCCTTTTCTCAGGGACTTTATACGCCCATTTGTTGGAACTATTTATATACAATACGTCCTCACGGGAACTCCTTTCAATAAAGAGAACGTCTCCTTTCAGTAGTTCACCCGATTTGAGTTTAAATTTTACTGTGTCTCCTTCGGTGTATTTCACACATTCACCCCATCGTTCTTTTCCAGGGACATCCTGCGCTGAAAAAAAGAGATGATGAGGAGATTTCTCCTCATGAGATTTGTTTTCGTTATATATCTTCATGGATCATCCCTCCTTTCCTTATGTCCGGAAGCAGAACCTGATGATTTTGCCTGTTATATTGATTCTATTAAGTTTATATAATTTATCAAAATAATCTATATAATCTATATAAAATCAATATTTGCTGAAGTTAGTCTAACAATAGTAAAGCTCTTGAATTTCTGTAAGTAAACCGCCAAAAATTCTAACCTGTTAAGATTTTGGTCGTGTACCTCAATAACTGGAAACCTGCGATTGTAAAAGTTACACTAGTTCATCGACTTAAGATTTGCACGTCGGATAACCTACCCAATTTCCTATTGTAACTTTTTACATTGGTATTTCAATCATCGACGTATACGACCAAAAAAATAAAAAATGTATTAACTTCAGACCAATGCTGCCGTTATACCCAGTACGCCTGACTGAATGATGATGGCAGTTGTTAATGTTACCCCAGCCATCGCAAGTGCAGCAGCGACATTTCCTTTCTTTAGTTCCTCGAATAGAGGGATTCCAGGAGTCAGTTTATCGATTACTTTCAGCGCAATATAGATAGCAGCTACTGCAAATATAATCCCAAGTATCAATTGAACAACGCCTGCTGCTAACGCAACAAAATCCCCTGCAAGAGCTTTTGATAATCCTGAGGAAATCCCTGCAAGTCCTGATTGTATCACAATACCTATTGCAATAAATATTGATGCGATAAGAATGCCTACCGCAACATTGCCTTTAGCCAATTCCTTTTGTTCATCCATTTTAGTTATTTTTCCAAATACAGAAAAACCAATATACAATGCAACTACCGCAAGTATAATGGCTACAACCAATTGAATAATCCCTGTTCCTATACCTACTATGCTTACCATTTTTTCACCTTGCGCTTAAAAAGCGCAGGTCTTTATATGTTACAGAGGAATATAAAATTAATGGGATACCATATCTTAACCGATGACAAATGGAGCAGAGTAATGAGGTATGTGCGAAAGCAACTATTAAGCATAGAGAAGCGATTGAGGTTGGTAATAAACACAGTTGTAGATTGTCAAAGTTGGTTGATTGCCAACCTCAATGATATAACTACAGAGTGGATAATAGTTTTTTCGGTCACTATCATTTAATGAGATTGGTTGTGCAGGTTGTACGTTTTCCCGAGGAAGAACCGATTGAATCCTATAGAACACATATGGAAATGGCTAAAAGGAGAAGTGGCGGCAAATAGGACTTATTCTGATATAGAACCATTAAAGCAAGGGTGCATAGAGAAGCTATCTTCATTCACTTTTGAGGATGCACTTAGAATCTCTAGGTTAAAGTTAGGATAAAGAGGACAGATTTTTGGTGACCTACTTATTTGTCAGCTATTAAGGCTTACCTGCTTGCGCTGTGGTATAGCCTGGTCAGTGTCAAGGATACAGGGAAGGATGTGATCGAGGCTGCAAGGCTGTTTTTCCTTGCTAACCTGTATTCGCAGAACGTCAAGCGGCTTCTTAATAACGAAACCGCTGCTCTGAATAAGAGTCTATCGGCAGGTTCCAGCAAACCTTGACTGAAAGTCTCAAGCGCTGTCCGGATCAGGAACCGCGCGGGCTTCGGCGGTACTTATTTATTCATTGTATGCGGGCTTGATAATACGGAAATACTGATCTGGTGTGAGTATTTTAAGGTTGGAAAGGTTGTTGTTTAATTTATTGCCATCTTTGTGATGGACTATATAGCAGCAGAAAGGTAGTGGATGGCGTTTTTTGTTGTATAGACTATTGAAGGCGATTTTTCGATGAACCAGTTGATCTGTACCTTTGTAGCGGAGATATCCGTTTCTATCAATGTACGTATTCGGCAATGATTTCACCTTGCCTTTTATAGTTATCCAATTTCATTTTCTAAAATCAAACGGACTTCAAATCTTACTTCTGATTTAATAAATTTAAATATTTTCTATAGAGAATATATAGATGAATTGTTATTTCCTGCGAAATGGTTTATGCAGCCGTTGTTTCATGATTTTTCCAGAGGCGCTTCATATCGCAGATGTTCCCCGGCGAAGTTCAATTCCTCAGTCGGGCAGATTTATTCTTTTTAGGAACCTTCGATATGATCCTTTTTTCCGGGATTCTATACGCCCTTCTGTTATAACCGTTTATGTACAATATGTTCTCCCGGAAGCTCTTTTCGATAAAGAGAACGTCTCCTTCCTGTATTTCACCTAATTTGAGCCTGAATTTTACAGTGTCTCCTGTGAAATATTTCATCGAACCTGCTCTTTTATACATTATATGCGATATTCTTCTCCTTCATAAAATTAATCAGGTTCTCGATCCATCTTTCCATCGTTATGTTGTTCCTGGCATAAGTCAAAAGGCTTCGTTCAACCCCGCTATACCAGGGCACTCCGCTGTATTTTGCCATGAACTCCTCTATATGTGACTTTTCTGCCGAGTTCTCGAAAACGCGGGCTAATATCTGCAATGTGTGTTTTAAAGTCTCGCTTTTCATATCAACCTGAGCACTATTACCGGTTCTTTCTCGTGGAGCACTTCAACCTTCAGTATCCTTATAGCATGGTGCCAGGTCGATTCTCCGGGATAGCCGTGAAATACCTGTACCGAAACTTCCGAGACCTCGATATTGCTTTTATCCTCCGACTGGATATTTTCTGCTGCCATTACCGCACCGCTGTTGTAGAGAAGCAGTGCAACCAGGATTAGTATTGGTATAGTTTTCATGATATTATTACCTTAGGTTTTTTATTTATGAACATAATTATTATTCCGCATTCACACAGCCATTTCTTATTTTCCTTAATACCTTTCGATTTAAAAATGGGTTTCCCACAAACGCATTTCATAGTTCAATAAGAATTATTTTTTCTCTGCGGCTTTTCAAATTTTTTTTATTATTGACTCCGGTTTATTCCCAGGCTGTCCGGATTGTTTTAATTCAGGTTCTGATTCTTTTGCTCCTCCCGTAAGATTCATTCTCCTTTGATAATCGATGCACATGATCAGCCTAAAAAAGAAATTATGAGGGGAAAAGTCTGAAAGGCCCCTCATTGCTTTGTTTTAATTTGTTTTAATTTACGGGCTGAAGTATCCTGCCTTCTGTACTGCGTTCTGGCCGTCAGAACCGAGCATGTACTGGAGGAATGCCTGGATTGCGCCTGTGGGTGTGCCCTGGGTGTAGTAGTAGAGGTCTCTGGAGAGGCCGTTGGCACTGGCGCTTGCTGCCTGGCTTGCCTTGTCGTATGGGCCGCCTACATTCTTGCTGCCTGAACTGGCTGCAGTTCCTTCCTGGGTTGTGGCAATTACATTGGCATTGGCGTTCTGTCCAGTTGAAGTGAATCCAACATCAATAAGTCCGAAGCATGCCTGTGTTGCAGTGCATGCCCCCATGGCTGCCTGAATTTGTTCATTGCTAGGTTCGCCAATGAATGTTACACCCGCTCCTGTCGGGGGAGAGAAGACTGAATTGACGTAGTTCGGGTTGTTCAGCCATTTCATGAATGTGTCTTGGGTTCCTGATGAGTCAGAGCGATAATAGATTGTCTGTGGGGTATTATAGAGTGGTATTGCAGTTCCGCTCAGATATAATGCTTTAAGGTCGCTGTACATTATTGACCCATTAGTAAGAGCTGTTGGTAGTGTAGTGGCAACATTACCGATATCTATAGGTTTAGCATTGACGCCGGTTCCAAAGGTTGCATTGTTACCATTGTAAGCCAGGACGACCATGCTTGTTCCTATCTTGGTCTCCCATACTTTAGCGCTCTTTCCACCGAGCTGGATAACTGCATCTGCTCTTCCTGGAAGTGTTACGCCGTTCTGTACTTCTGTTCCAACATGCCACTGCTCAGAGCTTGCGCCTATATCAGTGATGGGTGATGCTGTTGTCCATGCAGTGTACCTGCCGAGTCCAGAGCCACCACCATTGGATGAGACGCTATACTGTGGGTTAGATGCCATGAATGCCGGGCCTGCAATCAGATCAACAGGCAGTATTGTTGTGCTGCCGACTATAGTGATCTGGCCCTGGACTGATGCTGTCTTGCTATCTAACATTGCCTTCGACGATCCCTGCGAGTGACTGACCAGTATGCCTATACCCGCTGCTGCTACTGCTGCAACCACGATCAAAATCAGTGTTGCAATAGCAGGTGATACTGCTCTGGCGTCATGCAAAAACTGCTTTATATTTCCTTTATTCATATGTTTTTATCCCAGAATGTCATATATTTATCCTGACATTCCACTCTCAAATAAATCTTAATTACTATTTTAAAGCAACCAAAATAAAATATATTCAACTATATGCTTCTATAGAGTTTCAATAGATTTTTTAATCGTTTATAGTTCTTGTTTTTAAAAATAAAGAGAATAGGAAGCCCAAAAAAGGACTAAAGGAATGTTCATTACCAAATGAAACTATGGGCTTCAAGTCTTACTTCTGATTTAATGAATTTAAACATTTTGTATATAGAATCTATAGACGTATTGTTATTATGATTCATTATTAGCTTATAGGGTACTGTCAAGTCTTCGGTTGTTAAAAGGAAAGTGCTACTTTAAGAAAGGCAACTGCCTATGATTTACTTAATATTATAATATTAACAACCGATAACTTGACAGAACCTTAAACCTCTTGCGCCGATCAGGATATGATAAAGTATATATTTCTAAACGCTTTACATAGTAAGTGGTGTAAGACACATGGAAGATATAGAAACTGAAGATATAGAAACCGCAATAATGAGCACAAAAGGACAGGTTATCATACCGGCAAGACTGAGAAAAAAGTATGGGCTTAAAAAAGGCAAAAAGATTGTGTTTATTGAGGAACCAGGATATATCAAGGTAATGCCCCCCACAGACCTGAGGTCACTCTGTGGCTCGTGGCCCGATCTTGACGTGGATACTTTGACAAAGGAAATAATAGAAGATAGAGAGCGTGATGCAGAGATAGAAAGAGAAAGAGAGAGGCAAATAGAGGGGCAAATAGAAAAGGCGGCTAAGAAGAACTTGAAGAAGAAGTGATTTGATGAACCGGATTTTAATAGATACCATGCACCTGGGGGGACTTTTAAAAGACGATACTTATCATGATTTAGCCGGTGCAATAAGTGACGGTGATATTGAGGCGATATGCTCGGTTATCTCCCTTTTAGAATTAACCAAAAGACTGGGTATGAGGGATGAAGAACGAATGCGTAAAATCAGGCAAGAACTATTATCTTCCAGATTGATTTTTGTAAATGTAACCCGTACAATTGCAATTCAAGCCGGTGAGTTGCGCCTGAGATATGATATCCCCACAGCAGATTCGCTGATCGCTGCGACCGGCATAGCTGGAAATACATCAAATATCCTGACGGACGATACCCGTCATTTCGGGCCCATTAAAAATCTGATGAAAATAAAAAACCTTAAACAGGTTTTAGAAATGATAAAGTATGGAAGATAAAACAATAGCCATAGACTTTGATGGAGTCCTCCTGGCACAGAGCTTTGTAAGTATTAAATCACTTCTTTTTGGCAAAAGAAGGATAATCTAACCTTCTTTTAAACTTTTAACTGTTAAAACGATGTATTTTTTAAGAGGGTGGCATTTTTCCAAAAAAAGCCGATCTCGTTTTTTTCAAAAAAGCACTGGATACCATATGGAATTTTCTGCAATGGAAAGACTTAGAGTCTATCCGAAAAGTTAAAACTACAGAGAGATACAGATATTTTTAAACACATCTCTGTGTTCTCTGTGCCTCAGTGGCAAGTTTTTTGTAAGCCACCGAGACGCAGAGGCACAGAGACTCTCTCAATGAGCCTCAGTGGCAAATTCTATCCTCAAAAATTTTTGGTCGGTGATGCCGACCGGCATGCCCATCGTATAATCGTCTGTCTTCAAATCGAAGTTTGGCGGACACGGATTTATAGCATCACCAGAGCATACCAATATTATAAACTATTTTAGTATAATCCTCATAAACTATATAGAGTCCTATAGTCTATTTTTATTCTCCGGAACATGAAAACGGTGCCCCGTAATAGGAGTTTTGGCCGGATCGAGGGCACCGTCTCATGGTTAATGAAGCCCGGCACAAGACAAAAAACTCAAGATATATTATGGGCTTCATATTCTTTCTCCGGATTGTGGTTTGGCAGCCTGTTGCACCGAGCCGCCAGGCCACTGTAATTCCAGAAACTATTTCAGGATAATCATCATAGACTATATAGAATCATATAATCTATATTTATTCTTCAGAACATGAAAACGGTGCCTCGTACTGGAGATTCGTGGGGGGGAATTGAGGCACCGTTTCATGGTCGATGAAGCCCTGCACTGAAGGAAAAAAGCAAGATGTGTTATGGGCTTCATATTCTTCTCGGCTTGTGGTTTGGCGGCGCATTGCAAAGAGCCACCAGTTTATTCTAATTTCCGAAACTATTTCAGGGTAACCCTCATAGACTATATAGAATAATATACTCTATTTTTACCTTCAGGAATATGAGGTCCCAGGCTTTCCGCCCAGGTAATCAGCAGAAAGCCTGGTATGAAGCTCTGTACATGGAAAAAAGTATGGAGACATTATGGGCTTCATGAATCATTGAACATCTTCCTAGACAATAAAACCTGCTCAAATAGAGAATATAGAGCTATATAGATGGAGAAAAGTAATCCTGGGAAGATTCGGCTCATCGGATGAGCGGATTAAACAGTCCTTTTTTAAGGGCAAGGAATATTACGCCGAGCGTGCCGATCACAGGAAATACTCCATACACCACAGCCGTGATGCGTGCTGAAGGAGAATACCACGATACTGAAGCGGCGCTGTACAGTGAGAGGATAAAAAGCAGAATTAAGCCCACTGTTTCGTTTCGCATGCGCAATTTTAGTTGTATCAAACTATAAAGCTTTTCACTATAGAAACAATAGGAGTATATAGCTGGTTTTAGTAATTATATATAATCAAGATCTTCAACTTACATTTCTTTTTTGCAAAATAGACCATCCTGACAGGAATATGGCCATCATGATTGTTACTGCTGAAATTGCAAGGATGGTGTTGGAGTACGCTTCGCTCTTGAAATACCAGGATAAACCTCCGAAAGTATGTGCCAGCGATATCAGGACAAGAATGGCGGATGCAGAATAGAAGAGCTTTTCGTCCTGGGAAAGCAGTTTCAGGGCGAGATAGGAGCCGGAGAAGTAAAACAATACGGTAAACAAAAAGTAAGGGATCAATAAGTCGTTACTGACCGCATATACCAGCAGCGGGCTGAATTCATTCTGGACCAGGTTTTCCTTCGAACCTGCAAGCCAGATGGTAAAGGAGTAATCTATGATTGCCGAGACCGCGAAAAAGAAAGGTAGAGCTATCAGCAGCTTACCAATCGTATCATTTTTCGACATAATGATAGGTTAAGCTTGTATAATATATAAAATTAAGCATCATTATCATAATGTTAATGATGTTCGGGCGAATAACGCAAAGCTGAGCTGGCTTCATTATTTTGTTCGTATCCATCCCCACCTGCACCCCTCCATTTCGTGTAGAATATCTGTTTAGCTAAACTCCCTCATATAGCTTATGTATCCGTTCTTCTCTATAATATCCTGTCCTTCAGACGACCTTGCCCACTTTATGAAGGAATCCTCAAGTGAGGGATTACCTCTGGTTACAAAGTAGAGCGGGTGGGCAAGCACTAACGGATAATAGGAGTTATTCACGTCACTGCTGATAGCCGCCTGCGTGAAATTGGAGTAGCTATATGGACTTGTGTATATCATTGCCATGTTTTCATTATTAACTAGACCCGCTGTATACACATTTTGTCCAAGCTTGTCTGGAGAATCAACATAACTGAATTCTGTAAATCCTATAGAGTCTTGATGGTTTTTCACAGCATCAAGCATTCCGGCGCTGCCTGTAACCGCAGTAATCGTTGAGCTAATTGAAGGATTCCCAAGATACTTCATAAATGCCTGTTGCGTGCCTGAAGAACCTGTCATTTGATATGCCTTGCAATTTGGATTTGAGCCGTTGTAATACCCTACGAGGTCATTTTTATTGAAGTTGCTAACAGGGCAGGTCGTAACGTGATTGACTATTACCACAATCCCTGAAGTACCGAGCTTTTGAACTACCAGGTCCGGGTATTTCCCCATCTCATCAGGAGAAGGCATCCTATCCGAGACTCCTATGTCTGCTATCCCGGTACCAACCTCGCCGATGGAGACATTCGAGGTCACATCCATTGTTTCGCTTTCCTGTAACCGGAGAAACACGCCGAGACTCTTATTATTATAAGCTTCCACAAGAGGCTCCACGGCAGGCATGGCGAGGTCTGAGCTTATAATATTTATCTTCATGGATGTACGATCTGCACTGGTACTCTTGCCTGCCACTTTGTCGGTCTGGGAGTTCATATCCTGCATCATCTTAGAGAGAAACGCCGCACTTCCCGCCACCACCATAATAAGCATCAGTGAAGCTACCACAGTGGATACAGCGTTTGTGTCTTTAATAATCTTCATATGCTTTCTGTGTATTTTTTCCTTTGATATAACTTATCTATATAGATTATAGAGTTCTCTTATGGCTTGTCTCTGTGCTGCTTAGTTCCGGGTCTCCATATCCTCAGCATGAGTACAGCCAGCAGTCCGCCAGCCAGCAGCGCCAGAACAGCGAATGGAAACTGAGAAATGCCTATCCAGAGGGACCTGATTATATTCTGGGAATCCGAAGATACACCCTCAGCAGAAAGATTATTAGAAGACTCAGCGGATGAAGACCCGGCGGAAAGATTCACGGCTGAAGAATTAGAAGACCCGGCGGATGAAGACACGGCAGAGGACTCTTCATCAGGCAGCCTCACGGTAGAAGTGTTCTGAACCTGCGCACCAGCGGTCGCAAATTCTATCTCTACCGGGTTGGAAATACCGGAACCTGTATTTGCCTGAAATTTTGTTTCAGTATCGTATGTTGACCAGTACTCTTTAAATTCAAAACTTGCATAAGGTAATGATATATTATCAGAAATATTATCTAATTTTAATATATAACTGTTGTTATGAGATTCGCCTGGCTGCAAAATAGTGCTGAAGTCCAGTTCCCCACCCATGATCTGCGTGTCGGGGGCAAGGGAATCCCGTACCTTTACCTGCGCTGCCCTGCTCCCGTTATTTTTCACGCTTATATTTACTGTAACATTCCCGGGCCCTCTTACCTCTGTCTTATCAGCAGTTTTTGTTACAATAATTTCAGAAGAGTGCAGGGTGAAAATAGAGTTGCCTGTGGAGAGATTATATGTTCTGTTATTAAAGACAACGTAAAGCACCGCAGGCGGCAGTGTGTATTCTTTTCCTGCAACGGGCTTAAGCGGCTCGATCAAATAATCTTTCTCCCATGTCTCCCCCTTTTTCAAAGGTATGCCCCATCCCAGTTCCTGCGGTTTCGATATAAGACCTTCCTGGACCGAATCGTTCACCCATATATACTGGAAGTCGTATGGTCCAATATTTTTTACAGCTAGTGATACAGGAATGAACTGTGAGGAAGGATTTACGTGCGCCTCCGCTGGCACAGTCTTAACAATAGTAAAGTTTCCCGCCATATCGAATTCATCATTACCTTTTACCATTATTTTAAGCTCTGCATACGGCGAGGGTATATATCTGCCAGTTACAACATCCAGGGCAATTATCCTCAGTGAACTGTCCCCATCTTCATATACCGTCTCATTGAAAAATTCAGCGCCATCTACGAAAGTATGGTTCCTTTCTGCTAATGCAGCATCCAGTACATAGTTTCCATTCTTAAAGACTTTCAAAATTACATAATCGTCACACCCCCATGCTTTTCTTTTAAAGGCGTCGGGTTCATCAATACACTTTGTTTTGTTCGTTGGCTCTTCTACCGTACCGGGACTGAAATCTACCGCTGTTATATTATAACCTGAAACGCTGACGCTTTCGCCCCACTTGAGGGTTACGCTATGTTCTTCCCAGTCAGATGCTGCTGCGGCTGTTGTTATTACAGCCAGCCCAATGATAAAAAACAATACAGCCCTCATTGCCTGAAAAATAGAATTAGCCCTATTAGACTTTTTTGTATATAGTGTATATAATCTATATACTTTTAGAGAAGTCGATGGCTAACTCGGCGATATTGGCAGCATAGTCCCCGATCCTTTTCACGCTGTCAGCTATGAGCCCTATGGACATGACGGCATCAGGATTCAGAGTTGCTGACGGGTGTCTGGTTCTGCGCAACTCCTCGCCTACTTTTTTATGTTCTTCAATAACCCTGTTTGCAAGCTCTACATTGCATTTTGTAAATGAACTGACCGAATCGTTGACCAGTTTATGAGAGACTGTGCCAATTTTAACGAGCTCATCGAGCGTGTTATGAGGAATTTTTTCCTGTGATTCCAGCATAATGCTGGCGATCTTACCTGCATGGTCCGATACGCGCTCTAACTGGTCGCTTGCCAGCCTGTAGTAGAAGGCACCAGTCAATCCCAGTTCACTCTTTTCTGATATCCTTGAATGGAGAAGGATATCCATGAACTGTTTTGATATCAATAGATGGAGGCGGTCTATCTCATCGTCCTGCCTTACGACTTCAGAAGCGAGGGATACATCCTTTGTATTCATTGCCTTAATAGTGTTGTCAAGCATCCACTGCACTTTTATATGCATGCGCCGGAAACTCATATCGATAGGCATATCTCCCGGATTCGAGATATCCTGAATAATCACCTTATCGTGCGTCTCTTCGATGATCTCAATGCCTATCAATTTTTTTACTATAGCTGTTATATCTTTTCTCTGCTCCAGTGTGATATTTTTGGCTTTAAGTTCGATCACGCGATACCATGCAACATAGGTTGCTATTATATCTCTTATCAGCGGCTCGCCCACCCTTCCATCTATGGTTAAGGTCTTTGGACCCTGAGATGCAAAACCGCCGTTTGAAGTTAAAAGAAGAGTACCGTCTTCCTGCGGATGCATGTGAATAAGGGAACCGGAAGTTATTCCGGCACTAACAGCCCACTTCTTAGGAAGAGAAACGACAAATGTTGATTTGCCCGTTACCTGAACCTTTCTTATTTCTGCGTTAATCATTTTAATTTAAGTTTTTGATGGTAGTAGATGGTATATACTTTTTCCCAAGAATCTATATACTATATATAAAATCAGTAGAAATGAAAGTCATCAAATTTTTTGTCTCAGGTTCCATCAGCAAATCCAATCAAGAGCTCTCCTCAAATAAATAGACTATATAATCTATATACATAAGTTATTTACAGGCTTCTGATTTACACGTGCATGAACGTAATGAAAACAATGTTTGGAGGCTTTAATTTTAGTAAGTTGAATCTGTTCCCGAGACGCATTGGCGGAAATGGAAATGGCAACGGCAGGAAACATAACAGGACTGATGAGCTTGAGGTGTACCTTAAGCAGCTTGAGGAGCAGATACTGGACAGGAAGGAAGAGAGCAAACATAACATTACGGAGCTCCTGCGCTCCTTTAAGGATAAACCCATTCATGAAGTAAATGTCACTTATCCTGTGAATCCACAATACCAGTTTGCCAGAATAGCCTATGATAGTAGTGCAGAAGAACTCCTGTACATCCCTGTTGAGCCGGTTCTTGATAAAACAGAAAGGGAACTCTTCCAGAGGATAAGGGGTATCTTTGAGAGAGAATTGGATATAGAAAGCGTGAAAGCCAGCCGCGAGATGTACATAGAAAATAGGGTAGCAGATATTATTGACTTATATGGCATACGGGCAAGCAGGGATATCCTGGATAAAGTGATCTATTTTATTAAGAGAGATTTCATCGGATACGGTGAGATAGACCTGCTGATGAAAGATCCCATGATAGAGGACATAAGCTGCAACGGCCCGGGCAGGAACGTCTATATCTACCACCGCATTTTTGAATCCCTGCGGACGCAGATGAAGTTTGAAAGTGAATACAGGTTAAATTCTTTTATATTAAAGATGGCGCAAATTTCAGGGAGGCATATATCGGTGCTTGACCCCATAACAGATGCTACACTGCCAGAAGGCAGCAGGGTTAACCTCACTTATAGCAGCGAGGTGACCAAGAAAGGCTCATCATTCACCATCCGGCGGTTCAAGAGCGAGCCTATATCTTTCATAGAATTATTGAAATACGGCACCCTGAATGCCAAGCAGCTTGCCTACCTCTGGTTATTAGTGGAATATGGCGGGTCAATGCTGGTTTCAGGTGGCACAGCATCGGGGAAAACAACGCTGCTAAACGGCATCAGCCTCTTCATAAAACCCGAGGCAAAGATCGTGAGCCTGGAAGATACGGCAGAGATCAACATACCGCATGAGAACTGGATACAATCTGTAACGAGGAGCGGTTTTGGAAGAGCGGAAGAAGGCGGTGGGAATTCCAAGCGCGGGGGTATAGGTTTATATGAATTATTAACGGCCGCACTGCGACAGCGTCCTGAATACATAATAGTGGGAGAAGTCAGGGGAAGCGAGGCATTCACGCTTTTCCAGGCGATCCAGGTCGGTCATGCCGCCATGGGTACGATACATGGCGGTTCCATGGAAGAACTTATTAACCGTATCGAATCATCCCCGATGAACGTGCCGCGCAGCCAGCTTGCAAGCCTGGACCTTGTAATATTTGCAGGCAGAATACGCATTAACAACAATTATGCCAGGCGGGTTGTGAACATGGTGGAGATACAGGGTATTGACCCTGCAACAAAGAATCTAACCACGAATAATATTTTCCACTGGGACCCTTACAGCGATTCTTTCAAGTACAGCGGCAAAAGTTTTATCCTGGAAAATATAGCCACTGAACACGGGATAGAACTCGAATATATGGAGAAGGAGATAGAACAGCGGGAAAAGGTGATTGATTGGATGTACAGACAGGAGATAACCCATTTTAAGGATGTGGCGAAGAACCTCAAGTCGTATTACTATTCTTCTGACGAATATATGAAAAAGATATCATGAATATCTACTACAAGAAGTTATGCTACCGTTTGCTGGGGAGTTATATAGAGGGAACCGGCCTTGAGAATGAGTTCTCAAGGACCCTTTATCAGGCAGAAATTAACATTAGCGGGAGCATGTTTCTTTCAGTATGGATAATAAGTTCGCTCTTATTAGCATTCGCCGTTGGAGGTGTTTTTCTCATACTTTCCATTGACCTGATCAACCCTATTAGTGCTGCTTTTTTGACATTTGCTGCCTCATCCGGGGTAATCTATTTCCAGCTTACCACTAAAATCCAGAACAGGCGTCTTGCCATAGACCGGAATCTTCCTTTTGCTATCAGTCATATGTCCATACTGGCATCTACGGGGACGCCTCCTTTAAATCTCCTGCGTATGCTTGCATCTTCTAATCACGGTGCAGTTTCAGCTGAACTTAAAAAAATTATTCATTCCGTGGATATACTGGGAAAAGATGTTATAGCTGCTGTCCTGGATGTTGCAAGAATTACTCCTTCTCCCCACATGCGCTCTTTGCTTATAGAATTCACAAGAATGGTTCATACCGGCGGGAGCATGGAAACGTACTTACAGGGGAGGCTTGACCAGCTCCTGGAAATCAAACGCGAGGTGCAAAAAGAACTTAACCAGTCCCTTGCACTCTTCAGCGAGATGTATATTACATTTATAAGCACGGGTGTTATCATGAGCGTCATCGGTGTAACTGTCGGGAGCATTCTCATGGGCGGAAAATTGGGCCCGTTCCAGGCAAGCGACCTGTTTAATATATTTGTATATTTCATTATGCCTTTAGCGAACGTTATCTTTTTTGTACTTCTGATGGTCGTGTATTCGCCTCATGGGGATTAAAAATGATAGATTTAAAAAAATTTTATATCAGGTACAACTTAAAAAGGGAGCACTTTACACTGCTGGTTTCCATACTTGCAGCAGTAGCCTTGATCGTGATAAGCATACTCTCAGCAGGGCTGGAAAACCAGGCGACTCCGGGAAAAATAGGATATACGCCGGATGAAGGGAGCACAACGGGGGGAAACTTAACAGTAAATCAAGCCCAGGGGGAAGCCCAGGAAACAAGGAATAATCTTGACCAGGTAATAATCTTTGCTGTCCTGATTGCAATAATTCCTTACAGTATAGAGGTGTACCTTGCCAATAAAAGGACACGGAGATATGAGGAGGAGTTTGTAGGGTTTTTATACGAACTTTCTGAACTCCTGCGCGGCGGTCTTGATCCTCTGGGAGCTATAAAGGAAATTGCATCTCCTGCTCTGGAATCGGAACGCAGCCTGCATGCCCTTACTCCTCACTTACAAAAAGCTGCAGCTCAGATAGGATGGGGCGTTTCTTTTGAGGACGTGATTAGCACCATGGCGGAGTCACTCAAAAGTCCGCTGATAAGCAAATATAGCTATCTCATCGTCCAGGCGGCAAGGCTTGGCGCCGTTAATACAGCTATAATCCTGAAAAGCGCCGATGACCTTGAAAAAACCCTGCAGCTTGAGCGTGAGAAGGAAGCAGGGCTAAAGGAATACCTCTTCATAATCTATGCTGCACAGTTCATTCTTATCGGATTGATATATCTCCTTAACAGCACGATGCTCCCATCAATCCTCGATATGATGAAATTAAGTGAGGGCGGCAATGCTATGACAGACCTTGGTTTTTCAATGTCTTCAATGAATATTACACAATTCAGGACTGGTTTCTTCCATGTTATAATGATTAACGCATTTGCAAGCGGGATCATCGCAGGGCAACTCGCAGAAGGAAAGGCGAGGCACGGGTTAAAACATTCGGTTATATTAATGATAATGGGTTATACCGCCAGCCTTGCGTTTCTGATAAAATAATGAAAAAATTCGTCACAAACTTTTCGCAATCAATGGCACTCCGGCAATGCATGCTTTGCTTAATGCATCGTCCATGCCTTTAAGCAGCGCTCTGGGGTTCCCGTTAACTTGCGAATTTAAGCTGCATATGAATTCCCTGGTGAATGGAAATATCGGATCCATGTTCTGAGCGGACCTACTTACTGCAAGCCTCTTTGCTACCAGAAGTTCAGCCTCTTTATCCGTAAGCCCATCCAGGAGATACAATTTGTTTATCCGCTCTATAAAAGATGGATTTGCTTCCCTGATGCCGCCAAAAATTTCTTTGTTACAGGTAAAGCAGAGCAAGCTGCCAGCCTTTAGATTGTTCACAAGAGATACAAGGAAATCCAGGAAGTTATTATCCCCGCAATCAATGTTATCCAGCAGAATGTAAGAAGGAGCCTGCTCCTTTAACATTATAGATGCCAGCATCCCAAGCTCGACAGGTTCTTTTTTCTGTCTCAATGATTTTTTTATTTCTTTAACGTATCCAGGCGTCCTGAACCTCCCCATAAAACCCATCTTATCATTTATCTGTTTAAGCCCGCTTTCGAATAATCTTTTTATATTGAATGCATAGTCCTGCTCAACGCTTAAAAAAATATGGAAAATACCGCTTTTAACTGCTACCTCCTCAAGCCATCGCATCCTCTCGGTTTTTCCAATACCCAGCTCGCCAACATAAGCCACGATAGCCCTCCCTCCCTCTGATAATTCACCAACAATACATGCTAATTCACTGTCTATCTTCTGGCTCACATGCAGTAAGTAAATACTCTCTATCGCCTCAGCCGATGCTTCCCGAAAAGGATTCGAAGTTAAACCATACAACTTATATTCATTCGTCATCTACGCTGTAAAAATCTCCGAGAACTGTTAATTAATTAACCTCTATAGTCTAAATACCTCTATATACTCTATAATAGGATACTTTATTGGGTCGAGGGAAAAAACATGACATGTGAAATTGCTTGAAGATGAGTCCGGGCTATCTGTGGTAGTCGGCACGCTGCTACTGATATTGATCGTGGTAGCTTCGGTATCTGCCCTTTCTCTCATGGTATCCGAAGCACAGAAAAAAGAGATGGAGCAGAGGAGCCTTCGTGCTGCTGTGGAGAGTGAAAACTTAAAGATTCTTTCGCTGGCTCTCAATGATTCAGATGGCGATGGGTACTGGAATACCATAATACTAAACGTTGTGAATCTGAATACCGAAGAATCAAGGGTTGTTGGTATCAATATTAATGACAGAAATGCGGCAAACTATACGGATGGAGTGAGAGGGTACAATTTCCAGAACCAATTCCCTGTACCGGCGGCAAGAAGCAGGCAGATATTCTTGAACCTTACCTCCAACTTTACCTCCCCTCTTAACATATCTCAAAATGATGCCATCCGAATAATTCTATTTACAAGCCTGACAAACAAGTTTGAGCATGTCTTCCTTCCCCCTGTACCTATCATAAAAGCGAATGTTGAATCAGAACAAATCGGAGCTGAGTTCCATGATGTACTCTCCCTGGATGGTTCGGATTCTTTTGACCGTGAAGGTACGATTATCAAATATCAATGGCAGGTCGGCAATAGCACTGCGATTCTGGGCAATTTAAGCGGGCAGAAAGCGAGGATGAATTTCAATCTGAGCAATACAGGCAAGTTCTGGGTCAACCTTACAGAGGAGGATGGTACAGGGATGTTGGGTTTTGCCCGCTGGGAATCTCCATAAAACCAAAATTTTCTATTTTTAATTTATTTTACTTAGTTGATAATTCTTGCCATGAAATGTATATATTTTATTCCAATAATCTATATATATTATAAACTATCAGTAGAGTAAAGATAACATGGAAGCACGTAAAGTTTACGTAAGCGGCGGTTCGACCTATGTAATTTCGCTGCCCAAAAAATGGGTTAAGAAGACTAACCTGAAGCCAGGAGACTCTCTGATGGTCACAGAACATGGCAGTTCATTGATGATCGAGACCAGTGTAATTGAAAAAGAGTCACGAACAAAGGAGGTTAAAATCTCACAAGTGACATCAAGCGAAGCTCTTGAGCGTATATTAATCGCTTTTTATCTTGTGGGTTATGATACTATCAAGATAAAGCTGGACAGGAAGAATCATCTTGCATACAGAGAGAGTATACGGAACATTCTGGATTATCTGATAGGTGTGGAAATAGTCGAGGATACCAACGAAGCAATGACGCTTGAAATAATGTTAGATTACAAACGTATGAGTACAATGCAGATACTCCAGAGAATGTTTTCTATAGACAAGTCGATGCTTCTTGATCTTGGCAAGGCTTTAAAAAATATGGATATCGGGCTGGCAAAAGATATAATAGTAAGAGAGAAAGAAATTGACAGGCTCTATTTTTTAGTTGTCAGGCAGCTTAAGAGTGCTGTAGAATACCAGCAGATAGCGGAAAAACTTGGAATAGAATCTCAAAGGGATTGCCTTGGATACAGGATAGTGGTAAAAGTTCTTGAAAGAATTGCTGACCATATAGAAAACATAGCAAAAAGTTACATCAAGTTATTTGAAATTCAAAAAGAAACACAACTGGACGAATTTATAGACCTTACCAGTAATGTGGTTACAACTTTCGAAAAATCGATTCAGGCGCTATTTACAAGAAATGGTGAAATGGCTGAAACGGTTTTTCATGAATTGAAAAAGGTTGAGAAATCTCAGTCCGATATTTCAAAAGAATTGTTCAAGATAGAAGATATTCAATCTGCTATTTTAATGAAAGCAATGCTTGATAGCCTTAGAAGAATAGCGAGTTACAGCGGAGATATCGCAGAGGTTGCTATCAATATGTCAACAGAAGTGTCTTGATAGATTCAAAAGTATGTTTTGCTTTTGCCAAGGCATCCTGCGCGTTCAACCCTGTTTACTTTGCACCAAATCCGCCACGCATGAACAGGTACAACTCTCTGTCGATCTGATTTGTTTCCGTGAGTTCATCATCGAGCGAATCACATTGTGTGCTACAGGAGGAAGCTTTCCTCATAATCTGTTCTTTTTCTTTCATTTCTATCACCAAATCAGTGTTTCACCTGTAAAGTTATATAATTTCTCACAATAATCTATATATGCTAAATAAAATCAGTAGAAAATGAACTGATCCAAGTTAGAATCGGGATGTGCAATCAAGTGTTAAGTCAACTTTCCAACGTTACACCTCCTCATAGATCTTTGCCGGCTGTATTCCAATTCCTCTGTGCAGCCTTTCCTCGTTATACCACACCTGATATTCCCTTATCTACCCGCCCAGCCATTGTGGGAATTTCTTGAGCAGATACACAAATTCTTCTGCAACGTTCCTTATCGTCCTCTCTACCTTGCCTTTATCCTGCGGATAATAGGGATGGGCAAATAACGGCTCTATGTCC
>CABMIB010000096.1 GCA_902386135.1 uncultured archaeon
TGCTAACATTAACACTGCCAATGCAACTGCTGTTATTCTTTTACTCATTATTCCTTACCTCCATATTTTAATATGGTTTATGTTCTCCTTCGAGATGCCGAATTCACGGCAAGAGTGATAATTGTACTTAAAGACAGGATTTCCATCCTGTCGCCATCGCTAAACCGCCTTTGCATAACCGCTGCTATTAGCAGACGGCCTTCAAAGCCGATTTATCACCCTCTGTTAATCCCGTCATGGATTACATACCCATTAAATCAGGCTGTACTTAAATCTTTTTTGGTCGCTTTTACGAAAAAACATGCATGCCTGGGAGCAATTGACGATTAAAGGTTCACTTATTGTCGAATTAAGCCTTCTGTTTACCTTCTAAATAATTTTTCTCTTTATCAAGCCTGCCATCCGCTTCCATGCTGCTCCTTACATCTACAGCCATGCCTTTTTTGAATGCCAGCATCTCCCCTGAGCAGAGCACGGCCTTTCCTGTAGCAAGCAATTTGTCGTTTTCATCCACCACAAGAACCTCCTGGCCATCCCTGATATCAGGATCGGCAGACAGCACATGTCTGGCAAAAGCATTCTTTCCCATCGCCACAAATGGCGCAGCTTCGCTGTTAACTACGACCCTGTGTCCCGGAAACCTGACGAACTCATGAAGATTCTCCGCCCCCGTTATGCCAAGAGTAAGCATGCCATCCTGTGCCCTGACCGTTGCAATTCGCATATTATCAAGAAGAATCTGCCGGACTCTCCCGGTCGTGGATAACTGAAATTCCGCATTATCGGGGAAAAGAGCTACTCCCGCCCCTTTTCCGAACTGGTAATCCGCTATAGTTCTTACACGCTTAAGATGTATTTTTGTAATTGTCATTTTTCAGGAACCATTCTCTATTAAACTGGTGAACTCTTATACATTTCCCGATAAATTATAAGTGTATACGGATATAATATCTGATTATGGACGCTATTACCTCATCCCGGATGGCGGCAATCGACGAAAACTGCGAATACCTTGGTATAAAAAGGCTTCAGCTTATGGAAAACGCCGGTACTGCAGTCGCCAACGCGGTCAAGAAAAAGATGAGCTCCGGCAAAGTAATTATCTTCGCCGGCAGGGGAAATAACGGCGGAGATGCTCTCGTAGCTGCGCGGCACCTGGAAAATTATAATACCACTGTTATCCTTGTTGGCAGAAAAGAAGATATAAAGACCCAGGAAGCCAGACATAACTGGACCGCACTTGAGAAGATCGTGCTCCCTTTAATCCAGATCACTGATTCAACGGTGCTTCCGGGCTCCCTGGTAAAAAATGCAGATATAATTATTGATGGGATTTTCGGAACGGGTGTGAAGGGAAAAATACATGAACCTGAATCAACTACGATAGATATTATCAATGATTCAAACGCTTTTGTGATATCCGTAGACGTACCTTCCGGTTTTGATCCCGATGGCGGCAGTTTCGGGAAGGCTGTCCGGGTAGACCTGACCCTGACCTTCCACAAAATGAAAATCGGTTTACTCACAAAAGATGCTGCTAAATATGCAGGTGAGATCCGGGTCATCGACATCGGTATTCCACGCGAGGCAGAATTCTTTGTAGGACCGGGGGATATGAAGCCATTCTCGGTCAGACCCTCATCCAGCCACAAAGGCGATGCAGGAAGGGTCCTTGTCATCGGCGGCGGGGCCTTTTCAGGTGCGCCTGCGCTTGCTGCACTGGGTGCTTTGAGAGGGGGTGCGGATATCGCCACTGTGGCTGCGCCAAAAAATGTATCCGATATTATCGCTTCGTTCTCACCGAACCTTATTGTCCGTCCACTATCAGGCGACAGGCTGGTAGAAGAAGATATCCCGGTTATTTCCGAGCTAATTAAAAAACACGATGTTGTTGTCATGGGCATGGGTCTTGGAACAGCTGACGGGACGCTTGCGGCCGTCAGGAAAATAATTCCGCTGTGCAGTAAAGCGGTTATTGATGCCGACGCACTGATTCCCGGCATGTTCCCTTCAGGTAGTAAAAATGTTGTTGTTACCCCGCATGCAGGCGAAATGAGACGCTTATCAGGCACTGACTTGCCAGCGGATGGTCAAGAAAAAGTTGATTTTATCAAAAATTTCGCCCGGAGTAACGGTGTCACAGTATTGTTAAAAGGCGTTATTGATATCATTTCAGACGGCGCCGAAGTGCGTGCCAATAGAACCGGCAATGCCGGTATGACCGTGGGCGGGACAGGGGATGTGCTTGCAGGCTTGACCGGCGCCCTATCTGCCAGGCAGAACGCCTTTGAAGCCGCCTGTGCAGCGGCATTCATCAATGGGGCAGCCGGCGATATGGCGTTCGCGGAATTCGGATATGGTCTTCTGGCTACAGATGTTATTGATAATATACCAAGGGTGATGTATGAGAGATATACTGGTTGATATAGAACGTAACAGGATAAGACTGGTAATCAAACACGATGAAGACGAGGCGGTTATCAGGTTGAAACGGGATGAAGCAAGAGAGCTGTCAGGAAAACTGAACGAGCTGCTTTCTGATTTTGAAAAGAGGAAAAAGGTCAGGATAGATTGAGCACGTTTTCACATATCCAGGATGGCAGGGCAAGGATGGTCGATATCAGCGATAAGCCGGAAGGGGCGAGGCGAGCCGTTGCTACCGGAGAGGTACAGTTAAAACCGGAAACCATTGAAGCTATAAAGAACAGGCAGGTTGAGAAGGGGGAGGTGCTCGAAACTGCGCGCATCGCAGCAATCATGGCAATCAAACGTACGTCTTTTGCAATTCCCATGTGTCATACTATACCTATTACGAGTATCAATGTCACGTTTGATATGGGCATTGATACCATCAAAGCAGTTGTTGAAGTCAAGTCAACAGGAAAAACCGGTGTTGAGATGGAAGCGCTACATGGGGTCAGCGTAGCTCTTCTTACGGTCTGGGACATGGTCAAATCTGCTGAAAAAGATGACACAGGAAACTACCCTTTTACCAGAATAACAAATATAAGAGTTCTGGAAAAAACCAAGCAGTGAAGCGTTGTTTTTCAAAAAGAGGAGTAGTGATTAGGTATCTAATTAAAACGATGGGTCGAAGGAGACTGAGGGTACTAAAGGCGTTAGATACCTAATCCTACTACAATGTTTATAATGGCCTTACTAGTATTTAA
>CABMIB010000097.1 GCA_902386135.1 uncultured archaeon
ATAGAAAAATCTTTTCCCGTAAGAGAAAAAGCAACAAGCAGAGAGCATTAGGGATGCTTCTTTATCATGCAGGCTTGAGTTATGAGAAAACCGGAATGTTTGCAGGTGCAAGCTATGAGGCGGTCCGGGAATGGTATCAAAAAGGAGAAGAACTATTCAAGGCATTAACAAAGAAAAAAGTTAGAAAGTGGATAGCAGTCGATGAGAAGAAATATCGATAAATGGAACCACTATTTTTGTTTGGGGTGCTGTTGATCTTGATGATGAGAATGTTATAGCTGTGTGAGTATCATTTGGAAGAAGTGGTTTGGAAGCAAAGGCATTTCTCAAGAAAGTGAAGTGTGCCTGTAAAGGGAGATTGCCGAGGATATTCATAGATGGCGGTAAATGGTATCCGTGGGCTCTTCGTCAAGCAGGTTTTCAGAGATGTACGGTCGTATCTTTCGGACCTAGAAGCGCTATTGAGCGATTATTCGGCGATATTGAATGGAGAATAAGAAGATTCTGGAATGGCTATATCGGGAAATACAGCAGAGATAGTATGGAACGGTGGTTAGGGTCATTTGCAGGATTTAGGAACTGGATGAAAAAGTCAAAAGGAATCTTAAGTTGAAGCCCTCTTCCTCATACAAAGTCATCTTTTAATTATCAGGGAAAAGATAGACAAATAGTTTCAAATATCATTAGAAGCAATCATAGTTATGGGGGCAACCAATATGAGTGATTTTGATGAAGTAATAACTTCAGCAGTAGAGAGAGTAATACCAAGTGTAGTGAACATAAGCGAAGTAAAGCTTATACAGGACGCGTACCTGCGCGTCCATCCGGTTCCGGGTGTGGGCTCAGGCTTCGTGATCGATAGTGATGGCGGCATACTGACCAATGCCCATGTGATAATGGGCTCTCGCAAGATCACAGTGACACTGGAAGACGGCAGGTCATTCGAGGGCGCGGTCAGGGGACTTGATACAATAATGGACCTGGCAGTGGTACAGATAAATGCCAGTGACCTGCCCGTCCCTGAGATGGCAAAGGAGAATAGCCTGAAGATCGGTCAGATGGCAATTGCGATAGGCAGCCCGTTAGGTCTTGTTGGCGGTCCGACTGTTACTGCAGGTGTCATCAGCGCACTGAACCGTTCTATCCAGACCGAGGTAACATTCATGGAAGGATTGATCCAGACAGATGCTGCGATCAATCCGGGGAACAGCGGAGGTCCACTGATAAACAGCAAAGGCGTGATTGTAGGAATAAATAGCGCAATCATACCATTTGCCCAGGGCATCGGGTTCGCGATCCCGATACAGCCTGCGATGTGGATAGCAAAGCAATTGATCGAGCACGGCGAGGTCGTAAGACCGTGGATAGCCATCAATGCTGTGGATGTCAATCCCAAGCTGGTGGCGTACTATAACCTGCCTGTTGATAAAGGCGTGGCAATAACCAATGTTGTGCCCGGCAGTCAGGCAGCGAGGTCGGGTATCGAGGCAGGAGACATTCTGGTGCGCATAGATGATATCGACATCAACAACGTAAGAGACCTCATCAAAGTGCTCAATAAACATAAAGCGGGCGACAGTGTTGTCATGGAAGTTTATAAGGGGCGCGAAAGAGTGAGGCTAAAGACTGTACTTGAGAAGGCGCCTCAATGAGGCGTCAGGTTCCAGAGTAATCAGGTGGATAGTTCTGGATAGTTCAGGGGTGTAATTTCAACCCCATAATCCACTTTATCGGTACGAACATTGACACCCGCTGTCGGTATCTCCTGTACTCATCACCGAAAGTCAAGACCAGCCGCTTCTCCTCTATGAATGCTCCGATCACGAGGTAAATAGAAACAAGCGATGCTGCCGTTAGATCAAGCTGGCTCATCTCCATTTTAGTGAACAACGCAGCTATGCCGCCGGTGTACATCGGGTGGCGGACGATACCATAAGCGCCTCCTGTTATCAGTTCACTTTCCGTCTCCCTGCGCGTCTTTTTTAGCCCGATGAAATCAAGGATATCTGTCTGGAACACGGCGTACACAAATAATCCTATACCGAGAAGACGCACAAGCAGGAATACAGGATACAACCAATCCGGGATTCTATAGACAAGGGGAGTCAAAGCCGTATATTTCAGCCACACAAGGAAAGCGGGTGCAAACGTGGGGAAACTAACAACCGTATATAGCAACCTGTAGAACCGGAATTTTTCTTTAAGAAGCCGTTCGGCTTTGCTCTTAATATGATCCGTGGCAAGAAGACTGTGGATTGCTGCAAAAATGAGGAAATAGAGGACGAAGATTATTAAAACATCCATATCAACCGGCAGTTATCTGGTTGGCTCTGCTAAAACTCCTCCATCAAATCAAGAGAATGCTCAAAGCGTGTGGGAATACATTTTGGTCTTCTCTTATCCCTCTCCCGTATCTTGTCCTGTAGCGCTTTATAAGCCATATGGTACTCTGCATCTCGTGCCTGGTCGCGTTTAGCTTCTTCCCTCAGTTCATCCGTAATATCCTGCAACTGCCTTATAGACATGTACTTATAACGGTCAGGGTTAATAACAACACCTCAGTAGTACTTTTCCCTTTGCTTATATAAAGCTAACACATCGCAGGAACTAATTAACAGAAGGATAGAAGGATAAAGGAGCAAAAAAAAGTAGATTTAATGGATAGGATAGGAAACTTAAACTCCGCCCCTTTACCCCCATTATTTTTTATGTTATGTCAATCATATAAACGTTTCTGTCAATCTACATAAACTGGATGTAATTTTGAGAACATTAAAGACAGGATTATGTAGAGTAAAGGACATGCAAAATCAGTTTGCAGGCCTGGCGACAGTACTCCGTGTAATCAGGAGATTGTACGAGGAAAAAGCCTTATTCTCCCTGATCAGGGTACCGAAGATCTCAACAATATCGCCGTATCCAACCTCAAGAAGCGATCTATTGGCATCGTTCATGTGGTACAAAGGAAGTACTGCATAGCACGGGACAGATGTGGTGGCATCGCATACCTTGAATACAAAAGTCTTTTCATCGCCCAGGTTGCCGGACATCACGGATGCTACGATGTTGACCCGTTTTCCGATATGCTTCTTCAGGTTCGAAAGCCGCACGAACTTTCCTTTCGCCCTGTACGCATGTTTTACCAGGCTGTCCTTTCTCAGGATTACGGATGTGAACTTCATATCCGTATTTATATACCTGTAAGACTCCTCGGTTCTTGCTATCTTTTTCATGAAACCCGGCACCTGGATGTTCCCCGGCTCTTCGAAGCTCCAGCAGTTCCCGCCGCTGCATCCGATCCCCCAGATGAGAGTGCAGGGGCTGAATATATTGAACCCCTTTTTGACAATGGCATGCTGGGTGACGCGGAGAGCAGTTGAATTAACAAGGTCTGCGGGCTCGATGATGATAATCGTGGGATTTTTGCTTCCCGAAGCGATCCTCTCAACAACATCAGCGCGCTCAACCGGCGGGATGCTCATCTCAGCAAGTACATTTGAGAATACTATAAGGTCGGCATCCTCTGGAGGTTTTGCAGCCCCGGCTGACGCATGAACCGGTTTGGTTATGTTGATGCTGACGTTACCGGTCTCGTTTGAGAGGTAAGAGGATGTAAGCTCGTTATAGCAATCTATGTTCTCCTGCGTCTGCTCGATCGCATTGATTTTGATGTTCAATTTCACATCGATGTTTTTCTTTGAATAGATGCCAAGCAATTTTTCCAGAAAATCAATAGTGCTCAGTGTTATTGTGCCGGGACCCGAACCGACATCGAGGATACTCATTTTTGTTGTGAGCAATCCGTTCTTGAACAAGTCGAGAAGAAGATACTGGAACTGGCAGAAGTAAACCGGGAAATGGTACAGCAGATAAGATATTATCCTTATTTCAGGATACTGTGATTTACCCCTCCAGTATTCTTCCTTCTGCTTCACGATATTTTCACGAATCACCCGCGCAGTCTCGCCCGTGTGCCAGTCCTTCCCGCATGAGCGCTCGATGTACGATTCAACCAATTTCTCGATGCGCGCGGGCAGGCGCGGTGTTTTAAACAGCCCCTCAAGTTCCCTGATAACCGATTCGTCCGCAGGGAGCGGCTGTTTAACGAGTTTTGTGCATTTAAAGTGCGCATCGCAGACGAGGTCGAGGTCGTAAAAATGGGGTTTTAGAATCTCGTAGAGTTCTTTTTCTTCGTATTTCCTGCTGAGGTACAGGTCCATCTCAGAGAGCGCGAACTCGGCGCGGGAGGAGGCGAGGTATTTGGCGAGGGAGAGGATTTCGGGGGTCATTGATAAGCGTTATCCCCAGAAAAAAACGAACCGCAGATGAACGCAGATGAACGCGGATTTTTCAAATTTGTTTGCAAAACTAGGTATTGTGACATATTTCAATTATTTTTTAATCATTTCCAAAGTTTTCTTCAATTTTACTTTTAGTCCCGAATATTCTAAATCGAAATTAGGGTTTCCAAATATAGTATTAAAAGGGTCTTGAATTAGAAATGGTTCCTCCTCAGATGACTTTTTTTTGTCGTTTATTCCACCCAAAAAATAAATCCAATATTTTGAGCCCAGATTTTTCGCTACTTTCATCTCATTATTAGACCAATCAAAACTGATTAAATTATTGCTTGATCCCTTTGCTTCTATTAACCTATCATATTTCAAATCAGGCGATTTGGCATCGAAAGACAGTATATCATATCCAGCCGAAACATCTAAGTTACTAATTTTTTTTACCAATTTTGATTCTTCTATAGCTCCAATTGATTCTAAACGTTTGCGTTCATACACAACCATTAAATCTTCTGCAATGTTTCCAACTTCTATTTTTTTATCTAATATTTCACGTAATTTTTTGAGGGATAGTATTTCAAGCCCTCTTAAATTCGCTATCACCGAAACATATTTTTGGTTTACTAAAAGTAGGAAGCCATCTTTTTCTAAAATTCCGAGTTGTATCATCAAATTTAGAATATCCCTATTTCCCTCGATTGGGATTCCATCACTATGAGACCATACAAATGTACCAAGTTCTTCATTTGCATTGAAAGAGATAATTATCTTAGAAATATCTTTAAGAAATTCCTTATGGAGAATAAATTCTTTTGCAACAAGATTTTTTTGATTTTCTGTAAATTCGTAATTTTTACTTGGATTTGCATCGAGGAGTTTTCGCCCTAAAAATTCAACTCTCATTCTATTTTTTTCGCGTCTGATGATTTTTAATTCGATACAGAAATCAATAGTATCCTTGTGGTCAGGTAAAGATCCCATTAAAACTATGTTTCTGCATTGGCGAATAACTGCAGATTCAGGAACCGCATTGTTTTTGTATCCTGAAAGTTCTGAAATTGCAAGCAATAACCTGTTGATTTCATTTATATTCTGCATCATACTTAGGACCGAGATGTTTCTTTAATGCATCAATCACCGCGTTAAAATCAGCAACCTCTTCTTTTTCTCCATCGCTAACCTCTTTAATTGAAAATTCAATATTTGAGACGCTTAAATCATCGTTCAAAAAATTCAACATTTGATTTAATTTTTCCTCAAGTCTGGAATTAACGACCTCTTCTATCGTATTCTCAGAGATTAGTATAGTATAGGTGATTTTTTCATCGGGCTTCAACCCGATACGGTGAATTCGATCTAGCGATTGGAGATACTGGGCTCCATTAAATGTCCTATCGAAGTATATTGCATTATGGCACGTTCGCTGCAATGATATCGATTCTGCAGTTGCTCCCGGATTTGCAATCAAAAGATTTTTTAATGAATTTGTCTTGAAATCCTCTATAAGCTGTTCCCGATTGTACTCTGCATTTTCATCCTCATCACGCGGCACATCTCCGAATATGCAAATAGGAGAGAAATCCTCCAATTTTTTACTTAACATTTCGATATTATGAATAAAAGAAGTCCAAATTATTACTTTTTGTTTATTTGATATTAGCTCCCTAACAAGTTTTTCTGTTAATTCAAATTTGGCTGGAATTTCATATTTAGGATACCTTTCGATTATCTGACTAATTTGCAGACCAGAGGGGTCCATCGGAGGGATATCAAATTCAGATGAATATTTAGCTAATAAGGTTGGATTTGATGCTGCTTGTAAAAGACGAATTAGTGTCGCACGTCTCCATTGACGAAGGCCCATTCTATCTTCAGGTATTTTTACTAATTCATGCAAAATTTTGACAGCAATAGCATCATATATCGTTTTTTGAATAGGGCTTAAAGGAATCTTGATTCGAATGAATTCTGGGATAGGCAAATCTAAATCACGTTTTTTTATCCTACAATAGAGCGGCGAGAGTTTTTCTCTTATCTCTAAAAGATTCTTATCACTTTCAATGTATGATTTAAATTGTTCTCGCTCTAAAAGTAAATTTTTTTGAGGCCATAAAAAGGTCATTTGTGTCCATATATCCAAAATACCATGTGGCATCGGAGTTCCAGTTAGGACCACTCTCCTTTTTGCAAATGGAGCCAACTTGATTATTTCATCTGCCCAATGCCCCCCCTCAAATCTTTTTATATTATGAGATTCGTCAAGAACCACCATTACCTTGTATTTTTTTAATAAACCAATAATTTCATTTAAATCGTTGTAAACCATGTGATATGTAGCTAGAAATAATTCATAGTCATCTGCAATGCGGTATTTTCGATTTCTTTCTGATTTTGGCCCTGTAATTCTAAGGACTTCTGGTGTCTCACCAAAACAGCCAAAATATTCTTCTTCCCAGGGCATGAAGGAACTTCTTGGACCTATTACGAATAATTTATCGATTAAGCCTTTAGATTTTAGAATTGAATATGCTGCATATACAATAGTAGTTTTACCACTCCCTGGGACCGAAAAATTTGCGGCGTTTTCCACATCAACTATATGTTCAACAGATTCTAATTGATAAGGTTTTAACATTCGTATAAAATTAGGGACATCTAGTTTTTCTGGAGGATTTTCATGGATTTGCTTGCCTTTTTCTACGGCATTTTTGAATTTTTTTTCTTCATCTGATAACCATTTAATAATCTCTTTGATTTCAGCATTTAATGTGATATTTATATCCTTGGAATTTAGGTATGAAATTACATCTAAAATAATTTGAGGAGCGGTAGAGTAATCGTAATCAATAGAATACTCTTGTTTTTCAGTATCATAATCAAAGTTCAAAACAGAACTAAAATATACCCTATGTACACCTTGAGACAGAATTGGATTTGTGGTAATATCTAAAATTATTTTCTGTGAAATTATTTTTAGTTGAGACATCTATTTAGTCTCTAATAATTTGGTAATTATTTCTGCAATGCTGTTTAAAAGCTTGATTATCTCAGGATCTTTCAGATTTTGATGTTTTGGATCAATGCTTTCTAGATTACTCAAAGCTCTTCTAAGAAGTGTTTTGGGCTTGTTAGATTCTTTATGGGCATTATAAATATCCATGATTTCTTCATAATCTTCTTTAAATTCTTCTGTAATCTTTGTTGGAGTCTTGGATTTTTCTTTTATAGTAATTTCCTTTGGTTGAATTTCTTCTTTTGGTTGAATTTCCTTTGGTTGAACTTCTTCTTTTGGTTGAATTTCCTTTGGTTGAACTTCTTCTTTTGGTTGAATTTCCTTTGGTTGAACTTCTTCTTTTGGTTGAATTTCCTTTG
>CABMIB010000098.1 GCA_902386135.1 uncultured archaeon
AACGTAGCTATGAACAGCTACTGCATCGTTTTCGGCATCCAGTCCCTGGTAAATTCGCTGGCTACGGGAAGCAAACCTGAGGACGTGGCTGCGGCAGCCTGCCACAGCGTCGCAGAGCAGTTATTCGCGCAGCAACTGCAGGAGATCGATGTAAAAGAACCTGTGATAATGTGCGGCGGGACATCTCTCATTGAAGGACTGCCAAAGGCGGTTGAAAACCTGCTTAAAGTAAAAGTTATTGTTCCGGACAACGCGCAGTATATAGGAGCAGTAGGGGCGGCTTTGCTGGTATCGGGATTTATCTCCAGATAGAAGTTTAAGAGGATCAGATGGAACAACTTGAGACATTCACCGTTGAATCGCCCGATGCGGTTGGGGCAAAGACTACCAAAATCCTGATACAGGATGTACTGGCAGACCTCTCCCTGAACCGCGTGATAGGGAGATTGAAGGTTTTTGTTGACCCTGTTGAGCCTGTTTTTATATTTACGGCGCTTCTCCGGCTGGGGACTCCGGCCATACGGCTCAAGGATTTCGCAAAGGTAGAGATGGGTTCTCTTGGAAAGGATGAGGTGAAAATAGAGCTGCAGCGGGAAGCGTTCACTGTAAAACTTCTCAATAAGCTCTGGGAAAAATACGGGAAGGAGAGTATAGAGCAGCCCGACAAGAAAATAATCATCGTGAAAGTCGACCCGGTAAAGGAAGTGGATACAGTCCGGGAGCTTGTGATCGAAGAGCCGCAGCAGGAAGTGCTTGACAGGCTGATAGATGCGATAGCGCTTCGAATAATACCTGAGGGCTTCAGGGTAAGAAAACATGAATTATCAACGTCGCATGTTCTCTTTGTGGCTTCGGAGGATACGCTTAAACCTGAGTGGATAGCGAGAGCAAAGGAGATGTTGGAATCAATGAGGAGTGAAAAAGATGCTTGAGCCTGTGATGTACGAGGGCGGCGTGTATAAACACAACCAGATAGTTGAGCTTGTGGAAGACCTCGGCGGGTATATTCTCCAGAAGAACGTGATGCAGACAGGCGTTGTGCTGCTGATGCTCGTCCCGATAAACGACATGGCTATCGTGGAGGCTAAAGCAAAAGACCTCCTCGGCACTATCATGCGCGCGCCCCTTACGGGAACCGAGATAGCGACAGTCGCGCCCACGCTTGCGTATCACCACCTGCCCCACCTTGACTGCGATGTGGCCGAGTTCCTCCGAAAGAAGGGCGCAAAGACCAATATGGTAGGACTGGCGCGCGGTGTTGGAAAGAGGATATGCCAGCTTAGTGCTTACGAGCGCGACCTCATCAACGAGCATGACCTTGCCGTGTTCATCCTGGGAAATTACGAGCACTGCATCATCGAAAAATCAAAGCGGCTTTATGAAGGCATAGAAGTCCCGATAATCGTGACCGGCGCGCCTGAACTGAAGGTCGAGGACGTCCCCAATGCCACAGCCTATGTAGGGAGCTTCGGAAGGATACTGCACCACATGCGCCATTCAGAGGAGCTTCGGACGCTTGATAAGCTCGCGGATGTGATAGGCAACGTGCTGGACAACGTGCGAAAGGAGCTTGCAAAAGACCCGCCTGCCATTGCGCCGCCGCGTATCAAGAAAGAGATAGAAGACCAGGTGCAGGAGATCATCGACAGCCTCCACCCACTGCCGGTCACCCTGCAGATGAATGGCGCGAGGGTCAAGCTGCCTTATGATGAATACCACGAGCAGATAGAGAACATCAAGTTCGTGGAAGGCGTGACCATGAAAGAGGTGGCGCGGGTGCTGCCCTCGAAGATGAGGAACTTTATTTTGATAAGGGCGAAGCCGAAAAGTGAGACGGGGTTTGTGATATAAAGAGGATTTAAGACGCTTCGGAGGGATTCTATTTTTATATTTCTGAAAAATATTCTGACATCAATTACGGCGGGCAGTTTAGCGTTGTTTGCTGCTGTGCTTATCATATTACTTGTTTAGTATAGCTAATACTTTCTTCCATTCGGGTTGTTCTTCAAGCGTTATCTTTTTTAGTTTTTTGCGCAATTTGGATATCTCACCCATACCTGAAACCCAAGGTTCTTCATTTTCATACGCAGTCTTACAAGCTTTTGAAATTTTATCGAGTTGATCTAATATTGTTAAGGCATGAGATTCTAAGTTGTACCAAATTAATATATCCCAAATATTTTCAAATGCCTTAGAAACGCTCTTTATAACCTTTAAGCTTTTATTGAATTCCGCTGAAAAATCACCTATAGTACCAATTATTTCTATCGCGATTTCCAAATTATCAATGTCTTTCTTAGTAATTTGGACATTTTCCGGTCCCACTAAGTGCCAGACGAATTCATATATTTTGTTAGCAATAAGACGAGTTTTGTTTGTATCGCTCAAAGCAAGCATAACAACGACCTGGTGAAGGTCACTCAAGATGTGCTCTGTATAGCCTTCAAGCAAATGAAGGGTATACAGAAACTCAAGACGTTGATTGATGCCATCTATATCATTACCTTTTAAGGCGACTATTTCATAAGCAGTTTTTCTAATTTCAAATTTGAAAAGTATTTTTTCAATACCCAGCGAAGATTTTATAGGGACATGTTGCTGGGTACGCAGTTTTCTTACAGTTAATTCCCAATTACTTTTATATTTCTTTAAAAGAGTGGGTGAGATCTCCTTTGTAATTCCTCCCGACTTGTGGATTTCATCATGGTGTTCAGTACAAACTACTGATAGATTACCTGGATCGTTATTATCTGGATTCTCATCTATATGGTGAATTTGTGCCCCCTTCGTTGAATCCCTACAAATACAGCATGTCCTGTCGTTGATAAAGAGTATTTCTGCTTCTATCTCATGTGGAATCTTCTTCCTATTTTTTATCATCAATAAATCACATTTTTCTTTGACCCAATTGTAGAATAAATACTTAATAATTGGATTTATATCTTTCTAAGGATATGTGCCAATTTCCAGCTTCGAAGAATTTATTTTGCGTTTTCTCCCTTAGCTTGGCTAGCTGCTTTCGGTGTTTCGCTGGGGCCTTCGTTATCAGTCTTTAATTCTAGCAACCGTAGGAAATATCGCTCAGAAAAGCCCGCCAAGAATGCAATAACAAAATATGAACCTGTATTTTGAATAGTAATCCCAGGCAGTATCTGCCACGATAAGAATACATATAGAATCAGTGACACGATGGCTCCTACTAATGGTTTGAGCTGCAATTTGAGCATATTTTCTTGGTACTCTGGGAGCGTAACCTTTGAACTTCGCGCCTGAAGGAGTCCACTAAGAAAACCGCCCGCTGCGCCGAATATGGCTATTTCCAAAGTGTTAATCCAGGCAGCCATCACAGGTAACTGAGTGGTAATGAGTTGGGGGAGCCAATCTTTCAATGCCGCTATGTTAGTAGCAAGAGGAGATCCTACCAGTAACACTGCCAATAAGGCCATCCCCCAATTGCGCAATGCCTTTAGTCTTTCAATCTGCAAACCACTACTTATTTGCTCTTGAAGCATTTTTTTGTTATAAGCACCAATCGCTTCATCGAGTACTCCACGGAGTTGAAGAGAATCCTGCTCAGACAAATCTGACTGATAGAACGACTTTAGTTGATCTCTGTACCATTCCCAACCCGCTGGTTGTAAGGATTCAAGATATGATTGTGTAGTAACAATTTTAAGTTTTATAAAATCATCTGGATAGACCCAAACCATGTATCTCTCAGCCATTTCTAAAGTGCTGTAAACCATGAGCAAGTCCGAATTTTCGCGCTCTAATGTATTTCTAGCCGATTGCAAGAATTCGAATACACGCATTGCCGACACCGGATCAACCTCTGGATAATTGCCCACCGTTGTTCTAAAATCGCTTTCGAGTTCCACGTATCGAGTATGAAGCTCATGAGAAAAACTGGTCTCATAGTTCCGCATCTTGTCTGTTCCTTTTTTCTCGGCGTAAAATTTGGGATCTGGCCAGTTCTTAGGGCTTAGCAATTCTTCTACAGAAGGTTTAGTATCTTGTAATGTTTCCTCCAATGACATAATTATATTCACCCTAAGTTCATCTTTTTTTCAACATTTTTCTAAATTTATTAATAGGTATTAATATGTTTTACCATAATATAAAAGTACCTATCCTTAAAATCAGTTCGCAAAAAAAAGCTTCTTTGACGATTTACTCTTAAAGTCTGCTAACCTCTTGGGGGATTAGCTGAACCGATTTAACACAAAACACCGCAAAGCGCGCCAAGAACGCAAACCGTAGAGGAAATAATCTTTGCGAACTTTGCGTCCTTTGCGGTGAGATTCTTATCTTCTCCAACAGGTAGCTGGATACTATAGTCATCTGCAAAACTTAATATAAGTAATATAAAAAATTCTGTCAGCTTTATTATGATGAGCCAAAACAAGATAATCAACCATAGAGAAAACAGAGAACAGAGAATTATGGTTTCTGCTCTGTATCCTCTGTGCACTCGGTAGTTTATATATTATTATCGGATTTTATATGGGAGACTATAAATCTTAATAAGTTAAAAATGCAGATATTGAGAGCTATGAGACACAAAGGCCAAATCCTGACCCTCCTTAAACAACAACTTCCCTACCTCAAACAAAACTTCAAAGTAAAATCCATCGGTATATTCGGCTCTTACGCAAGAGAAGAGCAGACCGAGAAAAGTGACATTGACCTGCTCGTTGAATTCGAGGTACCCGTTGGTTTCTTTAAGTTCATCGAGCTTGAGGATTACTTGAGCGAAAAGCTCGGGGTAAAAGTCGATCTTGTAACCCCCGATGCCCTGAAGCCTCTGATAAAACCTCAGATAATGGAGGAGGCTGTTTATGCCTAAAAAGAGAAATATCAAGCTCTTTTTTGTGGATATACTTGAAGCTATACAGAGTATCAAAGAGTATACACAAAATATGGATTATGGAGAGTTTATAAAGGACAAAAAGACAAGGGATGCTGTTGTGAGAAACTTGGAGATTATAGGCGAAGCAACCAAGAATATTCCTGATGAGATTAAAGAGATGTATCCTGGGATCAACTGGAAAGTAATAGCGGGCATGCGGGATAAGCTCATTCATGAATATTTCGGTGTCAGCAATCAAATAGTCTGGGAGACCATAACAAACGACCTTCCAATGTTTGAATCCCAAATAGAAAAGATAACGGAGGGTTGAGAACAGATAATATGGTAGTATATGGGGTAGCATTTCTGAAAGCTAAAGACCAAATCCTCTCCCTCCTCAAACAACAACTCCCTCCCTCAAACAAAACTTCAAAGTAAAATCGATCGGCATCTTCGGCTCCTACGCAAGAGAAGAGCAGACCGAGAAAAGCGACATTGACCTGTTCGTTGAATTCGAGGCGCCGGTGGGGTTCTTCAAGTTCATCGAGCTTGAGGAGCACTTGAGCGAGAAGCTCGGGGCGAAGGTCGAAATAAAATATAAACATGATGCCTGCAAAAATCTATTATAGATAATTTGATTTACCATAAAAAATATGCTTTAAAGAAAATGACAGTCATTACTACAATAATAGTATTATGTTGGGCAATCTTTGCTCTATATTGGCTGATTGGCTCTTTTTCACAAAAGCCTGTAGCTGAAAAAACGAGTTTTGCAAGTAGGATTGTGCAGCTCCTCTTTATGATTATTGCATTTAATTTTTTGATTCAATCTGCTCAGCTTTACCCACTGTCTATTATGCTTATACCAAATTCATTGGTGATCACTATTGTTAGTATTGCTCTTTGTGTGCCAGGTCTCATAACATGCATCTGGGCCAGGAGAACTCTTGCCGGGAATTGGAGTTCACTTCCAGTAATTAAAAAAGATCACGATCTTGTTCAGGATGGTCCCTACAAGTTTGTTCGCCATCCAATCTATACAGGCTTTCTCCTAATGTTTCTTGGCACAGCACTGGCAATCGGAAGGCTCGGTGGATTCATCGGCTTTGCAGTGTGCTTCGTGGGTTTCTGGATAAAGCTTAGACAGGAAGAAGCTCTAATGATTAAACGCTTCAAAGAAAACTATCTTAGTTATAAAAAAAGAGTAAAAACCCTAATTCCCTATTTATTCTAAACGTCCATAGGGCACAACACTAGTTCAATTTATGTTGCTTTTTTCCTGGGCGTCGGCGTTGGGTGGATAGACTCTTAGTCGGCATAGTCACAATATTTTTCGGGTAGATTGCTATGAACAAAGTTCATCGATGCGGCATGAAAAAGTATTGGTAGCAGACTTTTTCATGCAAGGCTCTTAATATGTTGCAGGAAATTGGCGAGGTTTCTGCAACACTTTGATTTCTGGTGCGTAGATATGATGAATGATCCATTTCTGTAAATCTACTATAGGAATATAACCTATCCTTTCTCCTCCTGAAGCAAATACCAGTACAGGCTCTGTTACAGTTTTTCCAGTTTCATCAATCTGTTCATCAGAAATTATAATTTCTGAGCCTATATCTTTGACTAAATTTCTAATATCTATAACATATTCAGTCATATTTCCTCCTATTATGTTTCTTTATACTTTTATTCCGATCAATTTTAGAGTTACGTGTAATATTACTTAGATTAATGCATATTAATAAAGTCGCCCCTCTTCAACGGGTAGACGGATACTAACCTTACTTTAAATTCAAATCAAGTTTATCTTCCTATCCATCCAATAGGATTATGACGAACAAATGAAAACAAAAGTCACACGAAGGCATCAAATCACAATTCCAAAAGAAATCCGTAAAAAAGCTAAAATTTCGGCGGGAGATAATTTAGAAATCTCATATGAGCATGGAAAAATCCTTATCGAAAAAATAGATGAGAACTGGGAAAACGTAATGAAAGAGACAAAAGGCGCTTGGCGCAAGCATCCGATATTCAAAGACATGGATGATGCTGTCGAAATAGTAAATCGGATGCGTGGAAAGGCTCGTTGAATTCGAGGCGCCGGTGGGCTTCTTTAAGTTCATAAAGAGTGATGTTAACCGCGGGCGAACACCCAGATACTCCTCTCGCAAATCTGCGTTTATCGATCCATAAGCCTAAAAAAAAGGCAGGGCAAATCTGCCTGTTTGCCCTTACTTCTCTGGAACAGGAGCACCGGACCAATTACCTGTGCAATTGGTCGCTTGTTTAAATAATTCCCAAGGTCATTTATATTGTGCGCCTTTTGGCTGTTCTGCCTCTCGTGCTCTCAATTTTGCATAGAAGTCTTTTTGTCTCTGTTTTTCTGCGGCATCTTCTTTTCCAACTTTGACTTTCTGTGCTTTTTCTGCATTGTCCATCGAGCTTTCTAATCCTACCATTTTTTTCACCTCCTGATATTTAATTACGAATAATTTTTATATTTGTAGCGTTTTTTTCAATAACTACCTTTGATTCGATGAGCACTTTAAAACTGCTCGCCGGCGGATAGCTATAATTCTCCCTAATCCTTTAACACTACGACCTCCTATAGATTATAACTGTTAATCATTATGTACATGTATTTATACCTATCGCAGTACCTGTTATTATGTTCTGAAAGAACCCCTTTTCTTTTGGTATTTCGAGATTAGTTAGTGCTATCCATTGCCTACGGGAGCCTGTCGAAAAAATCAATGAGAACCGGGAAAACGTAATGAAAGAGACAAAAGGCGCCTGGCGCAGGCATCCGATATTCAAAGATATGGATGATGCTGTCGAAATAGCAAACTGGATGCGTGGAAAGGCTTGTTGAATTCGAGGCGCCGGTGGTCTTCTTTAAGTTCATCGAGCTTGAGGAGCACTTGAGCGAAAAGCTCGGGGCGAAGGTCGATCTTGTAACCCCTAATGCTTTGAAGCCTCTGATAAAACCTCAGGTAATGGGGGAGGCTGTTTATGCCTGAAAAGAGAAATATCAAGCATTAACTGCGGGTGGACGGTAGATATTCTGCTCGCAAATCTGCGTTCATCTGCGTTTATCTGCGGTTTGTTATATATTTTACAACCTATAGTAATTAACCTCAAAGTTTAGCTTGAGTATGCATTGTCAGTAGCAGCATATATTGAACTCACCGCAAAGAACGCAAAGGGCGCAAAGATTTTTGCTGCTATGCTTTGCGTTCTTTGCGCCCTTTGCGGTGCTTAACCGAATCAATACATTGAACACTTTAAGCTGTCAGATATTGGA
>CABMIB010000099.1 GCA_902386135.1 uncultured archaeon
AAGTATGATATTAAGGTCTTTGAACAGTTGCCTCTCTACATACAGATAGATATAATTCATAATCATGTAATCATTTACGGTGATAAAACCGAGCTTTCAGCTTATTTCTATAAATTCAGAAGGCTCTGGAAGGATATGGCATTCAGGATGGGCTCTAACCGGTTCAGCAGTGTTGAAGAAAGAATGGCTCAGAGAAAAAGGTGGCTTCATGCGAAAAGAGAGATACTTGGAGAAATTGGAAACTTTTGAAGAAGAGATGGACTTCATAGGATCGCACAGAATAATAGAAGAAAAAAATACGAAGAAATAAAATTAAAGGCTGCAATCCTGATATATTACTCTTATGTTCTCCCAAAAATCCGCAAATATCCCGCCGTTCCACGTCATGGAAGTGCTTGAGAGGGCGCAGGAACTTGAGCGCGCAGGTAAAAACATAATCCATCTTGAGATAGGTGAGCCCGATTTCCCAACGGCGCCCCATATCTGCGCAGCCGCTCTGGACGCTTTGAAGGCAGGTGAGACGAAATACACTCACAGCCTCGGACTGCCGCAGCTCAGGGAAGCTGTTGCAGAGTATTATAACCTGAAATTCGGTCTTGATATAAACCCGCAGCAGGTCGTCATCACATCAGGCACAAGCCCGGCACTGCTGCTTCTTTTTATGTGTCTCCTTGTGCAGGGTGATGAAGTTGTCATGTCGAATCCATATTATGCCTGCTACCCGAACTTTGTGGAATACCTTGGCGGAAAGCCTGTATTCGAATATACTCACGAGGAAGCGGGATTCGGTTTGGAGCCAGAAGGGGTTGCCCGAAAAATTACTGATAAAACAAAAGCCATATTGATAAATTCCCCGTGCAATCCTACCGGCAGTGTGATGTATCCTGAGACCATGCGGGGGATTGCAGAGGCAGCTGGCAAAGTTCCTGTTATCTCTGATGAGATATACCAGGGTCTTATTTACAAAGGAAAAGACCACTCCATTCTGGAATATACAGACAACGCCTTCGTCCTGAACGGCTTTTCCAAGCTGTACGCCATGACCGGGTGGAGGCTGGGATACCTGATCACTCCGGCTGAGTACATCAGACCTCTGCAAAAGCTGCAGCAGAATTTCTTCATCTGCGTCAATAGCTTTGTCCAGCATGCAGGTGTGGCGGCGCTTCGCGGTACTCAGGAGCATGTGAAGGAGATGATTGCCACGTATGATAAACGGAGGCATTATATTCTAAAAAGGCTGCAGGAGATAGGTTTCGGGGTCAAAAGTGAGCCTGAGGGAGCGTATTATGTTCTTGCCAATGCAGTTAAGTTTGGTTCGGATTCTCTTGAACTCAGTAGGCGCATCCTTGAAGAAGCGGGAGTGGCTGTAACGCCGGGCATTGATTTTGGCGACGGGGCGGAAGGTTATATTCGTTTCTCTTATGCGAACAGCCTGGAAAATATCAGGGAGGGCATGGAAAGAATAGAGAAGTATCTATCGGGTTAGATAATATTATGTTCACAAAGCGTCTATTCTGCAAGTAAAAACAGCCATGCAGGAACCAGCGTTATCCTGTTCCCATTCAAATCCAGGGTCTCAAGACTATTTTTCGTAACCACTATTCCGTTCCTGCTCTTGCATTTCTCCATTAATGAGAGCATGCCCTTTAACTCTTTTTTATCAACTTTTGATCTGAATTTCACTTCTATTGGCAGAAGTGTTTTATTGTGCTTAAGGACAATATCAACTTCATTCTTTTTTTTATCCTGCCAGTAGAAAACATCCCCAGAAATACGCTTCTTGCAGTGGTTAAATACAAGCGTTTCTGCGATCAAGCCTTCTTCTGTCTCTTCAAGATGGAAAAACGCATGGTCAGATACATAAATTTTAAAGTTTTTCTCTGATACTTTTATTCTGCTGGCTGAATAGAACGGGCTTTTTTCTATGAGGAAAGAATTATTGAGATATTCAATGTATGTTTTTATTGTTTCAAATTTTGTGTTCAGGGAGTTGGAAAGTTTTGCATAATTTACGGTATTTCCGGACTCTTTTATGAACGAATAGAACAGACCTTCAAGGACATCGGATCGTTTGACTTCGAATATGTTCACTATATCCCTGTAAAATGCCAGGTCAACCCATGTTTTCAAGGTATTTTTTATCTGGTTTTCTTCCAGTGAATATATTTCAGGGAAGCCGCCCGTTTTCATATATCTATCAAAAAAAAGCATTAACTTTTCAGTTTGCAAAGGGGGCTTGATGTATTCAATCAGTACTCGTTCGATTTCCATTCCGTTATATCTCAGGAACTCCCTGAAAGAGAACGGGTATATCTTATGGATTTTAATCCTTCCAAGAAGACTCTCACCGCTTCCTTTCAGTATGTTCATGCTCGAAGAACCTGAAACAAGGAACTTAATATTCCAGTCTTTATCATAGATGGACTTCACTTCCTCACCCCACTCTTTGATTTTCTGTACTTCGTCCAGGAATATGTATACCGGAAGTGACAGCTCGCTCGTAACTTCCTGGATTATGTTCCTGCTGTAGAGGGTTACTATGCGCCTGATTATAGCCTCCTCTTTTTTCATGGCATCGAAAGAGAAGTAGAGAATCCTCTCTGGAGCAATTCCTTTCTCTAAAAGATTTTGGATTACCTGTTTCATCAGTACTGTTTTTCCGACTCTTCTCAAACCTACGAAACAGATTACTTCCTTTCTGTCGATTTCTTTCAGTACCTTGCTCCAGATATCCCTAGTGGTGGTTTTTTCTTTCAGGGGCTTACCACCTGACCACCATGGATTCTGAGAAACCATTTCGTTTAAAAGTTCGAGGTCTTCCATAGTAGTATGAACGATGTCAAGGCTTAAATAGTTGTCGAAATATTCCAGCAGGTGGAATATTTTATCTTATTTTTATTACTATAGGAGGAATACATTTTGTACAATTTGCTTTAAGGCAGAGAAATGGTATTCTTGTATTTACTGAGATTAAAACAGTAGAAAAGCCATACCTGGTTCTGGTGAAACTTGGGTGTGTCTAAAGAAATTGAGAAACTGAATTTCCACATAAATCATAAGCGATTACCTGCATTATAGTAGGGAGATTTTGAATTATAGTGTTTTGCAAAAGCAATTAGACAATATAAGAATCATACATAACCGGTGAGGAGAAAGGAAATAGAACACGGATGACACGGATTGGACGGATTTTCACGGATACCGTATCCGTGCGTATCCGTGTCATCCGTATTATCCGTGTTCTATTTTATAAGCCTTTTCTAAGGCACTCGGCAAAATACTATATTTTATGAAACCCACCTAAAATTCACCAGTACCCAAAAATCGCCTGATTCTGGTTAATTTGTAAATACAGTTAAATAATTTGACAACTATTATATAGCCTGTATGGATGCCAATGGACTTATCGAAGAAAGAAGGTAAACCAAATGACAAAAAGCCTTTTCGAAGTATTAATCAAGGAAGGAACATACGAATCAATACCTCATTTTTTGAAGGGTGCTTTGTTTATGTATTTGATGGATGCAATACTTGTAATTGTAGTATTGGAACAGTATTCAAGAAGCGACACATTCATCATGTTTTTAATACTTGGTGGGTTATTCTTTATATTGCTGCTGATAATAGGAGCGATAATGTACTACAAATTAAAGGCAGATAGTTTTCGGGTAAGTTATGGTTCGGAGAGCTAAAAATATATTTCAATAAAATCAGGGTAAAATGTCAGTGAAACCCTTTCTAAGGGATTTTGTAATACATCGAGATGCACCGGCGTTCTTAAGTGGGGTTGCTGCAGTGATTACATTATTTAATATTTATGGGGTAATAGCAATAGGAATTTTCTTGGTTATATGGTTCATTAGATTGTTGCTTGACCATAATCTCAGTTTAATTAAAGAATATAAATCATTAATGTTCCCTTTGGAAAGATTGGTTCTTACTAATAGAACTACAAGTATATGGTTAGTTATTATGAATGACTTGCAAAATAAAAATTTGCGGCGTTGCTGGGTGTATTACTTTAATGAAAAAGGGGAGGTTCTTGAAAAAAGATTTCATGACCTGAACAATGAATTAAATAAACTAATCTATAATCCATACTTGTTGAGGAAAAGCAAGACTTCTTCTATTACACGAAAATTTAATAGTCTTGTTAATGATTACGACCGTCAATATAGAATATTTATAGAGATGATTGATACTGAAAATATCTCTAAAAATTCATTTAATTATGGGATGATAAAAAAAGCAAATGAGGATTTTTATTCTGCTTTGAATCAATCGGGAAATAAATTTGCAGAAATAAGAAGCGAATTTCAGAATAATTTTTTTCTCCCATTGCCAGAACCAAAACAATGATTTTTCTATGATTATTCACCAATCAAGCAGAGCGGTAGGGTGCTTATCAGACTATAGTGGAAAAGTTCCATTTATGCAGAGCATGTTACGAGGAGATTGTAAATTCTTTTTAATAACATTTTCTTTAATGTAAAAAAGCATAGTCCAATTATATGAGGATGCAACACAAAAGAGACCAAAAAAGATTTAATTACAGACTTTTTATAGAGATACTCATACTAAAAAGGTGTAAAGATTATGGAAATTAAATCTACTCGTATTGATTCAGATTGTGCGGATTTTTTAGTTTTTGCAGTTGGAGAATCTTGTGTTAGATTCGATTTAGATAAGGAAAAAGAAATAAAAGAGACATTGGATAATATAACGAAATTTTTAAAATCCGAATATATGATTACAGATAATGATATCGTGATATCCAGATATATTAAGGATGGAAAATTTAATGGGATTTCATATTATTTTAGAAACTCCGATCATGCAATAAAAGGGCAACTTTGTATTGCCTTTTTAACTGATAAAAAACAACCATGCTACATATTCAGAACTGCAATTGGTTATCCACCAGAATGGTCAATTAGCCAATATAATGAACTTTGTAAGCAAATTGATAAATTAGTAAGAGAACTCAAATTGAAAATGAATACTCACTCAAAAAGTCCTTATAACATGCTAAGGACTTCCTCTCCGTATTCAGAGCCAATTTTTTATGTGATACAAAATAAGTTAGATATTAGTTCTTTTAAAGGATTCATGGGGAAAATTCAAACCATAGCTGAGAGATATCCTTTACATAATAATTGAGTAAAACAAACCGTATTGTATGGCAAAAGAAAGTAAGAAACATAGAGATTTAGTAAATCAAGGGATTGCATATTATGAAGAGAAAGGATTTGATGTCATTTTTGATGCCCATGATAAAGTTAGCAGAGTTAGGTATCCTACACCAGAACCTCCATCTCTTCAATTGTCGTATGTTCCTGATATTCAGATGAGAGATCATACAGGTCAAGAAGTATGGGTGGAAGCAGAAACAGATGAGAATAAAGTTGTTGATAAAATAGGGAGATTAGCGTTGAACTACCATCTTTATTCAGACTTCAGTAAAATCTTAGATAAAGTTAGCGAGATATGTTATTGCGTTAGTGACCCACCGCTATCTAAGTTTAACGAATCTGAAGATTATCCAAAAAAAATTAATGAATTCGTGAAAATGCATGATATTAAAACTCGTATAAAGATTTTAGTTTTTGGATTTTTAAAATGAGGGAAGATATATGAATCCACCACAAGTTCGTTATAGATATATAAGAGAAGACCTTGAAACTTTTGAAATTAATGGCGAAAAATTTGTTCGGGATTATGAGCTTGAACGCACCATAATCAGAAATAACCTCCTACGCTTCCCATCACAATTTTATGAACTACCACCTTCAGAAAAGGAAAAGAGAGGATGGAATATAGCATCGGCTTTCGGAGAGGAAGTTGCGTCTCATAGATTATCATGGAAATCTTTGGAAAAGGATTATGGAATCCCTAAAAAGTATATAGATACTTGGAAAAGCATGTTAAAAGTTAAATAAACAATCCCGTTGCAGGGTGGGTCGGGGAGTGGGGGGGTTAGTGTATCCAAAAATAGATTTGACACCGCCCTGCAACATTGGACTCGTTACGACTTTAGTGTATATAAATGTTGCGTACACTATAAGCTAACGCTATCAGTGGTCTGAAAGAGGTAATAAGGTTTGAAGAAATGTACGCATGTTAGTGACACTAAAATGATTCGAGGAAAAGGAAGAGTCGTAAATCGTCCTGGATACTCAAAAGGCAAGGAATACCCTAAA
>CABMIB010000100.1 GCA_902386135.1 uncultured archaeon
AACAGGATCTCTAATACGCTTTAGAGATGACCTTACACACGAAATTTTACTCATCCACATCCCCCCAATAATTAATGGAGAGGATAGTAGTTATATTCGTCTAAGAACTAATGTCTCTTACTATAATTGAGATCATTACCTCCTCTTTTTGCTCCAGCCTTCAAAGATATTCGAAAATTCACAGTTTTTTGAACGGCAAGTTTTGCAATACTCCTGAGAATGGTGCATTTTTGGCTTTGCTGGTTTGTAGTGCCTCCTATCTTTTTGTATAGGTACTAAATAGCCATACATAACTGCCAGCCTACCTCCATAATCATCTAAACCGATGAAATAACCAGATATTTTAGGCTCAGAACCTCCTTGTATTTTAAGCATAAATACACCATTATTCATTACGCCTATTTTCCTTGAGCGCCAAGAACCTTTGTATGCGTCGCCTTCTACAATATCACCAGAAAAAATATCATCCCATCCATTAAACGCTTTCATCCGAACATGATTACCCCATTGTTCGATTAAAGTATCGTTTTCATGCAAATTACTATCTCTGCCAATCCATGTACAATGCCACCATCCACCGATACGGACTCCATCGTATTTCCTCCATCGCCAAATAGTTTCTATAGCAGGAATACTCCCAACAGCACCTAAAACAGCTAATATTAGTAGAATGATTTCAAGCCCATTCATACTGAGTTAGCCACACCTTTTAAGCACTTTGCAAATATCATATAGCTTCTCCTTATTCTCAAAACCTTCAACCTTATAGCTGAGTTCTTCCACTGCTTGCCTGCGCCGCTTAGCGCTTTTGCTCTGAGAAAAACTGTGAGTCTTATTCTTGCTTACCACATTAATCCTACCCCTATACTCTATATCTTGGAACACCCGTATACCATATAAAATTTTCTCTTATTATAAAATCGTTAAAAATTTAATAGTTATAAAAAAAAGAAGTGTCTTTGACCGAAAGTTTATAAAACCTAAGATCATTAAGAACAGAGAAAAACTTTTATATTTTATAAAATCTTATATAGTTTCTGTATGTTGGACTTAATTGCAGATGTAACTAATTGTCAGACAAATGGAACAATAATCATAAAGCCTCCTCTTCGTGAAGCTCTGGGTATCAAACCTAAGCAACATTTCTACCTCTACGTTGATTCACCGTATCTTTATTTATTTTTATATAGGATCAACTATTATCAATATTATATAACTTTTGAATTCGAGAATGTTGAATCATTCATTAAACTCTCAATGGATTTAGCAGATCAAGGCATAAATATTATATCTAGTAATTATCGTTCTTTTCCAAATAATTATGCTTCTTTAATATATGAAATTCCAAAAGAAAAGCATGATTCTTTGTATCGCGAAAAATTCATTAACTTCATAGAAAATAAACTTAAAAATAAAGATAAATATCCTGGTATTGAATTAAAGGATAAATTTTGGTACGGAGATGCATCCGATTCCAGAGCTCAAATATATCGCAAATTAATAGAAAACGCAGACGATGAAATTCCAAAAATAAGATTATTAAAAAATAATTCTATTACGATTGGAAGCGATATCATAAAGCCACTATTTGATGAAACAGCTGGGGGGATAAAAAGATGCGTCCAAATCGCATATCCTAAATTTGATTATATTCTTCTCCAGTTTATAGATAGAATTAAAAAGGTTTATTTAGAATACCCTAATCAGCCTGGCTCGTATGCAAGAACCCTACGAACATTAAAAAATCTAAAAATCGAAACTATCATTAGTATTCAACAGAACAAAGAGATGGCACGAGGCGAACGTAGTACAGGCGACATGTTTATACTTAAAATTGCGCCAGAACATGAAAAAGACTTTGAATCGGGAGAAAAATTATTAAAAATTTTGAACGTAGAATATTTTAATTTTTTTAGAGATAATAGTGACTTTATTAAAAAAGTTGATATCAAACTTGATTGAAGGGCAGAACAAGCGCACAAGTGGAAGGTCTCCGTCTTCGCTTCATTACGTCTCTTCAAATGCTTTTTTGGATATAGGTCTTATTTATTCAGTCGCACAATGGTAATTGTCAGGACATATCGCGAGGCTAGAATTTCATGTTTTTTCTTGATCTACCCTAAAGTATTTGTATGTAGCTTTGAGGATGTAATCACGCAAAAGATGATACTGATCTCGGTCATATTGTAATCTTTTGTTTTTCAATCTTCTTAACATCTATCTCAATATAATCTCCTTCGTGAAGATCCTCAACTTCGATTATTTCTTTCGGTATGATGATACGTCTTCTGGAAATATCCGTAAACTTAATAGTTGCTTTTGCCATATTACCCTATTTAACCCCAATAATATTTATTACTTTCTGTTAATGTGGGTAAATTACCCACAAACTATATAAGGGATGAGTGACATGTATAGAAAATAAGGAAAAAGAGCTAAATTGCCCCTGCGGTGCTAGTCACACCCAGAGGCGTGGCTCATCCTGGATTGGAGGATGAACAAGATGGACAATATACAGCAAGTTAGAAAAGCCTTTCGTGAGGCAAGAATCGCTGGGGAACAATTGCTATCTCAGGGGAAAATAACCTGGGATGAATTTGCTTTTACAATGTTAGGCTTTGAGTTTACTCTAAAAGAAATGGGGGATGACCTATGAACCCCCATGTTAAAGAGGCAATGGATACCGTCCTTAAAATGTTCAATGAGGGAAATTTAGAGAAGGTAGCAAGGGCAGTATTCAAGGGTAATTCTATCCCTTCAGATAAATGGAGTTTTTTAAATAGAATCCTTATGTACCTCAATAATACCGAGGATGCCAGAGGCTTCAAGCAATGGCAGCAGGTAGGCAGGTATGTTAAGAAAGGCTCAAAGGCTTTCTATATCCTTGCTCCCATATTCAAGAAAATCATAGAGGAAAAGACCTTAGAATCTGGCGAAACTGTCAAGCAGGAAAAACAGATACTTGCAGGCTTTAAAGCTATCCCTGTTTTCAAATTTGAAGATACAACAGGCGCACCACTGATAAAAGAGGACTTCAAAGTAAATATACCCTATGAGTTCAACAGCATAATAAAAGAGCTTGGGCTTAAAATCAATGTTGTGAGATTTTCAGGCATGGCTTACGGTTCATATAACCTTGAAACTAAGGCTATCAAACTTGCATCCCCTGATATTGAAGTATTCCTTCATGAATTAAGCCATGCTGTTGATCATCGCTTGAATGGATTAAAGCCAGGGCAGAGAACAGACCAAGAAGTAACAGCCGAATTTTCGGGAGCGGTCATAGGACATCTGATGGGTTATAAAGTGCCTCTAGGTAATGTAAAGGAATACATAGAGCATTACAGCTTTAAGGAGCTCATGGGAAGTCTGTCAAGAATCGAGAGGGTTGTAAACTACGTAGTTGAAAGGACAAAAACACAATCATCAGAGGCAGGTTATGGAACACCTGCCTTTTGCATTAGAACCTGATATAAGGGTCGTAGAAACATTAGTATGCAACTCCCCACAAACCTTTTACGATAAACTCTTTGCGATAAAATGTTACTTACTCCTTGACAATGTATTTTGTACCTGATGACACTCCGATCTGTTCAATAAAGTTATCTTTTACAAGTTTATAAAGCAAGCGTTTTGCTTGGTACATATTAACATTGCAGATTTCCCTGCATTTTGAATTGTTAATTTCCTTATTGGTTTTAAGATAATTTTTTAGCAATTCAAGTCTTTGTTCTATTTCATTTCGGGATAATCTCGTTCGCAGTTTTATTTTTTCAGCTTCTTTGGGCACTTCTTCTGTTTGAATCTGTGCTGAAAGTGCTATTGATGAATGTGGTGACAATATTTGAGCGGGTCTCTCTGCTATTAGAGTTTTCAATTTTGAAACTTCGATAGATAGTTGCTCAACCTTTTCTTTGAGTTCTGATAGCTCTTTATCTGCCTTCTTTCCACGCGTTCCTTTTGCTAAATCATATAGCTCTGCAAATCTATCATCGAATGAAGTTACCCTGAAATAATGGCGTCTAATAAGATCGGTCATGACGCCTTTATGCCCTTCATCCCAGCCATCGAGCAAGTCGGTAGCTCTTTGTACTAACTCATACAAATCTGCCTTATTCATATCGTTATGTGCAATATCAATAGCCCTCATAAGAGGTATAAGATCGTTAAGGAAATTGGAATCAGTGTGTATAAAATAGGGATATGCCCTTCTGCATATCTCAAAAAACTCCTTATCTGGATCGCGGACATATCCTGATGGCATAGTTCCTCAAAGCGTGTATTTTGGATTCTTGAATACGGGCTTCTTGGCTATGTTTGTCTCTGCTATTGCTTCAAGTGAGTTGCGAAGCTCATCTGCCTTTTCAATATTCCAGATAGTATAGAAATTCGGGCGGGCTTTATTCTCAAGCTTTTGTTCAAGCTCGTTGACTACAGCATCAAAATCTGTTTTTCTGAAGGTGACTTTTGACTTTAGACTTGGTTTTGCTTTAACACCCGATTCACATACGTACTCCCCAAATACACTCTGTATAGCACGATAAACATTATTACGAAGTCTATCATCTATATCTATGGTGTTCCTCGCCTCCTTTTTATTTCCAGTATCCTTAGTATATTTGACTATAGCGAATAGCAAATTAGGTGGCATTACCCGCCCTGTTATCGCATGGCTCGCCTCTCCGGCTATCCATTTAACAAGTTGTTCTATGCCCAAGGCAGCCTCCAAGGCATCGATAGGGACAATTACATTATCTGCTGCGCGAACACTCATCTGATTAAGTATATTGCCTTCCAGAGCAGGCGCGGTATCAATGATGATGTAATCAAAGTAATTGCGATAAAAATCCACAGTCTGCTTGAAGAAATCAAATATATTTTTGTAATCCCTGGGGTTCCTGTTCAGCTTATCGAATGTCGCATTGGCGTCTGTCTCAGCATCATGACTGCCTGCCATTAGAGCAATATGACCTGCTTTTCCAGTAGAGCCTCTATATCTCATGAAATAAGGATAATCTAATATGAATGGTAGGTTGCGTATAGGTTCTCTAGAACCTGCAATAGGAGCCAATGTGAACGCCACGTTAACACGCCTTTCTAGCAGCATGTTGTCAGTGATGCCCAGGCGTTGTGTAAGGTTTGATTGTCCATCGTTATCCCAGAACAAAACATTCTTGTTCTTTCGCGCCATAGTGAGTCCAAATGCGAGAGAGAGGGATGTTTTTCCGACACCGCCTTTATTATTCATAAATGCGATGATTGTCGATGCTTGGCGTCGCTGCTCTGGGAGTACTTCAAGGAATACTCTTTTCATCTTAGTTGTTTCTTTTTCTGTTCTTGCCTCTTGTTTTTGAAGCAAAAGTCTTGTTTGATTTGCCATATTTTATGTTCCCAACAAGTAACTTTGATACAGATTGTACTCGTCCTTTCAAACCATGGGCACATAGTACTTAAAGTTTAGCTAAACTAGCGAAAACTCTAGTAAAGATTATATTCGTTCCTTCAAACTATGGCCACATACCATTTAAAGTTTAACTAAAATAAGTTAAAGTTAGGAATGGCATCACCCAAAAAAGATGTATGACGAGTACAATCTGTTAAGGATGATGCTACTTATAAGATGTGCATCTGATTAATTATGCTTATCGGTTCCAATCAATTAAAGAGTTGAGCCTCTAGGATGCGATATAGCGCATTATCTTTACCCAGCCTTTTGCTTTACCTGCCAGATTGAGGTTATAGCCAAAAAAATAACCGAAAAAATAAAAAAGTCCTTTGAATTAGAGCAAAAAGCAAAAGATAAATGGCAAGAATCTAAGGATACCTTTGGGGATCTAATTCTTAGACTGTAATAAAACCGAGCTTACCACTCGAAGACTTAACAGAACCTGTATAATCCTTCATGATAAGCTATTTCATTGTCTCATAAACGGTCATTTTTGAGACAATATATTTTTCATTCCAAAAAAGGAGATTAAAGCTAGGGGAGAGCATCTTAAAACTTGTCTCTAAATCAGCATATTCTTACTTGACATGTTCTTTGAGTTTTGAGACAATAAGGGAGGTATGGCGCTCCCAGAACGCAAAAAAAAACTCCTAAAAGCAAAAATAGCGGTTGCGCTTCATGACGAATTAGGCAGAGTTCCAAAAAAAGAAGAAATCGATCAGGTGTTCTTACTGGCAAGAGTTATGTATAAAGCGGTACTCGGACTGCATTTCCAAAGACAGCAACAGAAGAAAAATGGGCAACTGGCTATTTTTTAATCTGTCTCTTTTTCTCATTCTCAAAACTCTTGCATTGCTCCATGACTTTTGAGACGATATAGTCTATGTTAGTGGGTTATGCACGGGTTTCTACTTCAGATCAAACACTTAACCTCCAGAAAGACGCGCTGGAAAAAATAGGGTGCAATAAAATCTTTACTGATGTTATCAGTGGCGCTACAACAGAACGAAAAGGACTTGATGAGGCATTGGAGTATGTGCGTGAAGGAGATACTCTTGTTGTTTGGAAATTGGATCGGTTAGGAAGGTCTCTGAAACATTTAATTGAAACAATCACAAAACTCAACAACAGAAAAATAGGGTTTAAGAGTATCACTGAGAACATTGATACGACAACCAGTGGGGGTAAGTTAATATTCCACATCTTCGGCGCACTCGCAGAGTTTGAACGGGATATTATCAAAGAACGAACCAATGCAGGACTGCAAGCCGCAAGAGCCAGAGGTAGATTAGGCGGAAGACCAAAAGCAAAAACACTTGATACCCCAAAGAAAGTAGCCCTGGCACAATCCTTGTATGATAACAAAAACAATACAATTTTGGAGATTTGCAAAACCCTAAATATCTCAAGAGCTACTCTTTACCGCTATATAAAAACAAAATAGCTGGTTTTACATGACATGTTTTCCCTGTTGTACAGTTTTACCCGACCATAGACGATGGCGGATGGTCTCCCCACGGTTCTGTATAATCTTCGATTGCTAACATAAATCTGTGTTTATCTGCAGGTATAAATAAGGCTGCTGTACGCGATTAACTTTGTAAAAAGTTGTTTGTGTATTAGCAACCAAAGACTATACAGTGCCTCTCCCACATACTTTAATATATTTAAAGAACATTATTCATGAAATCAGACAATGTTCATATTGTTACACCAAATAGAGGAGGTAATAAAATGGCTGAGCACAATGAAATGAGCATAGGGGACTATGTTATTTCTTTTTTAATCAGTTTAGTTTTGACCGCAGCATTTGAGCCTATATTAGGATCTCATATTTTTCCACGGTTTTCTGTGGAATGGTGGTTATTCACGTTATTTTTCCTATATGTAGTGACCATTACCATCTTTTTTTTATATAAATTAGTTTTCATTCCATCGTATCAACCAGCCGTAGTGCCGAAACCTGTGGGGTCATTCGATAGTGCCATAAGAGGTGCAGGATATAATTACTGTGCAATTAGCAGCAAAGGAATAGCGCTTTGGCTTAGCCCAACTTTTATATATTATTTAACATTAAATGATATTAAAAATATACTTGAATATAGTTTTAAAAATCAAAATGTTAAATTTAGCACTGAGCGAAAAGATAAAGAGAATTTTTACAATGAAGGATTTGAAATAGTAAGAAAAATATCTAAAGGTCAGGTACATACTGATTTTTTTGGTATAAGATTGCTCATATACCCTGAAGAGGTATATGAGAACTTCAAAGAAGAGGTTTTATCACTTATTCAAGTGCATGCTATAGCTCGAGTACATTGTATTCCAGTAATTCGTGAGAGGCTTATTCAACAACTAACTGAAGATGACAGAGCGAGCCTTCTACAACTTGCTAAAACTCTTAACCAAGATATAATAGAGGAATATACTACTTTATCAAGATATAATAAATTAATCCTAAAATATAAGAAAAAAGAGGCAAAAAACCCATATAGCGTGTCTATTCCTGATTTTCTTATAATTAATTACAATCCATCAGTGAGAGAAAGTGAACAAGTATGGTGGTATAAGAAGAATACACCAATTAATAAAAATACAGATAACGTTGTTTTACCCGCGGTAGAATGTTATAAGTTATTATGTAGCAAAATAAATGATGATATTAAATGGCTTGAATATACGGCAGACACATTCAAAACAGTTCCGGTTGGAACCCTATCTCACGAACCTATTGATTTCTTTTCTCAAGATTATTTTAGAAAGTGGTTAGCTGAACTACGAGACCCTACAACAGAGTATTCTTCGATGAGAAAATGGATAGATGAAGAAAATAAAATACTAATAGAAGTGTTAAATCGAAAAAATAATATTAATGAAGCATTGGATATTGGATGTGGATGGGGACGTCACATAGAACTTATGATGGAACACAATGTCGCAAAAGCTTCAGGCGTAGATAATAATTGGATAATGGTTAAAAAGTCTAGTGAGCTGTATAAAAAATATGGTGATCGTGTTTCTGTTAGATTAGTAGATGCTCAAGATACATTTTTTGAGGAAAATAAATTTGATCTTGTTATCTGCATGACCAATACTTTCGGAAATCTAGGGACTGATATTGTAAAAGAAAAAGTAATAGCTGAAATAAATCGTGTTCTAAAATCAAAAGGAACATTTATTTTAAGTATCTATAACGACTCTCCTGAATCGTTAGAGTTAAGAAAATCTAGTTATAGCAAGGTAGGATTGCATCCCTATATATTAGAAGATAATAGAACAATTAAAACAAAAGAGGGTTTAATTTCAGAACAATTTACTCCAGCTGAAATAAATTCTTATCTCATAAAAAACTTTGAGAATATTTCCACGCGGCAAATAAATGAAATTGCATTTATTATCATAGCTAATAAAAAGTAATTTTTAAAACGTTAAACTACTTCTGTTCGCCAAAATGTTTACGTTTATCCAAATTAATATATTTACACAAGATAGCTTGCCGCAATAACCAATTCACCTTTTTTGTAGTTGCTGGTTAGATTATTATCAAATTGATAATCAAGGTCTACACGGCTTAACAAAATACCTTTGATAGGTCTTTCTCTTAAATCTTCAACTTGTTTTCCAATTTTCTCAAGTTTTGGTTGAAATAGTTCTTCAAATATCTGTTGTGTTTTTTGATCTCTGGTTTCATCGTATATAGTAAGTTCCCCATTAAAATTTTTTGTATCCTCCTTGGGTGAATCAAAGAACTCGTATAAATTTACAGGTACTCGTACATGAGCGACATAAGCTAATCCTTCTAACTTACTTGCTTTATGATTATTGATATCTATTTTGCCTTTATCCACTGCCACAGGATATGGTGTAGGCCAATGTCCTTTTATTTCTAGTTCCTTACTTCCTTCCTCAATAATCTGAACGCCATAGGCGTATTCCACCCCAATAGCAGGTGAGCTGGCAATATTTTTTGCAAAAGGTCTGCTCTCAATAGGACTTGTAATTACCTTTTGTTCGATTGCTGGAGCTATTCCAGATCTGTTAAAATGCTGCGTCATTAAATGTTCTTTGTAATAATTTGTATCTTCGAGCTGGGTTATAGTTGGAAGCTTCGGATTTCTTGGGCTCGCAGCTGCTTCATTACAAATAACAACCTTTGGAGCTCCTCTAAGGTTTACCCCTTTTAGTATTTCATAGTCAGGATTAACTGGCATCTCCCAGGGTGTTCTATCGGCGTCTATGTAGTGCGGATTTATTTGATACGATTGTTTCCCAGTTTTCGCATCCTTTGTATATACGAATCCTGGTATGTGTTTTTCCCGACTCAATCCACTTTTAATTTTATCTGAAATACCTTTAAGTGTTTCTGGAATCATTCACATATTATAAGATATTTTTTATTATTGTCAAGTCACTATAATTTTTGGGTGCATAACGGTGCTTGTGCAACACCCTGTGTAAGTATTGGGAAGAATCCCAAAAAGGCACAAACCGCAATGAAAAAGTAACGAATGTTCTATCGTAAATTTCTCTACGTCGTACAATGACAAAGATACGACGTGAGGGGACAAGAAAGAAATAATGTTATAAGCTTTTATTTGCACGAAGTGGCCCCAAAACGCAGCGGCGCTGGTACTGCCCCGATTATGAGGCGACCCGATAGCTATGCTGCTTGAATTTTTTCCGGAAGTACAAGGCTCCTGCTGGTGAAAAGTTTTAAATGCTAAGTAATTAGAAAATAGAAGGAAAGGAGGTTTGGAAAAGTGATTGTCAAGAAAGAAGACGGCTATTACGTCCTCTCCGAAAAAACCAAGCGCAACTTAGGCGGACCTTACAAGACTGAGGAAGAAGCCAAGAAAAGACTACGCCAAGTAGAGTTTTTCAAACATCAAAAGGGCTAAGAGCCTGTCCGAAAAGTCCTGTCGCTCTAGTTGCACAATTGTGCTTCTGCAACCCCCATATACAGGACAATATAACGGATTTTCCAAAAAAAAGAGTTAGATTTTAGTAGCCCCCCTTTGTACCTTTATGCAGTTCTACCCTTCATTCTAAGCTATCCTGGTTTACGCTATTTGCCTTTTTCTAAAGGAATTTCTCTCATCAATTCAATTAATGCTAATAGAAATACGGGAATCCAAAGTGAGCTTATTCCAACAGCCGCTAAAACAGTTAGAAAAAATGCTAATAAAGCCAATAAGCTCATAATATTTATTGCCATTGTTTTATCTCCATATTCTTCTTTATCAATATTCTATATTTTTTCTATTGTTTAGTTTACCAAAGGTAAAATATAACTCCGTATGATGTAACTCCATATAGCACAAACATGTAGTTTAAGCAATGGTTACCGACCCTCTTGGGAATTAAACTCAGAGTTGCAATGGTGCTTCTCGACACCCATATGCAGGTGAAATTAACTCACTCACTTTTCAAGTATAAAACTATGTTTTTTGAGATAAGTTGGTGAGATAAGCTCATTGTTCCCAGAGTGAAACAAATGAGACAATCAGGAAGGCTTTTTATCTGTCTTAACAAACGGTCGTTTTATGAGACAAGTACAGCGAGGCAGTTATGGTATGCCCATCTTCAATGAATTTACAAAAAATATATGAGTCCTAATTCATTCGGAGAATAAAAAAGTTATCAAGACTATTTGGGGAATTTTTGATTTTTCCCTTTTTCGTTGCCATCTGCTGGCTTATTATGATATTATTCATGATTCTTACTGTTCTCTTGGTAAAAGCTTTTGTGCAGGGTTTTTTAATAGGAGGGTATTTATTCGTTGTCTTTCTCTATAAAAAATTGGGTTTAAAGAACAATACTCAACAATCATCAGCTTCATTACTTTTTCTGCTAGCTCAGAAAAATCGTTTTCACTAATCCCTGTTGTAAGTTCATTAATTTGTGGATTCTTATTGTATTCCATTAAAATTCCATGTTTTATCAGAAAAGATGCTGGAGTGTTGACTTCATCACAAACTTTATTTACAATTTCAGTTAATTTATCAGATCCTAATGAATGAACAATTTTGTAAATAGTACCATACACAACAAAAAAATTTAGGTTCCAAAATATAACTTCTGCAATCTTCTTCCGTTTAGCTTCACTTAGTTCTCTATTTTCTCCTCTACTCTCATCAATAAGAATCAATCTTTTTGTTATAAAATCAATCGTATCTTTCTGTTCTTTTTCACTTTTTATTAGTTCAAAGAAATTAGATATAATTCTTAAATGAACGTTCATAGCTTCCATAAATATATCTTCAAGTTTCACTTTTTCTAATGAACCTGCTCGGTTTTTGATAATACATCCCATAACTTCTACAGTTTTAAAAGCTCTCCTTAATTCTTTTCCAAGAGATTCTTCTTCATCAGTATCTTTTTCTTGTTCTGTATCTTTTGGAGATTGTTCCTCATTATCCTGAATTTCTAATATTTCCTGTCTTACCTTTTCAGGTGTTATATTAGAAGGAGGTAAAGCCGCTTTAACAATAATGTTTGCTTGTTTATCAAAAAACTTAACCTCATTTTTTGTCAATGTTGCAGGTTCATATTTTTCAAATAAACTTGATGCAATTCTTTCAATATCTTTCAAAATATCGATATTTTTAGAATGATGGGTTATAAAAACTGCAATATATGCATTTTCAGTTACATGAAGATTATTTATTATTTTATTTATCTCTTCCTTTACTCTATAATCTTCAAAATGTTCGGCAATATATTTAGCAACAAAAAAATAATAAAAATATGGATATCGAAATGAATAATTATTAAAGCTATCTTTTGAAACTATTTCGCTTAAATTTTCAAGTAAAATTTCTTGGTCTATTGGGAGGTTAAATTTATCCAAATACGAAGTCATAAATAATTTGAAATTATCAGGAGTTAACTCCTCCTTTTTTTCCATGTAAAAATAGAAAGCTAACTCTGTTAAGAAATTTATATAAGTACCAATATCATCATTTTCTACACCATGTTTTCTTAAATAAAAGTATATAAAAGCCTCATAACAGTAACCTTGGGATGTTATTTCTTCATCAAGCCTCATCGCATATGTATCATGAGCAACTAAGGTAGACAAAATAAAAAACGGATATGAGGGCATAATTCCTTTACCGATACTTTTCCCTAAAGTGGAATCTATAAGCCATGTGTTTTTATCAATTCTCTTATAATCATCTACAACATTTTTATCTGTTAATCTTACCCACTTTTTAACTAATTCATACCTTAGAGATGGTTTAAGTTCCTTTATTCCAAAGGTTGTAAATGAAGAGAGAAGTGTGTCATCTTTAATGTTCAAACCAAAAATATCATCAACAATGATGATACAGCGGGTATATGTGGATAAATCTTTTATATGCTTTTCTTTATTTTTAGCGTGATGAAAATCGTCTATTATTGGTATTATACGCTCTTTATCAATATCATCTACATCAATATCCTTATATTGCTCATGAAGCGAATCTGAAATTTTATTTTTTATTTTTCCTGGAAAACATGTCTTTTTATCAGATACATAAACAGGGATAAAATTCCAACTTCGCAGAACTTTAAACATCTCTTTACATAGGGTTGTTTTGCCTGATTGATCTTCTCCAGCTATAATAATTTTGGGATAGTCGAAAAGATTTTTTAATAATTCTTCCGAATTTATTTTTCCTTTGTGTTCTTTTAAATTATTGTATTTATCCAATTCAGTATATACAAAAATGTCATCTAAAAGAACGCTATCTTTTTGAGAATGTGCTTTTGTTAACATTTCCGTATCATGTAAGAAATGTTCAAATTCTTCTTTTATTTTCAATTGCTTTATTTTTATTTGTTTCTCAATTATCTTTTTTAATTCAATGTAAACAACCTGCCATGCTTCATCTCTATCCTGAAATTTTGAGACAGGCATTCCATCTGTAGGCAAAGCCAAAAGGCTGCAAATATCTTTATCATCTTTCCATCCACAAGGAGATAGAATGATCGGAATAACAGGAATTCCCTTCTTCTTTTTTAATTCCAATGCTTTCTTTTTCTCACTCCTACAGCTTTTTGAATCAAGAAAATTTGCTGAGATAAATAAACAAATGATATCCGCTTCTCCTAAATTATTATCAATTTTATCTTGAAAATCTTCACCTGATAATATTTTACGATCATACCAATCTTCTATTAAATCATTATCTTTGAGCGGAGCAATATGTTTTTTAAAATCCTCAATATAAGTATTGTTAGGAGTATTATCTTTATGTGAGTAGCTAATAAAAAGTTTTAATTTCTTGTTTTGTTCAATGGCACTTTCCCTGGGAAGTGGTAACTGGATTTGCCCTGTATGTTTTTCCATCGTTATTTCCTCTTAACAAAAAGGCTTTTTGTAATACCCTCAAACATTTTGTTAAATTTTTACCGTTTCTCCATTTAGCCTTACTAACCTTGCTTTGAGTTCTTATATATCTTCTGCTCTATGTTTAGAGTAAATTTTGTAGTAGCTCAGCAGTTAATAAGTGGGTTGGAACTATGGTAGATTGGAAAAAGTTATCTAGGATTTTCAGTTTTGTCAAAAATGAAACCAGAAAAGCATAAAATTATACAATGGTGCCTCTACAACCCCCCATATGCAGGCAATTTGGAACGATCTCCCTTCCCCCGCTAGCCTTCCGCCGCCAGCCTTACTGCCGATAATACATAATATCGGAAATTGGAATATGCTATACTAGCAGCCATGCGACAAGGCGTACAAGAACGAATAAATACTGTCGAGGATGATTTCTGGACAATACGTCTCCCCTTCTTTACTGCACAATTTCCTACCTACTATACTAAACCACAAAAGGTCTGGGGCAGATTTCATACGAGCGAAGAAACATATTTTGGTGCTGCTTCTGAAATAATCCCGCTCAAACAGAAAAAGGGTAAAAGCACATATATCATGATGCAGCCCTATGTCCTTGAGCCACAACTCACCATCACTGTGGGGTTATATAACAAGCCCAAACACTACGCAGATCAGGACAGCGCCATTGGAGAAACCATTAGCCAACCCAAACATCAAGGATTTCGAGAGGTACAGATTGGCAACGCTCAGGCATGGTATTATCACGAAGATAAAACTATTGTGCTCTGGGAGTGCTTTTTTGACAGTGGCTTTCACAAACATCCCTTAAAAGACGACAAAAACATGCAGAACTTATGGCGCTCATTTGAACATTGGCTCCAAAAACAATTTCCTAAAGCACAAACCCTGGCAACCCCCTTTGCCGATCCTATTGCAGAATCAATTGAGGAGTATCAAGCCTTTCTCAAATCTCTTGGCTACTCCCCTATCACTAAAGCGGCTTTTGGAAAAAAACTGTAAGCAATCTCCTCTGCTATTTGCTAATCTTGCCAAAGTCCGAAGAAAAACGTAGTGTACAAAATACAAAGACCCTTTTTCCGAACTGATGCCGGACGGCAAGCGTTCCAGATGAAAGTCATGGATAGGAATGAGGGTCGCAATGTATTGTGAGGTTATTTTGCCAAGTGCACTGAAAGTCCCATTACTGTGGCTATTTTTTGCAAAAAATCAAGAGATGGATTCACATTCCCGCCTTCTAAACGAGCTATAGATGATTGCGTTGTTCCAACTTTTAATGCAAGCTCCTTTTGTGTTACTCCCTTTTTTATTCTGGCTGCAATTAATTCTGAAATAATCGCATAACGAGGTGCGAGTTTTTCGTATTCTCGTTTAAATGCTGGATCTTTCATCTGTTCTTTTTTAAATGTTTGTAAATCTTTCATAAGTTTTGAACTCCTATAAAGAATATAGCATGGCTGCTATATTTCTGTCAACCTCTTTATTGCTATTTCGAGCTCTTTTTGTGGTGTTTTTTGGGTTTGCTTCTTAAATGCGTGGAGCAAATAGATGTTTTTTTGTTTAAAACCATAAAAGACCCGGATCTCTTCTTTTCCTCGTACTCGCAGTTCGTAAATACCTGTACCAAGTTGTTTTGCATGCGGCATGCCGAGCCGGGAACCATATAGCTCAAGCAGTTCAAAAAGGTGCAACATCTTTGTTCGCGCTGATAATTGCTGCTTCTCAAAAAATTCTTCTACGGGCTTCTCTCCCCGACTCGATTCAAAAAAAATAACTTCCCACCCAGCAATATCCATAGGGTCATTATAGCAGAGACACACGAGGTTTTTCTGATATGTATAGTAATTTCTGAAAATTTGTGACTAAAGCTGAGGAAAGAAAATGTGAGGCTGATTACTGTAAATTACTGTAATATTGATCGGGTTTGTAGTATTGACAATATGATAAATTATGCTTTATCCTATTTTCAGTTGTAAGAAACGCTATCGAAATAACCCGCTAGGGTTTTTGGTAGGTTTAACTTAATATGATATTTTCCATAGCTTCACAGAAAGGCGGCGTAGGCAAGACTTCTTCGAGCATTTCCCTCTCAGCAGGAATCGCACGTAAAGGTAAGAAAGTTCTCCTTATTGATATTGATTCACAAGCAAACAGTAGTAAGGTATTACTATCAAACTATCCGCAAATCCAAAAACAGCAAACCATTTTTACCACAATTCTGGATCGAAATGCGCTTCCAATCCATAAAACGCAAATTCCCAATCTAGATATCGTTCCTTCCCATATTCTGCTTTCTCATACTGATGTTGAATTAACAACCGCAATTGACCACCGAGAAGAACGATTAAAGCGGGCGCTTGATCTCGTTATGCACAAATACGACTTTGTCTTTATTGACTGCCCCCCTACCCTCTCCTGGCTTACGATTAATGCCATGACAGCTTCGGATAAAGTGATTGTTGTTGTTTCGCCTGGGTATTTTGAGCTTGATTCCATAGTCCAAATTAGCAAAACAATCAATGAGGTTAAGGAATATTTTAATCCTCATCTTGATCTTGCCGGATTTCTTTTTACCATGAGCGATCCGACCGTAAATAGCAAAACGTCTTTACAGATCCTCAGGCAAACCTACACAGGAAGCGTCTTTAATACCGTCATTCCCCGTAATACCGACCTTCGGGATGCTCACTTTGAGAAAAAGGATATTTTTTCTTTTAATCCCAACGCTGCTTCCGCGCAGGCATATGAAAAATTAATAAACGAGCTCTTTCAATTATGACGAAGAAATTAAACATTACATCTATTACGAATGAGCTGGAAGAATCTGCGTTTTTTCCGAAGAGAAAAACGCCAACAATCCCCTATACTTCGCAACCAGCCGTCGAAGAACCAAAATCAGTTAAAATAAAAGAACCTTTACAAGCTCCACAAAAAGAAGTATCAAATGATACCATGATACCACGGTATCATGAAACCATGAAACCATTACACCATGATACCACGGTACCACTTGCTGAAGATGATATAATTGAAGTAATCCGAAAAGCAGTAAAACAAGTCGGTAAGGAGCCAGCAACCCAACGGCTTACTCTAGAAGAAAAGCAGCAGCTTAAAGATATAGAATACGCTTACGGCAGGCAAGGAATTAAAACGACCGGTAACGAGATAATCCGCATTGCAACTAATTTTATTGTATTGGATTACCAAAAAAACGGAGAAAACAGTATTTTAGGAAAAGTCCTCAAAAAATTGAACTCATGATACCACGATACCATGACACCGTGAAACCATGGTGTCTTGAAACCTTGATACCAAGCAACCATGGTGCAATTTTGCCCTTGACAGTAATCTAATCAACCTGCTTATATTTATTTAAATAACCAACAAAAAAAGGCTTTACAGCCTTGATTAGGTAAAGCCTTGAAGATCACCAAACATCTTCAAGATAACAAAAACCTCATCAACTGTCAAGCCATTAGTTTTGCGGTCAATTCTTTGACAATCGGACTAAAGAAGCTCGAAGGAAGAGCAAAGGGTATTAATCACCCGAAGCATTCCGTAAAACCGGAGTGTGCCTGTCTCAAGCGCGAGTCTGCTAGCTCTCACAGATATCTTGCTTCACGCAAGGAACCAACAGGAGAGTGACGGTTAAAACAAGGGACTGTCCGAGCCAAATGCAGATACAAGATCAAGTAGTGATAGTGGAATGGGATGAGATCACATCAATCAGGCTCTTACCACTCACGAACCAGAAAGGAACAAAAAGAAAATTATGCTCGCGCTGGTGTAAAACCTATCAAGTAAGGAAAAAGGTAGGGAACAGTAGAGAAGGTAAAGGGAAGAACCTCATAGTAGGTTAGGCTTGTTGTGCTTTAAAAAACGATGCGAGCTCATAAATAATTTTGTTATCTTGACAAAAAGCTACATTTTAGCTATATTTTACTAGCTATGAATATCACTACCATCCATATTAAAACAGATATCAAAACACGAGATGAGGCCAAAAAGGTTGCAGAAGAGCATGGCTTTAGTCTCACCGCATTGGTTAATGTAGTTTTAAAGCAAATTGCCAGGACAAAACACCTGACACTCAATTTAGAAGAGGAGCCAAGTGAGTACCTGCTTCATGAAATGAAACAAGCAAGAGAGAATAGGGAAGCGGGAAAAGGATCACCTCATTTTACATCTGATACGAAACTCATTAAGAAAGACCCCAAAAAGTATCGCCATATTGATACCATGCAACAATGGTTTGAAGAACAGGGAATATGACGGTTCAATACGACCCTGCTTTGTTAAAAAAATTAAAAAAACTTAATGTAAGAACACGCAATAGATTTTTTGAAAGAATTAAAATCTTTGAGAAAAACCATCAAGAACCAATCCTGAATAACCACGCACTCAAACGAGACTACGAGGGATACCGAAGTATTGATATTACCAATGACTACCGAGCGATTTATGAGGAGGTAGCAAGCGGAGAAGATGAGCCAGTTGCGTACTTTATCGCCATTGGAACACACAAGGAATTATTTAAAATATAAACTCGCCTTTTTCATGCCCTTCTGACTTCATAAAACAACCGAGAACCCGCTTGTTATCAAAAAGATAGCCCTTTATACCTCCCCGAAAATTAGCTCTCAGGCACAAATTGAGGCTAACAGCCCTTTTCTATAATGTCATGTAGTGCCCTACAACGGGGGTTTATATTTTCCGGCTAAATATTCCCCTTAATTTTCTATCAACAAAAACGGGAAGAGATGGCCTAGAGGGCTACTCAGGCTGAGCTTGCTCAAACACTAGAGACTTGATAGTATGAAGTCTCCAAAGTAACGTTACATTATTAACACCTATGGCGAATAATATTAAAACTCAATTCTCTCGCAATGTCTTTCAGCATCAATCCCATCCATCAAATCGACAACGACCGCTTGGCGGTGTAAGGCAAGATAAGCGCTCTGAAGAGAGAGCGCTGCCAGCTTCGTTTCAGCCAGCGCTCTCAGCAAAACAACTGAGCGCTCTGGCAATGAACAGAAAGTTGTCTCGTTCACAAAACCGAAGCGGCATCATTCAGAAAAAGGAAAAGGTCACATTTAGGATACAGCCCATAGTCAAAGATATATTGTTGAAAAAAGCAAAAGAAGCAGGGATACCCCATTCTGTAGCGGGAGCAGTTATCTTTGAACGGGCAATACAACAGGATTTAGACATGCAATACGGGGCACTCTTGGAGCCGGTGATAAAGCGGTGTATTGCCAAAGAAATACAGGGGATGAGTACCCGCCTTGCTTGGTTACTTGTTCGAATAGCCTTTGATGTCGGTCAGATACGAGGCCTTTCTACGAATATTCTTGGGAGGCAACAGGGGATGAATCAAGAAATACTTACGACAATTCTCAAAGAGAGCAGTAAACAAGCAAAAATGAATATTACCCGCCGGACACCGCAGCTCGCAGAACTGATGGAGGTTCTCGATAAATGGTTAAGTGAAAAGGGGAGGGGATAAGCGCTGGCAATTGTCAAAGCCACTTACACAAAAAGCAGAGCGAATATAAAAGCATCCATCCGGTATATTGAGCATCGTCCTGGGAAAGATGGACAAAAACTCACCAGGACACTGTTTGGGCATGATGGTGAAATGAAGCGGTCACAGGCATACGGCATGATTGATGAAACAAAAAAAGAAACAAAGTTTTTTCGTTTTGTAATAAGCCCAGACCCGAAAACTGAAGACAGGGGAAAAGATTTGAATCTGTGGGAGATAACCACAAAAACAATGCTTGGGTTAGAAGAGCGATTAAAGCAAACGATACAATTTGTTGCAGCAGTGCATAATGACCATGCCCCACATCGGCATGTGCATGTTATCGCGTGTATTTCCGGCAACCTTACGCCAAAAGATTTTGCGCTACTTCGAGAAACTGCAACAAAGGAATCGTTGTTTCAAAGACGTGAACGGGACGCAGCGCAAGGAATCAAACAAGAGCAAGGAATCAAACAGGAATTAGAACTATCCCTATGACTCTATGAATCATTTTTTGTATCGCATGTACGTATTTCTCAATAAAATACTTACACTCCTTTTTTCTAACAAACAATTGTATATCGCGCGATATGCGAGACCGGAAGAGCTTGAGAGCCTTGTAAATCCCACACTTGACGAATCAGGTTTACTTTTAGGAAAAGGACTCTTCAATCATTTTCTTCGTATACGCTCAACAAAAAACCGCCGCGAACTAGGTAATCTCCTTGTTGTTGCTCCAACCAGAGGCGGGAAAGGACTCTTAGCAGTGAGCCAATTATTAACCTGGAAACACTCAGTCATTGTCAATGATATTAAAGGTGATTTATTCACCCAGACAGCAGGATATAGAAGCACCCTTGGCGAGGTTATTGTTATTGACCCACAAGGCTATGGACACCGCTTTGATCCCCTGGATGGAAAGATGACAGAAGACGAGCACCACTCAGCAGCAACCCACCTCTTGTTTAAACCAGATGAAGGGGAGGGAGCGATTTTTACCCAAAGGGCAATCAGTATGCTGACCCAGCTCTTCCTTGCAGCCAAGAAAGAGGGGCAAATACCCTTTCCCTATGTCAGAAAAATTATCCGTTCCGGTTTACAAGGCGCAGCAGAGAGACTTAACACAATTAAACCAGAACTCGCAACACAGTTTCTTGATGTTCCCTTTAAAACGGCCAACTTTACCGATCGCTTTTTACTCTCCGCTTGGGGAACACTTACCGCCAGGATGCGGCCACTGTTGACAGAAACCATTATCTGCTCTCTTGCCGGATCAGATTTTACCCCAGCGGAGCTCATGTTTTCAGAAAAACCAATTACAGTGTATCTGCGCTGGAATGAGCGGGACTTACTATCTCTTGCTCCACTTGTTAGGCTAATGTGGGGTTCACTTATTGGTGAATTGATAACCACATATGATAAAGCACAAGGGAAAAACTGTCATCCAGTACTACTTCTCATTGATGAAGCAGGAAGAGCAGCGATACCAAGTTTAGCAGACCACGCGACAACTGTAGCCGGACGGGGGATAACGCTTTGGATTGCCATTCAATCCCTCTTTCAACTGGAAGCAGAATACGGAAGAGCACGCGCAAACATCTTGAGGGATAATATGGAGACACAAATTTATTACCGTCCCGCAAATCAAGCAACAGCCGAGTATTTAGAGCGGTGTTTAGGCAAAAAATCCGACTATGCAAAATCTCAAACATCACGGGAAGGAATGGAAACGAGTCTTGGACGCACTGAGCAAGGAATACCACTCATGACTGCCTGGGAAATTAAGCAACTCAAGGATGAGGAAATAATTGCTTTTCACCGCCTCTTACCCCCGTTTAAAGCAAAACGCATGGACTGGAGGAACTCAAAACTCTTAAAACAACGGCAACAGATACCCGCCCCGCAGCTTTCTACATTGCCTCAGCCTGAAGATATATCACAAAGGCTCATATGGGCAAGAGGAAAAAAGTTTGCTGATGGGTATATTAACCCTGATGAGATAGAAGAGTAGACAGCCAAGTTCCATTCTCCCTATTCCCCCATATTCGCCCATTCTCATTCTCCATTCTCGGCTATTCTCCATTCTCGCGCCGTATGCTCGGCATACGTGTTTTACTGCTTTCAGAAATGCTAAACCCACCAACCAATGTAGTCTGTTAGCCGAAGTACCGCAAATTCGCTTTATCATAAATTTCCTTTAGTACTTCAGGGCTGAAATCAGAGTAGTGCCTTGCAAGAATGCTTTGTGGGGTTCTCCCGCAAAAGGCATCAACATATCTGTCCTGCACGCCTGCCCGGCTCATTTCCCTAGCGAATACTGATCTTAAGGTCTGGGCTGATATGTTGATACCTGTTTTGCCTGAGACATCTTTGAAAACATGGGCTACTGTATTTCTTGATGTCTCAAAAGAATTGCTTTGATATCCCTTCAATAAAGCCTCTGCCTCTATATTATAAAAGGAGATCCATGCTTGCTTAGTCTGTCCATTGTGAGATTTGGGTATTAACATCCGGTTACTTTTATCAATATCGGCGCTCAATAACTCAGAGACCCTTAATCCACTGCTTGCAAGCATGAGGAATATAATCTGATATTTTAGCGAAGGAAGGGAATCAAAGAAGATTTTTAACTGCCCCTTGGAGGGCAAAATATTGGGTTTTATTATCTGGCGCGGGAACTTGAACCCCTCTATTAACTCAGGTTGTTTGAGATAGTCCCTAAAGAGTATCCTGAGCAGGGAGAGATAGTTTTTATATGTCCAAGAAGTCTTGGTTTTCTTGATTTCAAGCATGAAATCCTGAATATCGGCAGATTCAATATTTTTCTTGCCTACCGACTTTAGAAAAACACCAAGATTCTGGATATGATACTTTACTGTCGTATCAGAGAGGTTCTTTTGTACTATTAAGAACTTCTCAAATGCCGAGGTATCGATACTACCCATAGCAACTTTAGGTTGGTTTTTTACACTGTTACCGGTAAAAATAGTGACGCCGAGGGGGAGACTTGAACTCCCGAGGGGCAAAGCCCCACAAGCTTTCCAGGCTTGCGCCTTAGGCCGCTAGACTACCTCGGCAATGATTTTAAATAAACAAAATTATCTCAGGGACGCTAATTTGTTCTCAGGCTATATAAAATATTTGACCGCCTAATATAACAATCCATGATTAGAATAAAAAAACCAGTTCTTCATAACAAGAACTCTGGTTATTCCTGCGGGCCATCAGATTTCCCATCTTTTTCGCATCCCTTCGATTTTTGCCCGAAGTAAAATCCGATTATCGCTGAGATTGCTCCTCCCAATATAGTCAGAACTGTTTTGAGCGCTTCAATTATAGCTACGTTGGTTTCGATTATGGCATCATTATTCTTTGCGATTATTTCGATTATCTTATCCGTTCCTACAGCCTGCGAAGAGTTCTGAGCAGAGGACAAACCTATGGAGCTTAAGTTAGTAGGTAAGGGTCTAAGATTCAATGAAACTGTTGTCACAATTATGAATACCGCAGCGCTCAGCAGCAGTATAATACCAAATGCCATAAGGGTTCTGGCCAGGCCTTCGATACCGGTGGGATTTCCATTTTTATCTTTATTCTGATATGCCTTGTATATATCATAGGATAATGGTACGATCATGACTAAAGCAATTATTATGAGATAAACCATTGATATTGGCAATAAGTACGTCAGGATAACTATGGCTATTAGCGATACTATAATCACTATTATAAATTCTAAAGCAATCCCGGGTTTATTTGCATCCACTCCAGCCACCATAGTAATAGAGGCAGGACATTATACTAAAATCTTTTGGTGGATTTCTAATAGCAGCCGGCGATTTTTTGAGTCAGTTATAATTACTATCTAAGTGAAATGACAAATTACCAGATGATTCTTATTCTTTTGCTTTCCACCCTTTCGGATATGTACCGGGCTCAAGAAATACCCTGTCTGTAGTTGCCACGATCCCCGTAGCCGCTTTTAATATCTCCACAGATTTCATCTTAGCCAGTCCGAATGATACCGCCTCACCTTTTTGCGTAAATACGGCCACAGGATCTCCTCTTTCGATACCGCTTTCGACCGTGAGGATACCCGGGGCAGCAAGCTCAGCGCCGTGACAGACCGCATCTATCGCACTGTCGCGTATCACGAGCTTCGGAAGGTGCGAGAGCCCCGCCTCCATGGGAAGTATTGCCTTTCTTATTGGCTCTTCATTATTGTTTTCCTTCCACTCAATATAGGCGTCTTTCAGGTCATGGAGCGTTATCATGGTCTCATCCTCGCGGAAAGGACCGCTTTTGGTGCGCCGCAACTCCTGCATATGCGCACCCGTACCGAGCGCAAGCCCCATGTCGTGGCATAATTTCCTGATATACGTACCTGCCTGGCATCCCACTTTAAAAAGGACGTTTTTATTTTCGATCTCAAGAAGCTCCAGGTAATATATGGTCCTTGTCCTTGTTTCACGTTTTACTGCTGATTTGAGAGAAGGCTTCTGGTATATCTCGCCCGTGAACTCGGAAAGAGCGCTTTTGATCATTCTCTCAGGCACTTCCGTATGCAGCTTCATAAGGCATACATACTCTTTACCTGCAGTAAGAAGCGCATCTACCGCCTTTGTCGCATCACCCAGCATGATGGGAAGAAGACCAGTGACATTCGGGTCAAGAGTGCCGCTGTGCCCGGCTTTCTCAATCTCCAGGATCTTTTTGACCCACGATGTAACTTCATGGCTTGTGGGACCTGCAGGCTTATCAAGGTTTATCACCCCTTTCTGTATGTACTCCTGTATCGTGCGCTCCGCCGGTCTTTTACCGAACTTCTCATCTGTAGTGTCTTCAGACTTTACCAGCGCCTCTCTTTTTATCTCGGATGGTAGCAAGTTCATACCAGGCATTCAACCGCTTTCATCACTATTTTGCTTATCTCTTCAGCGTCCCACTTGCTGGAATCAATCACCATGTCATACACGGACAGGTCGTTTATGTCAATATTATAATAACCAAGGTATCGCTCTCTCTCGCACTCTTCTCTTTCCAACGTCTCGGCTATCGCAACAGGGGCAGGTTTGTTCTCCCTCTTCGCAATGCGCTCTGCCCTTACTTCAACAGGAGCTTTCAGCCATACCTTTAAGTCTGCATCCACAAGAAAACCCGAAAGCCTCCCTTCAAGGATAATGTTGTCTTTTTCCTTTGCGATTCTTTTCTGCATCGCATCGAGTTCCCTGTCTATATCGCCATTTTGTTTTGCGAGTAAACCGTACTCAGCAAGGCACATGCAGCGGTCTTCTGCGCATTTCCTGAAAATGTCTCCCATGGAAATATGCTCCATGCCGAGCTTCACGGACAATATGCGTGATAATGTACTCTTGCCGCTGCCTGGTGGGCCGCTTATCGTTATTATCAATTACATACCACCTATATTCAGAGCCTTCCTTGTCATCTGGCTTACCGGGATCGAACATAAGAAGTACCAGAATAGCCAGTGCTGGAAAGGTCCGATTATATATGTATCTAATTTTTGTACCCCCCAGAAAGGGAAAACCATCACAGCGTTCGGGTTCTGGCTTATAACAAGGTACACCCAGTAGAACAGAGGGATCGAGATGACGCTTATATACAGCATCGGTTTGAACTGCTGCTTGAACATTTCCATCTGGTCTGTCATCATTTCCGCCTGCTGCGCCTGCAGTTTTTTCATTTTCTGGGCATTGTTGGTCAACTGCGCCTGCCTGAACTCTTGCTGTATACTCTTCATTCTCTCCTGAACGCGCCTCATCAGCTCCCAGTCCATGGTATATTTCTGGATCAGCGAGGCATAAAGCCCTGTTATTGCAGCAAGAATGAATATTATTATATGAATCGGAAGAACCGACAGAAGAGGATTTAAAACAACCCCCATGGCTTTGCCTATGAAGCCCCTTAAATTGGGGAATAACATGATGCTGAGCAGGAGGAATACTCCGAAGTATAATACTATTTTGCTTAAAGTTTTTTTAATCATATTTCTCCAGTATTTTTTTGATTTCTTCAAATATCTCCGGGATGTCTTTTCCTCCGTCTACCGTCCGAAGAAGGCCTTTTCTGGTATAATACTCTATAAGAGGCTGTGTTTGTTTCTTATACACTATTAACCTGTTCCTTATCGCCTCAGGCTTGTCATCCTCGCGCTGGTATAATTTCCCTTTGCATTTGTCGCATATCTCGTCCTCTTCAGGAGGATTAAATATCATGTGATAGCTCATGCAGCATGATGAACATACCCTGCGCCCTGACAGGCGTTTAACCAATTCCTCGTCATCAACGTCGATGTTCAGCACCACATCCAGTTTTTTATTAGATTCGGTAAGGATCATCTGGAGTGCATCCGCCTGCGGCACTGTCCTGGGGTACCCATCCAGCAGGAACCCATTTGAACAATCCGGCTTTGACAGCCTGTCCCTTATGATCGTTATTAAAAGCTCATCCGGGACAAGTTCTCCTTTTGCCATATAGGATTTGGCCCTTACACCGAGAGATGTATTGTTACTTATATTTTCGCGCAGTATATCGCCTGTAGATATGTGGGGCAGTGAATAATGCTCCGCGATTTTCTTAGCCTGCGTGCCTTTTCCGGCCCCCGGGGGGCCGAGTAAAATGATGTTCATCTTAAATCCATCCCGTAATGGTGAAGTCTATATTAAAGCTTATTCAAAATTTCCGGTTATTTTAGGATGTGGCAAAAGCCGGAAAAGAATAGTATCGTTGACGGGATATAGGAGGAAACTATATGACGGCTTTTGCCTATTCATGGCTACGTCAACTGACGATATATACTTTACGGCTTTTTAACAGTGTTGGGAAACTCATATCCGCAGTTTGGGCACAGGAGCTGGCTGCATTTCATGAACCGCGGGCAAGCCCTGCAGCCTTCGTTATCTTTTGTATCAAACCTTGCTCCGCACAGGGGACATTGCGTCATCATAATAACTGGAAGTATCCTATAAACCTGTAAGCAATCCCGCCGACAATTATTGCCAGTGCGATTGTGAACGCCATGATGCCGCCCGCGCGCTTCCAGCCAAGCTCCCTGCCAAGCACGGCGATGGTAGCCACACACGGAATATATATGGTGTTCACAAGTGCGTAAACGAATAACTGCGCCGGTGTCATGAACAGCAGCAGGTTCTTTGCGCCTCCCCCGTAAGCCACTATCGCAAGCGTCACAAACAACTGGAGAGCCAGCTCTTTTCGAAGCACAGCGAATATAAGCGTAAGCCCTGCAACAGCGGGAAGCCCAAGCCATCCTTCAACCACAGGCGAAAGAGGCGAGGAGAGCTTCCATAGGTAGCCTGTCTCGTACAGTGCGCCCAGGACAAGAGAACCTATAAGCACTATCGGGAATGCCACGAACACGAAATCCTTGAACCTGTACCAGGTCTTCTTTATGATATTCGACATGAGGGGTGCCCTGAACGGGAACATCTCCATAACAAGCCCTGTGGAACTCCCTGGCATGACGTGATTCAGCCCGATGCCAACCAGGAATACAAGAGCCAGTACGATTATGTAAATAGCGACAGCAGGTTTCCAGCCGACGAATAATGAGACCGCGCCAAGGATGACAGCAGTGCGTGCGCTGCACGGTATAAGCGTTATCAGAGTACTGGCTATTGTCCGCTCGCGCATGGTTGTAAGGACCCGCGTACCGATGATGGCGGGCACATTGCATCCGGCGCCAGCCACAAGCGGGATGATAGCGCGTCCGTGGAGCCCGAACTTGTGCATCAGCCTGTCGGTCAGGAATGCCACTGAGTTCAGGTATCCCGAATCCTCAAGAAATGCCAGCATGAAATAGAATGTAAGCACATACGGGATCCCAACAGCAAGCGCAGCCAGTATGCCCGCATCAAAACCCCATATCAGTATTTTGCCGATATGTCCTGCGCCGAAAATATAGAATATCACTCCATCGATCACCGGCGATATACAGGATGACCAGAGATTGCTGAATGTCGTTGAGAGCAGGTTGCCGCCGTAGAACAGGAAAGCGAAAATGACCCCCAGGACACCGATAAGTAGAGGAATGCCTGTAAGCGGCGAAGTTGTATAATCCCAGAGCTTATCGGATGTTACCGGTGCCTCATCGCTCTGTACCTGCGAAGCAATGCTCCCCGCAAGTCCGTGCCTTTCACGGGCGATACGCATCGGTGTTTTCTCACCGTGTTTTTTCTGTATATCCCTGCTTATCTTTTTTACTTCTTCAAGAATGGAGCGACTGTTTGTGTTTTTATTTACAAGTTCTATGAACTCGGTATCCTCTTCAAGCAGAAGTATTGCCAGTGCTCTCGGGTTAATCCCGAAGTCGTATAGTGAAATCATCTCTTCGACTTTCTTTATATCTGTTTCAATATCAGTCCCGTATTTCAGGTTGTATCTGATTTCAGATTTATTTCCTGCAACATCTACGGCCTTCTGTATCAGTTCGTCAAGACCCTGACCTGTCGTGGCGATGGTAGGCACCACAGGCACGCCGAGGAGCCTTGATAGTTCCGGTGCATCGATTATGATATTCCTTTTCTCTGCCTCGTCTATCAGGTTAAGAGCAACGACAAGAGGGATGCGCAGGTCTATGAACTGCAGCGTCATGTACAGGTTCCTTGCAAGGTTAGTAGCGTCAAGGATCATTATTGCAGCATCGGGGTTGCTATCAAGCACAGCCCTTCGCGCAACCCACTGGTCTTCGGATACCGCGCCGAGAGCATAACTTCCGGGCAGGTCGATTATGCCTATCCGCAGGTCTTTAAAATTTGTCGTTGCCATATTCAGTTCGACCGTTTTACCGGGATAATTGGCTGTCACGACACCCATGCCTGTCAGCCGGTTGAATATGCTGGACTTGCCCACGTTAGGATTGCCTGCAAGTACAAAAGTTAAATCCGTATTTCCTTTTATGTCTTTAAGAGCCCCGTGGCATGAAAGCATCATTTCACCTTGATCTTCGAGGCGACCTCTCTTCCAAGTGCGTAACGCGAGCCGGAAACACATACGATGAGCGGTCCTCCGAAAGGTGCCACTTCTTCCACTCTTACGCAGACCCCGGGTATCAATCCGAGGGATGCAAGGTACTTAAGCATGTTGGGGTCTTCTTCAAAAACGTTGACGATAACTCCCTTGCCTGATGCTTTTAATTCCGAAAGCGGCCTGACTTTTTCTTTAACCAGTACGCCATCCTTATCAGGGATAGGATGCCCGTGCGGGCAGGTCTTGGGGTTCCCGAGGCTCTCTGCGATACGGTCTTCCATCTCCGGACTTATCGCGTGCTCAAGCCTGCACGCCTCTTCATGCACCTCGTCCCATTTGAAACCCAGTATATCAGTAAGCAGGCGCTCGGAAAGGCGGTGCCTTCGTATGACCTTTTTGGCTATGGATTTGCCCTCCTCGGTCAGGCACACCCCTTTTTCCGTATGCGAAAGCAGACCTTTACCCTCGAGTTTTTTTACCATCTCGGAAACAGACGGGGCAGAGAGTTTCAGATGCTCAGCCAGACTTGATGTGGTTACGGGGCGATGCTCCTGCTGGAGTTTATAGATCGATTCGAGATACTCTTCAGTTCTTGGAGTATCAGCTTCCATATGTTTTCACCTCCCCGGCTTTTGACGCCGCTGTTACTCTGTAAGTCCTGTATACGAAAAATCCTGTAACCAGCCAGTAGCCGATGTAAGCGAGCACTTCAGTTAGCGAGGGGCTTGCATCGAAGCCGAACAGTGATTTAAGACCGCCCCCGATGGGGTTCCCTTCCTGAAGGGAAGGATATTTGTTTAAGTCCCAGACATGCTCCACCACAGGAGGTACGACTCCTGCCTCGTTGAGTGCATGTATGCCTGTTGCTATTAAACCTGCCGAGAACAGTACCAGTAATATACTTGTATATTTGAAGAACCTGCCCACATCCATGCGGTGTATCCCTTTGAACATAACGAACGACAGGAATACTACGGCAACGACCCCTAGTATGAAACCGAGCAGCGTGTCCAGCGGGGAAGTTATTGCCAGCGTGCCAAGGAAAAGTACGGTCTCTACGCCTTCCCTGAACACCGATATGAATGAAAGTGCCGCAATTCCCAGCATCTGGCCTTCCGATATGGAAACATCGATCTTTTCCTGGAGTTCCCCTTTTATCTTCTTTGAGTTCGATGCCATCCAGAAAATCATGTACGTAAGGACAACAGCAGCGATAAATGCTGCTGAAGCCTCGAACAACTGTTCTGCCGTGCTCTCAAACTCCCCGTATATGAGCTTAAATAAGAGAGCCACGCCCGTACTTGCAACCACTGCGCCGATGGTTCCCATATAGAGGTAGCGGTACAGGTCTTTGCGCCCCATCTTAGCCAGATAGGCCGCGATTATTCCTATTATCAGGGCTGCTTCAAGAGCTTCCCTGAACGTTATTAAAAAGCTTGCTAACATGTTTTTTCCTTCATTGATTAGGTATACCTAACTGTAATATTTTGTATACCTATATACTTTTCTGGTATCCTAATAAAATAATTAGGCTGATATAAATCATGGCGAGGAGTATGATTTTTAACTCTGAACATTAAGGTTGCGGTAAAGATTTAAAACCTGAGGTTCACTTACGGAAAATATATGAATATTGGAAAATTAAGGCTGGATGGAACTCTTGTTCTTGCCCCCATGTCCCTTGTGACGAACCTGCCGTTCAGGCTGCTGTGCAAGAAATACGGGGCAGCGCTTGTATACTCGGAGATGACCTTCTCCGAAGCGATCCTGCGGCAAAACGAGACGAGCATAGCAAGAGGTTTTACATGCGCCGAAGAGAGACCTCTGGGAATCCAGTTGCTGGGCGGAAACGCCGATTCGATAGTCCGCTCGGCTCGTATCGTAACTAAAATATTCAGGCCTGAGATTATAGATATAAACCTTGGCTGCCCGGCCCAGAACGTTATCAAAAATGAGTGCGGTGCAGCGCTTTTAAAGAAGCCGGAAACAGTCATGGAAATAGTAGAGGCGCTTTCCGGCTCTCTGGAAGTCCCGGTCACCGCAAAAATGAGAGTCCTGAATAGCTTTGAGGAGACGCTGAAGCTCGCGCGGTTGATCGAAAAAGCAGGCGCTGATGCACTCATAGTTCACGGGAGGACACAAAAGCAGCAGTATTCAGGGAAATCCAACTATGAATCTATTAAAAATATAAAGAGAGAGCTTTCTATCCCTGTAATTGCCAACGGGGATATCATTGATGAAAAAACTGCCAAGTACGTGCTTGAATATACGCAATGCGACGGGCTTATGATAGGCAGGGCTGCGATGGGCAACCCACATATTTTCAGGAGGCTTGGACATTACCTGGATACAGGGGAACTATTGCCTCCCCAGACGCTGAGTGAACGGCTGGATGATTTTTTTGAATATGCAGGGCTATGCCGTAAGTATGGATTACTTGGGTTCAGGGATATAGTCGTAAAAGCCCAGTGGTTCACAAAAGGCATGAAAAATGTAAAACCTGTGCGAGTGAAGATAAACAGGATGACTGACATAGATTCGGTATTGAGGGTCATGGAGGGACTGAGGGCTGATGCCGCGGGAGACTGATAGAATTGGCTATCCTACCATAACTTTAATACATCAACCTCCTATTCCAAACCCATATGTACGGCTGGACAGGGAAAACCGTAACAATAGATTTATCAGACGATAAAATCACTAAAACCGAAAGCGATACCAGTTTGCTCCGTGCCTTTATCGGTGGAAGGGGGCTGGGTGTAAAGCTTTATTACGATGCCATAAACCCGAATATCGACCAACTGAGCCCGGAAAACATCATAATATTCGCAACAGGTCCTCTCACAGGGACGGCAGCCCCGATGTCGGGCAGGCACGCGATGGTATCGAAATCCCCGCTTACAGGCACGATGTTCGATTCAAGCAGCGGCGGGTTTTTCGGAAAAGAATTAAAGTTCGCAGGGATTGATGCGCTCATAATAAAAGGCGCGGCAGAACAGCCGGTTTACATTTCCATGCAGAATGATGATATAGAGATACATCCTGCAAACGGTTTGTGGGGAGAGAACATCAGGTCATGTACGGACAAGCTCTCATCGAAAGGACGCGTGGCTTGCATCGGGCGTGCAGGAGAACGGCTTGTCCCAATCGCCAGCGTCATGAATGATTATTTCCATGCCTGTGGGCGCGGGGGGCTGGGTGCTGTCATGGGTTCAAAGAAGCTTAAGGCGGTCGTGGTAAAAGGAGATAAAAAACCTGCGATCGCAGATGAAAATGGTTTTAAAAAAGCGTGCCGTGAGGCGCTGCATCTTATAAAAGCGGGACCCGCAGCTTCAAAAGGATTGAGTACATATGGGACGTCTTCGGCTTTGAACCTTATGAACTATACGAAAATCCTGCCTGTAAAGAATTTCCGCCAAAAGGGGTTCAACCGCGCAGATAAAGTTTCAGGCGAATTTATCAAAGAAAATTACGATATTAAGTCTCACACCTGTTATAACTGCGTTATCGCATGCAAGCACATCATAAAGAGCGGGATGTTCGAGGGTCATGAGGTGCCCGAATACGAGACACTGTGGGCTTATGGTCCTGATAGCAACAATGCGGATATGGACACGATCATCAAGGTAAACCGCCTCTGTAACGATTACGGCATCGATACAATCTCATCAGGCTCTACGCTCGCGGCTTATGCTGAAATAATGGGTGAGGATATCGATGAATTACTCGCGCTTGTTAAAAAGATAGGTGAGAGTGAGGGCATCGGAAAGGAACTGGGCAGAGGGTCAAAGGCTCTTGCGCACTCGCGCGGGAAAGATGCTGCGATACACGTGAAAGGGCTTGAGCTTCCAGGATACGACCCGCGAGGTGTCCTGGGGATGGCTCTTGCTTACGCCACCTCGAACCGCGGGGGCTGTCATCTCCGCGCCTATATGATCGCGCCGGAAATCCTGGGCAAGCCCAAAAAAGTAGACCCCCTTACTTTTTCAGGGAAAGCAGAGCTTGTTCAGGTATTCCAGAATGGGAAGGCTGCTCTTGACTCACTGGTGCTGTGCACGTTCGCATCTTTCGCTATGTCTGAGAGAGAGTTCGCAGATATGTTAAGCGCTGCAACAGGCGTGGATTATTCCGTAGAGGAGTTTTTGAAATGCGGGGAAAGGATATGGAACCTTGAGAGATTATTCAATATCGGGGCAGGATTTACGCGAAAGGACGATACGCTTCCAGAGAGGTTCTTCGGGGGCGGCGGTATTAACAGGGCAGAGTTTGAAAAGGCACTGGATGAATACTATCATTTCAGGGGCTGGAGTGATGAAGGGGTGCCGGCTGAGGAGAAGCTGAGGGAGCTTGGTTTATTGTAGCGGTTCTTTCGAGTATAAATTGTCATTTAACTAAGAGTCAGTATGGAACTTGATAAATTACTGGGTAGAATCTTAACACATCCAACTTATCTGCGACTATAAATTTTAGTTTGCCCATTAAATTCACAATTGTATTTGGAGAGAGTGCGATTTCTGTATCACTGTTTTTGAGACTCAGAGAATGAGCTGTCTGGTTGATGATTGCATCCTTGAATATGCCATATGTGTCCGAACTCTTGATCTGCGTCACAGAGGTTGAGACTGCCCATGTGTATCTTAGCTGCACCATATCGCTTGTCGCACCTGCGAACACGCTGTCCACATAGGTTACGAACAGCGGTACATCGGTCTCACCTGCAATACTCTTCTCAGTATAGGTATATATTGGTTTGGCACCGGATGTACCGGATGAGACGACTTTAGCGTCTTTCTTTATTCCATCCTTGCTCAGGGTAAGCAAGACCTGCCTTGGTGTTGCCTTGGCATCTATACGGCTGGCTGTTATTGCCCAACCACAACCTACATCCCAAGTCTCACCGACTTGCAAGGTCTTCTTCTCAGATGCTGCTGTTCCCTGCTCAATTATCAGCTTAGCCAGCTTATCGACTTTGCCGTTAAGAGCGATGTATGGCTCTCCCTGCCAACCGATGATGTAGTAGTTACCGCCATTGAATGCCTGTCCTGCGCCAGTTCTCTCCAAGCCTGCTGCGGCAGCATCTGCGCAACTATTGTTATACTGCTCTGAAACAACCTTTAACTTTTTAGCCTGTGCTTCTGTGGTATAAGACAGTTTATCTATGCCGATTGTCCTCTCTTTTGCTCCCAAGCTTGGTTGAAGTAATTTCAATGACTCTTTGCCCAGATCATCATCAATATCGTAAAAAAATCCATCAAAATTCTGAACATCCCAAATATAGAATGGGAGATCTGGCGAACCGATTTGTGGAAGTTTCCTTTCATCATAAACTCTAGGCAACGTGGTTTTTACTATATTTGCCTGTGAATGTATGATACTAATACCTTTGACTCCAACCTTTGGTATTTTTACAGTAGATTGTTTAGACTTTTGGGATATAATGGTCGCAATTTCCTCTGCGATTTTAACCATTTCGGCATCAATCTGGTATTTATTCCCATGAGAAATAGGTATGCCATCTTTGGGACGAAGATTCATTTGAGTAAGCCATTTAACTTGTCTCCAGGGACAATGTTTGATAATGATTGGAAATATGTGAAGACCTTCCCTTTCTTGGCGTTCCAATAAACGAGGCACTTCTTTGCTACGGATGAACTCTGAAGTAAGAAAATCAACAGAAACTAGCAATATAGCTACGCTAGCTACATCCATAGCTTTCTGAATTTCCCGGTCCAACTCCTCGCCAGCGACAATATGCTGGTCGTACCATATATCGAGAATATTTTCCCGTTGAAGTACCTCTAGGTGCTTAACAAGCCTATCTTTACAATCTTCATCGTTATGGCTGTAGCTGATGAAAACTATAGGCTTTGTTATAGCATTACCTCCAATATATTGCAGAGATTATTCAAATTTGAAATTGTCGACATATAACAAATATTTTTATACCTAATACCATATATGCATAAATACTCTCTCCTGCCCAAAAACGAGTCATTATGCACAAATGCAGTAAACTACTCAAGGCTTTACTCTAAGTAGTTTACAAATTCACTATTTGACCGGAAAGTCGGTGTCATAAACGTTCACCCCTGTTTCCTTCATCCACGCCTCGACGATGCCGATATCATCGGTGTTGAGCCTGAAATCGTTGAAGAAGCCGGGGGCGACGCTTCCAGGGTCGTCGTACATATAGCCGTAATTGAATTCACTTATAATGGATGGAGCCATCGGGTCAATAATGTAATAATAGACGCCTTTAATTCTAATCTTTGGAAATGTGCTGTTTCCACCCTGTTTTACCGGGATTGCAATCGAGGTATTGAGTTTATCAGGATTTCCGAAAACTATCTTCGGTTCGAATCCAATGGTTTTTTTTAAGTGATACCATAACAAAGTGGTTGTCCTGGGTCGGTTTAACTGTACCGCAAGTCTATTCCATCCCTTCGAGTTAAGCATGTCCAGTTCATTGGATACTCTCTCTATCGTTGTTCTCGGGATATTTTCAACCGGTGCCGATGTCATCAGTTTTTGATCATCTGGTGCTGCGGTAGCCGGTTTATCCTGGATGCATCCGCTCATTAAAACAGTTGCAGTTAAAACCAGTATCGCAACGACTGCTTCTATTGCGGATTTTTTCATTTTTCCGGATACCCTTGCTTCCATACTTCGACCTCTATGGAAATGCCGCTTGCCTTATAGCGGTTCCGTTAGAATATAGACATAACTTGCTAAGTATAAATATCTGTTGAAATTATAGGTCACCAGTTAATCATCATGAGTTGTTTTTAAAACTCCTAAAAGGTTTTTATCAAATCAAAATGCCATTTCGCTGCCTGAAACAGATATAAAGCAATTTTGAGAAAAATAAGGCATGTCAGGGCTCTAAATAGAAAACGGGGATACTTTTATTACCCACAGTAATTGTTAGACAATCTCTGACTAATCCCTGAAGCTCCAAATAACGGACACTGCATAAAACAGTTAAGTTTATACATCAAAATGCTATGTAAAGTTTAGGTGGACATAAATGAGAGCGGTTATCTATTTGCTGTTAATGGTCATGCTGGTTACACCGGCGCTGGCTTCTGACTGGAACATGTTTAAGAAAGATGCATCACACTCGGGATTTACCATAGATACGATTAATCCTCCGCTCACCCTGAAATGGTCTTCAAATCTCGGATATAGTACTGATTCATCTCCGGTTGTTGTAGACGGCATTTTATATATTGGCTCAAGTTATGGAATACATGCGATTGATGCCGTATCCGGAAAAGAGATATGGAAATACCAGACCAATGGTTTTGTCAGAGCAGTTCCTGCGGTCGTAGATGGGGTATTGTACGTTGGACCGAATGATAAACGATTCTACGCCATCAATGCGAAAGATGGCAGTGTAAAATGGATTTACACAGACTCTTCAGATGGATATCTATCTTCTCCGGCTATAGTTGATAACCTGGCTTATGTGGGATCCAAAGATACTAACCTTTATGCGATCAATATCCTGACCGGTAAAGCTTCGTGGTCGAAAGCCACAGCCAGCAGCGTTGATTCTTCTCCTGCTGTTTCAGAAGGAACCGTTTATGCAGGTAATAGGAACGGTGTGCTCATCGCCTTTGATACAGTGAACGGGAAAGAGAAATGGCGTTACGATACAGGAACGGAGATCAAATCCTCGCCAGCTATTGAAAATGGAATTGTCTTTATCGGTTCGAATAATGGGGTGGTCTATGCCCTGACAACAGATAAAGGCACTCTGAAATGGAAGTTTTCTACAGGAAATAATGTCGAGCCGTCGCCTTCCGTAAAGGACGGCACAGTGTATGTCGGCTCAAAAGACTCTAATTTTTATGCAATCGACTCCGGGACAGGGAAACTGAAATGGAAATTCCCTACTTCGGGCATTGTTACTTCATCGGCTGCCATTTCAAATAATATCGTTTATTTCGGGTCGGCGAACAATGTAATCTATGGCATTGATGCAAATACAGGACAACTCCTCTGGAGAAACTCAACCGGAGAAAAGGACGGCGATTCTGTAACATCCCCTGCCATCTCTGGAAATATGCTGTACGCTGCGACCCACAATGGGATCGTGTATGCATACTCTTCCAATGCGCAGACGCCGCAGAAAACTGCTGAGACAGCAGCCACATCAACCCCGGGTTCAGCCGGAACACCAAAGTCACCGGGATTTGAATATGCGGCAATTGCCCTGATGGTTGCGTTCCTGATCAGAAAGAGAGCTGCCCCTTAAATTTAGTGTAACACCGTCAAAGGTTGCAGGATACTTTTGGCTGTTAACCATGGTGGGATGCAAAACTACTTAAGTTCAAAAACAAATCCTCCTTTAATGTCATTCAATACGGAGCTGTATGAGGGGATGTTGCAGGAGCCGCTCGCGTGGATATGGGTGAAGTTAATTATATTATTAGCATTCTTTTTGATAATGCCATATCTATATGTGAAATTCGTTGAGTGGCGACTTAAAAGTTTCCTGGGGAAAATATGGCAGAGAGTATCTTTCGAATTTAGCAGGAAATTCCAGTGGATGTGGCTGTAGATATCAGGAGTTTTAATTTTTAGTATCACCTGACGAAACCATAGCCGAAAACTTTTTATCGAACCACAAACATGAAACAACAAAAACACAGGCAGGCTTTGACCTTATAACAGGAATAAGCATAACTGATCTTATTTATACCAGGAGGTAAAATTCATGGCAGGCCAAATGGGCGGACAGCCGATCATCATTTTAAAGAAAGGAACAGAAAGAACACGCGGAGAAGAAGCAAAACGCAGCAATATAATGGCTGCGCGGGCTGTGGCAGAAGCTGTGCGGACCACGCTCGGTCCCAAGGGCATGGACAAGATGCTTACAGACCCGGCAGGGCTTGTAACGATCACGAACGACGGAGCCACGATACTTGAGGAGATGAATATCAAGCACCCGGCTGCAAAGATAGTGGCCGAGGTGGCAAAGACTCAGGATGACGAGGTCGGGGACGGCACAACAACAGCCGCTGTCCTGACAGGGGAACTGCTAAAAGGCGCAGAGGTGCTGATGGAGCAGGGTATCCATCCTACGACTATTATCAGTGGATATAATCTTGCAGAGCATAAAGCAAAAGAGCTCCTTTTGGATATTGCCATAGATTCAACAGATGAGCATCTGCACAAAATCGCCCGGACCGCACTGACCGGGAAAGGCGTGGAATTCTCACGGGAAAAACTCTCAGACCTTGTGGTCACTGCCGTGAAATCGGTAGTTAAACAGGAGAACGGGAGCAAGAAAGTAAACATCAAGGACATCTCTATCGAAAGGCGCGGGGAAGGAAGCGTTGAGGACAGCGAGCTTGTCGCCGGTATAGTGCTGGATAAAACAAAGACCCACCAGAGCATGCCGGTGCGGATTGAGAACGCGAAGATAGCGATCCTCGCCACGCCCATAGAGGTCAGGAAAGCCGAGACAAAATCCGAGATATCCATAGAAGCGCCGGGACAGACGCGGATGTTCCTTGAGCAGGAAGAAAGACAGATACGGCAGGCTGCTGATAAGGTCATCAAAAGCGGAGCCAATGCTGTATTCTGCCAGAAGGGAGTTGATGACACTGCACGCTATTTCCTTGCCAAGGCAGGCGTCTTTGTCACCCATCGGGTCAAGAAGAACGACCTGCTAAAGTTATCAAGGGCCACAGGCGGGAAAATAATTTCGAGCCTGGACGAGATCAAACCCGATGCCCTGGGACAGGCAGGACTGGTCGAAGAGAAGATGGTCGGGAACGGTGAGATGATATTCATTACAGGATGCAAGAATCCCGACACTTATTCGATACTGCTGCGCGGGGGAACCGAGCACGTTGTAACAAGCCTTCATCGCGCCATGCATGATGCCCTGCGCGTAGTCGGGGTAACGATAGAAGACGGGAAGATAGTCGCGGGCGGCGGGGCTGCCGAGACAGAACTGGCGCTGCGCCTTCGCGAGTATGCATCCACGCTTGAAGGAAGGGAGCAGCTTGCGGTCAATAAGTTCGCGGATTCACTTGAAATAATCCCTAAGACACTTGCGGAAAATGCAGGGCTGGACGCCATAGATATGCTTACGGAGCTCAGAAGGCAGCATGAGAAAGGCAATAAGAACGCCGGTCTTGACGTTAACGAGGGCAAACCCGTGGATATGCTCAAGAACGATGTCATTGAGCCTCTTCGTGTGAAAACCCAGGCGATAACATCATCTACAGAGGCTGCGTCCATGATACTGCGCATCGATGATGTGATGGCGTCAGCAAAAGATGAGCATCCCAAGAAGAAGCCTGACCTGAGCGATCTGGATTAAAATAACTTTTAATTTTTTTTATTTTTCAAAGATTCGCTCCTGCTGAGGCTGTATCGCAAGATAGCTTGGGTAACTTGCGAGTTATATCAATAAATAGTTTTATAACCTAATTTTCATATAGTTACTATAAGGGGTTGGTAGATTAGCACGGAAAGGTAAAGGGGAGCGGTAAGGTGAGAAACTTATGGGGAGTCTTGGAATCAGATGTTTCACTGGCTAAATATAGTAAATTTTGTGCAATACTTACATTTATCCTGCTATCAGGGGTAGCGGCAGCCTCCCCGTTTGCAGTACCAGCCATTGGAAATCCGCAGATAAACCTCACCACCAACAGGCTCGTTATTCTGGATGACCCAAGTGGATGGGATGGCGGGAATGCGACTATACCAATTACAGATAGGGGGAACCAGTGGTCCGGGGAAAGCACTACAATCAGGTGGTATGCGCTCCTGATCAATTCATCGGGCAGAGCAGCCCGGAATATAACTGTAACAAGCCAGCTTCTTTTTCCAAACGGCACAGTTGCCCTGGAAAAAACAGGCATCACTAACAGCTTCGGCATAGCAGCCTTCGACCAGGATATGGACAGGTGGTTGCGCTTTAACGGCAGCGCAAGTGAGGGGATGTACACAATAAACTCCAGCGCAACCGTAGATAATACCTCTGTAGCTGGAAGCTATAATTTTATCTACGACGAGTGGGGCTGCGGTTCAAGCGGCAGTGGCTGCCATAAATCCCAGTACTGGCAGGGAGGCTTTATGGATTCCCAGATTGCCAGCACGTTTGCAACCGGGAGTATCCAGAATTCCCCTTACCTGCATGCATGGGATAACTTCCATAATATCTCCAGCCATGGTTTCGGCGGAGGTTTTATCGGAAACGGAGAATGTCTTACATGCCACCGCGGCTATGACAGTATATACCGCAACCATAGCAGCAGAGTGCAGGCGACATCCCAATACCCGGCAGGAGTCCATAATGGTAAAGTACCCTGCACAGGCTGCCACGCGGCTTTTAACAGCGGCACAATGCCAATCCGCCAATGCTACGACTGCCATCCTCTGAAGAACAACAATCTCACCATAAAAACTTTCACCCAGGCAGCATCAAGCGGCTTCTCATACCAGCCGTTGACGGATACGAACATAACTGCGCACAATGCAGGCATGAATATACCCTGCATCATATGCCATAACGGCATGCATAATGTATCCAAGCCCTACAATGCTGCTGATACCTCCAACACATTCACAGAATACCAGCAGTGCACCGCATGTCACAGTGCTCGTAAAAGACACAACGACAGTGTAAGCTGCACGGTCTGCCATTCTCAGGACGCCCATGCGATCAAGGTATTTGCGCAGAACGCTACATATATACAGGGTGTTGAGAGTGGGGACAGGGGCAACTGCACCAGTTGCCACCAGAACTCTTCTTTCCTAAGCACGCTACTTTCGCAGCCGAAGGCTGGTTCTCATACAGGGAGCGCCCCGCAGGTTCCAGATCCACTCAACCACAGCAATGACCCGATTGCAGGGATGAAATGGAACCAGACACCCGGCTACTGGATGAACGGAACTAATGGAAGCGCCCGGCTTTCATCGTGCAAGTATTGCCACGGCGATACCCTGCATAAGACCGCCGCTCTGGGCAGACCATCACTGTGGGAAGGCAATAATACCGTGAACTCAACCCTTGATGGTACCTCCTGGTGCGCCTCATGTCACTGGCAGGGCTACGCCAGAGGCGCAAATACCTACAATGACACGGTAAGTACCTTCACGGGAGATAACTTATCAGTACCACCTGAAATAACAGGAAACGCCACTTATGGCGCAAACCAGAGTGCTCCTGCGTATTTCAATCACAGTAATATTACCAAGGACGATGTCACATGCAAAGGCTGCCACGGACGCCTGGCAACTGGTGTGAGCATAACAGGGTTCATGCATAATGTTGCCGTGGGTTCAGCAGCCGGGGGCCCTGACTGCGCGCTGTGCCATGATATAAACGGGATAGCACCAAAGAGAATAAATTTTTCAGCGTTCAAAGAGGGTGTGCACAGGAACCTCAATAGTGCTGCAACGAACAACACAACGCTTTCAGAGATAGTGGATAAAGCCTGCTGGGCATGCCACGGTGAGGGTAATGAGCCGGCAGGACACCCATCAAGATACAAAACCCCGCGCAGGTGCAGCAATAACGACTGCCATTCCCTTAACCAATCTTTCAAGGCGCCCATGGTTTATTCTCATTTCGAGGATGCAGCCCTTAACGGCAATCCCGATAACACTACGAATTTCAATATTTCCACAAAAGCCCCATGCGAAACATGCCATTCCAATAGCTTAATTGAAGTGGGTGAAAACCTCAACGCATCCGTTTCCCATTATGCCTCTACCGGAGATTTGATAGGCTCTAGGAATTGCATCTACTGCCATCTCGACAAGGACAACTCAGAAAAATGGGGGAACGCCACCGAGATAAATAAAAACAGGACATCCATGACCGAACTTGATAAGCTGAATAATAAATTCACAGCCCGCGAAGGGGAGTTCACGGAACTCGGCATGGGATACAGGATAAAGGTCACGGGAATATCAACCAAGCGGGGCAGCGCAGATATGGAGTTGTATAAGGCGGATACACTGGTGGATAAAGGACTTGTGAATATCGGAGAATACGTATATGAAGAGTATCGCATAGTGGATAATGCAACTACCAGGATCCCTGTGATCAAGCTCAATATCACGGGAATGTTCGCTTCTGACAATGAAAGCTTTATACAGTTCGACGGCACCAGGATAAAAAGGCTGCATTACGAGAACAAGACCACCTCCTGCTACCTGTGCCATTTCAACGGCGATGCCATGAGGCGCAAATACACGGTAATAGACAGGAGAGACGATAACCTATTTTATACTGAGGTATTCTTTAACTCTTCTGACAGGAATGAGTTCTACCAGGAACAGGCTCTCCAGCTCCTGGCTAACATGACACCTGCCGATGCGCATAGCGATATAGATAGAAGCAGAAGGATGACGTTAAGAGAGGGGGATAAATGGGAGCTCGCCGGGAATTACAGCCTTACTCTTGAGGACATATCCAATAAAAGCGCATCAGCCAGGTTCTTGCTGCAGGCTGGCGGCAATTATACGGAGATCGTGGAGCGCGGGAATACGTTCGTGTATGAACCAGATATAGAGCTGGGAATCGAGCATAAGAACATGACCTTATTCAGGGCTAAAGTGGCTGAAATACAGGAGGGAACGCCTGGCATCGTGGTCCTGGAGGATATCCTTGCCCTCTCGCCAGATATAAAAGAAATAAAAGATAACACCACCATTTCGGGATATAACACAAGCTGGCTGTGGGAAAATCATACGTTCCTGACAGGAAGGATTCCAACCAATATGCATGTGCCGCTGCTGCAGCAGGGCAGGGACGGCGGCCCGGATTGCGTTTCCTGCCACAACGTAGGTGATCTGGGAGCGCATACCGGCGTTAACTTTGAAGCTGCAAGCAATGTCGCCGCTGTTAATAAACCCTGCTGGGCATGCCACGGGACCGGGCAGCAGCCAAGATGGCACCCTGCGACCTACAGGGAACCCAGGGATTGCAAATCCTGCCATGTAGAGCAGCAGGTGCCTTTTTTCAATGCAACGTACATAGGGGACGAAAAGCACGCCAATCAAACGAATTGCAGGTCATGTCATATATCGAATACCCATAAGTTACTGCGGTTCGATGTGGTGCCGGCAGTAAAGGACCTGTCATTATCCAGAAAAGAGGTCGTTGCAGGAGAAAAGATAACAATCAATGCTACGGCCATAGCTGGATACCTGATGAGGGTCAGGGCTGCCGAGTATTATATCGACTCACCCGCAAGAGTATTTCCCATGGCTGCAACGGACGGCTCTTTCGATGACCAGACAGAAGAGATCACGGCCACACTGGATACCTCCGGACTTGCGCCGGGGAACCATACGGCCTATGTCAGGGCTATGGAGAGGAACAATAAATGGGGTACTGAGGAGGCTATCACTTTTGTGGTGCAGGGTACAGGGGGAGAATCCAGGGCAGCCGTGTTACCTGCTCTTGCTGTTTCGTTATTTTTAGCAGTGGTTATTTTCAGAATGAGAAGAGGTTAAGTTCACCGGGGGCTACAGCTTCAGGTTTTATCTTTTGCAGTCCTGATGCACGGCGGTATTAAGAGATTGAAAAAATATCAATGCTTTTGCAAAAACCTTATTATCTATAATGTGTATGTAGCCCCATACGCCAGGGTGGCGGAACGGCTACGCAATCGCCTGCAGAGCGATTCCATTCCGGTTCGAGTCCGGACCCTGGCTTATTACCATAGCTTTTCTAAAAGAATTTTTTATTTATCCGGTTCTTTTTTATCA
>CABMIB010000101.1 GCA_902386135.1 uncultured archaeon
ATGATGTACGGTTCAAACTACACAGATCTATGTTACGGCTACAGGGCATTTAAGAAAGAGGCTATTAAAAAGATATACTGCCAGTCAAAAGGATTCGAGATCGAGACTGAACAATCCATACGCATGAAAAAAGCCGGGCTCAAGGTGAAGGAAGTATCCTCCTTTGAAGCGCGAAGAAAGTACGGAGACTCTAATCTTAATTCGTTCAAAGACGGGTGGAGAATCCTTAAGGTCATACTCAAGGAATATTTTAAGTCTTAACAAGTCTAACTAATCTCTATGAGTATAGTAAAAATGAATGATACTAAAAAGTATATAAATTTTTTAGACCTATTAATTATATTATTATGGGTCGGATTTATGTTAATGTCAGTAGCAATTCCTAGCCTTGGAAATAGTCCTATTAGAACATTTCTAGGAATACCGATGGTATTATTTATCCCTGGTTATGTCACCGTCGCGGCATTATATCCGCGAAATAATTTAGAACCAGTTGTAAGAATTGCGCTTAGTTTGGGTCTTTCTATCGTGGTAATACCTATCCTGGGCTTAATATTAAATTTTACCTTTGGCTTAAACCTAATTTCTGTAATCAATGCTCTGTGCATATATATAATAACCGTCGTGTTTATTGCAATAAATAGAATAAGAAAACTTCCAGAGGATTTGCAGTTCTCAATCTCCTTCAACAAATTATTTAGGATAACAGATATCGAATTAAATTCAAAAAATATGGCCAATTCCATATTGGCTATAATACTAATATTTACAATAGGGTCAGCAGCTGATATGGCATATTTAGCAATTACAACACCGAAAATAGGAGAAAGATTTACTGAATTTTATGTTCTAGATGGGCAAGGAAAAGCTGATAATTATCCTATAGAATTGAAATTAAATTCCTCTGTTGATTTGATGGCGGGCGTAGTTAATCATGAATATGTCCCTACCAATTATACGATTCAGATGGTTTTAGATAAAGAATTATTGACAACTGAGAAATTATCGCTGAATGATACTGAAAAATGGGAAAAAAAAATTATACTGAATCCAAATAAAGAAGGTTTTGATATGAAACTCCAATTTCTTTTATTTAAAGAAAATAATTTTACAATTCCTTATAGGAAGTTATATCTGTTTATTAATTGTACAAGTTAGTAGATGATATAATGGGGTAAGGATGATCAATTATAATAATCCTTTGATATCTGTCATTATATGTGCATTCTCTTTAAAGAGACTCGATATGACGAAATTTTGTATACATTCTATCCTTAATAATACATATAAAAATTATGAGATAATATTAGTGATCGATGGAAATAATGAACTTAAGAAAATATTGGATAATGAGTTTAAAGATATAAAAAATATGATAATTATTGAAAACGAGATTAATCTAGGTCCATCTGTATCTAGAAATAGAGGAGTAGAATTAGCAAAAGGAGATATCGTTGCATTTATAGATGATGATGCTTTTGCATCTTCTGAATGGTTAAAAAATATAATTAAAAACTTCTCGGAGAATCCTGAAATATCTGTAGTAGGTGGGAAATTATTACCTGTTTATGAAGATGGTTCTAGAAAACTTCCAGAAGAGCTTTTATGGATAGTAGGTGGAACATATAAAGGATTTCCAGGAAATAGACAGTTTGTGAGAAATGTATTCACAGGTAATATGGCGGTTAAAAGAGATATTTTTAGAGATACACGATTTGAGATTATGTATGACAAGGAAAAAGGATTGTCTCACCAATTAGAGGACACATTGTTTTGTGTTAGAGTCAATAATATAAAGCCAAATACGATATTGTATGATCCAGATATTATTGTTCATCATCATGTTACAAAAGATAAATTGAGGGTTGGATATATTTTCAAAAGATCCTTTTCTGAAGGTATTTTAAAAGCAAAATTGAAATATATTAATAATAGTAATAGCCAAAAAGGGAATACGAATAATATTTTATCCAGCGAGCATAATTATTTAAATATTGTTCTAAGGTCAATAATTAAAACTTTATGTGAACTTAAAATAAGAAATTCTACATTGATGATATTGACAGTGTTAGGTGTATTAAGTGGATATGTAAATTTTTTATTAACAGAAAGGTATGGGAGACTCTTGGCATGATAAAGAGGAATTAAAAATGGAAGTAATTAGTATAGTAATCTCTACATACGATGATCCAATTAATTTTGTAAGTCAATGTCTGAATTCGCTATTACATCAAAAAAGGGTAGATGAAATTATAGTGGTGGATAGCTCAAAAAAAGATGATATAAAATCTCTTTGTCATTCACTTGGCAGTGATAAAATCAATTATATTTATACGCCTCCTAAAGGATTATCTGATGCCAGAAATAAAGGGATAAATATTGCTAGAAACGATATAATAGCATTTACAGATGCTGATTGTATAGTTGATAAAAATTGGGCTGAGAACATTTACATATCATTTGATGAGAGAAAAAATAATGAAGATATGGTTGCAATTGTAGGAGGGAAAGTTTTACCCAAATGGATATCGAAACCGAATAGAATACTTTACTACTCTTCTATTGCGCAAGGATTTTATTCATTATTTGATATGGGGGATAAACTAAAAGAGGTAGATCAAATTTTTGGAGCAAATTTTGCTATTGATAGAAATTTAATAACTGGGTATTTTTCAAAAGATTTAGGGAGAAAAAAAGAAAATCTACTTTGCGGTGAAGAAACCAAATTATGTAAGCAAACCAAGGAAAATAAGTTGAAGATAATATACAATCCGTTGGCAATTGTATGGCACCAAATTCCAGAAGAAAGATCAAAATTTAAATGGATTTGGAAAAGAATTTATTATGGAGGGATTTCAAGAGCATTGGTAGGCGGAAAACCTACTCCTAAGACAGTAGATTCTTTCTCATATAATTTATATGATGGCATTTTCTTGGCAATATTTATCATTCCATATACATATGGATTTTTAAAGGCACGGTTTGAAAATGGTAAATTTTTTAGAAGAGAGGGAAATGTATAAACCAAAAATATATCTCATTTCCATATTTTTGGGAATGATATTATTGTTTTATAGTATATTAGAAATCAAACCTGTTGATGTTAATATAGATGATTTTCTCGGTCTGTTTAGCCATTTGACTATATCCTATATTGTGGGATTTATATTTGTAGTTATATGTTCTATTAAACTATATTTTGACAACGATTTGAAAAAAGATAGTATATATTTGACATATCTAATCGTAATTGGATTATTCCTTTTTGGAATACCTATATTTGCAGAAGATAATGCACGATTCGCATGGTCATATTATCCTTCGGGAGAGGTCAAATCAATTTTGGATGTAAACAAAATAAATAGTTTTTCTGGACATGAGATGGGAGCATATTATTCTTGGCCAGGAGGTCATTTAATCTCTACGTTCATAATTTATGCGACAAATATTAAGATAGAGAATATGATAAAATATATGCCTCTATTTTGGATGTTATCTGTAATCTTTATCTCATATAGTGCCGGAAAATTGTTCAAATTAGAGGGAAATCAGTGCTTTTTGATAGCGCTATTGACAATATCTTCTTTTTGGACATTTAATTATTATTATGGTCCTCCGTCTCTTGGATATATATTATATCTATTATCTTTTATTTCAGTAATATTCATATTTTCTAGAATAGATATGTATGAAGATGAGATGGATAAAAGTAATCTCGATAGAAATCTTTTTGTTAAAAAAGAGACTGATAGAAATAAGAATTTAAATAACAACGATAAATATATTGATAGTACTGTCATGTTTTTATCATTTTTTGTGACTGTAATCACTCATATGCTGACATCTATGGCATTGATTTTAACATTCTTATTTTCTTCTGGAGATATATATAAAAATAGAATAAAAATTACGGCATTTATGATAACTATATTTCTCGGATGGAATTTCTATGCCGCACCTTCAATGTTTGATTGGGGAATAAGAGATTTTATTAAACCTATTATGGATGGTACATTATTTAATATTTTCACGACCGAGAAATATAGTTCTGGAACAACATTTATAAGAGAAATGATTCATTATGCCCGTATTTCATATCTAGGATTTTATGCAATTCTGATAATATTAGCAGGTATATTTTATCTGAAAAATTCGAAAAACAATGATATAAATAGAAAAAAGGTTAAAATATGTTTCTTATGGTTTTTTGGTATTTTAACATTACTTGTATTTCGATATGGAGCAGAAATGGATGATAGAGTCTATATTATGTCTTTATTACCAATGTCACTTATTTTGGTCATGACGTTTGATAAAAGAATTATTGCTACATTGGCAATATTATTTATAGCTCTTCATATTCCTGCACATTATGGAACAGAAAGTTATGAAATGGTCCAAACAACTGACTTAATAGGTTCTGAATTTCTTGCATCAAAATTAAATACTAATGATTCTGTAAATTATTATTATGCCCCATTGATAAGATATTACAATAATCAATTTTCTAATAGTATGGGATTCGATAATCAAGGATATTTTAATCCAGATAATAAGTCCTTAAAAGGTTCTACTTATGTTATTTATAGTAGACAGATGCATAATTATTTGTCATATGTCTTTGGAACAGACAAAACCCAAAACTGGCTAAATACAAAAAATAGTCCTATGCTATTGTATGACAATGGAAATTATAATATATTCAAGAACAATAAAATTGATTGAAGAAAATAATAATGAGTATGAAACGGTGAGCAGGTGATAATAGATAAGGGGGGCAATCAAAAATGGTTAAAGTATCAATTATTGTACCGGTGCTTAATGGAGGTTTACAAACAAAGAAATGTATTGAGTCTTTGATAAATCAAGATTTTCCAAAAGATCAATATGAGATAATAATAGTGGATAATGGTTCCAATGATAATACAATGAGCATTCTTAGCGATTATAAAGAATATATTAATGTGTTGGTTGAGCCCGAAAAAGGATCATATGCAGCTAGAAATAAAGGAATCAACATTTCCAAAGGAGAAATTATAGCATTTACCGATGCGGATTGCATAGCCAATAAAAATTGGTTGAAAGAGTTGTGTATAGGGATTAGAGATAAAGATATTGGTTGCGTTGTAGGTTCCATAGCTGCATATCCTGGTAAAACATTAGTAGAAATATATTCAAAAAATAGAGATGTTTTATCCCAAAAGATCACTCTGGATTCAAAATTTTTGCCGTACGGACAAACTGCAAATGTCGCGTTTAGAAAAGATGTTCTTGAAAAGATTGGTAATTTTGATAATACACTTTATACTGGAGGAGACGCTGATATTGCCTGGAGGATGCAGTTAATGACTACATACAAATTAATATATCGTCCTGAAGCAAATGTTGAACACCACCATAGAACATCAATAAAAAAATTATTTATGCAATATTTCAATTATGGTATTGGAAATGTTTTACTTTTCAAAAAATATAGCAAAACTATGAAATACAATGCCGGCGGATCTGTGTTAGATTGGCTAAAATTAGGATTGGCTGAATTTTTTACGTCCATAGACAAATTAATTCAAAATCCTAGCAGATATTCCATATTAGAACCATTTTTATTGTTAACTTGTACTGTGGCTCTGCGTGCGGGTAGATTATATGGAAGTCTCAAATTCAAATCGTTTTATATATAAAGAATGATGGATACAGGGAAATATGAAAATTTTTACGTTAATAGATAAGATATACGCAGATTCTATTCTTAAAAATTCGATGCATTTGATAGTAACGAATTTTCTTAGTCTCGTTCTGGGATTCTTTTTCTGGATGATTGCGACAAGATTTTATTTACCGAAAGAGATTGGAATAATTTCTGCTATATTGTCGAGTATGCTTTTAATTTCGACATTAAGTACTATAGGATTACCTTCGGCAATGACATTTTATTTGCCAATATATTCTAAAGATGCAAATAAAATAATTAATTCGAGTTTGATAATAAGCATTATAATATCTGTAATTTTCTCGTTGATATTTTTATTTGGAATTGATACATGGGCTCCAGATTTAAAACCGGTTTTAGGAAATTTAGAATTAACTGTTATTTTTATTATTGCTACTATAATGACAACTGTATCATTACTTATGGCAGGAATATTTACAGCAGGTAAAAGGTCTTCCTTCCAAATGATAAAAGAAAATGTATTTAATACTATAAAAATATTCCTTCTTGTCTTATTTGCAGGTTTTGGAGCTATAGGAATTTTTATATCATGGAGCGTAGGCCTTATAGCTTCTATGGTAATTGGATTCATTCTATTATATAAATTATGGAAATATATTCCCAATTCATTTAATTTTCCGATTAATTCGATAATCAAGGATATGGCAAAATTTTCATTTGGGGTTTATATTGCCGGGATTTTTAGCAATCTTCCTAAACTTATATTTCCTATTTTGATAGTAGGTATGATCTCGGCAGATTCTGCTGGATATTTTTTTATTGCGATGACAGTTGCTGGTATATTATATGGAATTCCAGAATCAATGGTAGGCCCGTTCATTGCGGAATCTTCTGATAAAGAAAAATTCGAGAAGAATATAATAAAGACGATCAGATTCAATTTGCTACTCTTAATTCCAGGACTGATATTGGTTATATTCTTTGGAAAATTTGTCCTGAATATTTTTAATCCGAATTATGCGAATAATTCATTCGCTACCCTTATTATTCTTTCTATGGCAAGCATTCCTACATCATTTGTTGTTATGTTCAATATGATCAATGGTGCTCAAAAAAAGATAATGAAAATGATAGTAATAAATATAATAACATCTTTAAGTATTATTATCCTTTCTATACCTCTTATGAAAATCTGGAATATCGAAGGTATAGCTATTGCATATCTCATCACGAATACCATAATGGCAGTTTTTATTATTTTTAAAACCAAAAATCCTATGAGACTTGCTATAGGATCGAAGGGCCATATAATAAAAGTTGATGAAATTAAGGAAATAGATGTCAGAAACTAACAAAAATAAAAAAAAAAGGAAGGACCTCGTATGAGTTTGGATCGTTATCCGTATTACTTAAAGTTCATTGCCGAACTTAGAATGCATCAGAAAAAAAAGAGAAATGAATTGATAGAGATCCAAAATAAAAAATTAAAACATATAATTAATTATGCATACAATTTTGTACCATATTATCGTTCTTTATTTGATAATGTAAATTTAGATCCATATAAAATAAAAACGATTGAAGACCTACAAAAAATACCGATGACAACAAAGAAAGATATTCAAGCAAATTATGATAAAATAATCTCTGCCAACACAAATATAGACGAATGCAAGATTACAAATACTACAGGATCTACCGGAATCCCTTTAAGGATATGTAGCGATAAAAAATCCTTGATATACTCGTCGGCACTTTATTATTTTGCTTTTTTTGAATCTGGTTTAAAATTGATGGATAAATCTCTGGAATTGACAGGAATATTAGAAGAAGAAAAAGGATTACTGAGAAAATGTATAGTATCAACTTATGATCGACCTGAAGAAGTCATTAAAAAAGTTAAAAAATATAACCCCGATGTGATGTACTCATTTCCGTCTATTTTTAAAATGATGTCATATTATTTAAATAGTGATGAGGTAAATACCAGATTATTATTTACTCATGGAGAAACACTTACAGAATCATGCAGAAAATTTATTGGTGATACATTTGGGGCAGAGGTTTTTAATACATATGGATCTACTGAATTTAATAGACTTGCTTTTGAATGTAGCGAACATTCTGGTCAACATATGATTACAGATGGTGCTATCATAGAATTGGTTAAAAATGGTGAAATTGTTGGAGAGGGAGAAGAGGGAGAGGTTGTAGTAACTGGTTTATATAATTATTCCATGCCTTTAATAAGATATAAATTAGGGGATATCGGGATTTTAGCAGATTATGAATGTAACTGCGGAAGGAAATGGCCGTTAATTAAAAGTATCGAAGGTAGATGTGACGATTATTTAACTTTACCTAGCGGAAGAATCCTTTCTCCTAGAAACATTAATGTCATCGAAAATATACCAGGAATCCTTCAATATAGAACGATCCAAAAGAAAAAAGATACATTTTTTGTCCAGGTAATTCCCGGAAAAGATTTCTCAATCGAAACCAAAAAACTAATAGAAGAAAAAATCAGGATGGGTTGTCTTGGAGAGGATATTAAAGTTGAAATTGAGACGGTTAAAGAATTATCAAGAGAGAAGACTGGAAAATTGAGAACCATCATTTCGAATATAAATAATATAAAATAATATGATAATTCTATAAAAAGGTGAGTTATTGAAAAAATAAATTCAGAATTAATATATACGGCCAAAAGTAAAAAATTCGGTGTAATGGGATATGTTGTTATAGACCATCTAGTTCAAGGAAGTTCTTATGGTGGAGTTCGAATAGTTCCTGAAATATCTTTATTGGAATTGCAACATACGGCGAGAAGTATGACATATAAGAATGCTTTTATAGGTAATAAGGCAGGAGGGGCAAAAGCCGCCGTGATAATTGATAGAAATAACGAGCAATATAAAAAAGAAATTCTTACAGAATTCGGTAAAAGTATATCTCCAATTGTAAGAAATGGATTATATTTTCCTGTTATGGATATGGGAATTCAAATACAGGATCTTCAAATTATATTTGACAATACAAAAACTAGAACTAATGTCTTATCATGGAAAAATCTTTCACACGTCTATACTGCCTATTCCTGTCTCTATGCGACTTTGAGTGCATTACAGGTTCTTGAGGAAATTCATAATTTAAATAACAAAGATGTCACATTTTGTGTTCAGGGCTATGGAAAAGTCGGAAGTTTATATTCATATCTTATGTATAAAGCCGGAGCTAAATTTACTGGTTTTTCAAATAAGTATTTTGGAGTTATGGACGACAATGGATTAGATGCAGAAAAATTATTTAATGAACAATTAAAAAGAGGCGATGATTTTATTTTAGATCTAAAAGATAAACAAGTTTCTCACGATTCTATTCTTGAAAAAGATGTAAATGTTTTACTACTTGCTTCAAATGCTTTAGTAATTAACGAAAAAAATTACAAAAAAATTCGAGCAGATATTATAGTATGTGCAGCAAATGCCCCCGTGTCATACGATATAGAAAGAAAATTATTTAAAGAAGGTAAGATGGTAGTTACCGATTTTATAGCTAATTGTGGTGGCATTTTAGGCTCTATTATGGATACTTATCTAAGTGAAGATGCAGTAAAAAAAATTCTTTCCTCTTCTTATAAAAGAAAAGTGACAACTTTGATTTATCAATCAATAAATCAGGACACAGCGATAATAGATCTAGTAATAGATGAATTACAAAAGAGAATTGATTCAAATTACGATGATACTTATATCCAAAAAGGGTTTACTGAACATATAATAGATTTGTTTAATGAATTTTCGCTTCCATTATATATGTTTACAAATAATTTCTTGGAGAAAAAATATGTATCTAGATATGAAAAATTTTGGGGACCTAAGATTTAGAACCTTAAGATTTAAAAAATTTAAAACTTAACATATCATACTAATGAGATTTCATTCGGAATTACATGGAATCAGAAGTACTGATATCTCTGACATATTTCATTCAAAGTATGAAACTTTAATTGTTTATCATTACTTAAAGATTTTAAATATTCGTCATAATCTATCTGAGTACGTTGCATATGATTATTTATAACCAAAATTCCTTTTTTCTTAGTTACAAATTCTATTCCATTATTTAGATTTTTTAAGCAAAAATTAAAATCTTCTGGACCTAAGTCATAAGTATAATCTCCTGTAACAGGTATTTCCACTATATTTTCTATATTTCCACCAATGATATATGGGTATGGTTGAATAAATGTCTTAAATCTCATATAATATGAAGGAAAATGTGCAGGTCTAAATACTGTCTTACTAGAATCGTATTCAAATTTCAATTTATTTAAAGCTTTTATTGTATAATTATTACATTTATATTCTGGTGATCTAAATCCATGAATTTTAATGTGAAAAGTATCTTCTAATATTTTAACAGACTTATTTAATTTATTCAGCTGCGTTCTAAAATCAGGAAAAGGAATATTAAATAAATGCCACCCAAATTCATTTTCCGAATGTTGATATCCGTGTAATCCTATCTCATTACCCTCATCTAAATAATTTTTTATCAAATTAACATATTCTTTATTGTCACCTATATTTTTCTCTTTATAGAAAGGAATAAGAAAAATCGTCGATTTTAATCTATATTTATTCAACAAATATAGCAATTCTCTAAGTCTTTCTGTTTTGATTGCCAATGGATGGAAATCATCGAAAGTCAAACTCGCATTTAGTTTCATATTCCTTTTCTTACTAATTTTTTCTTTTTCTTCTTATCCATCATTTATTTGTGATAATGTTACCATTCAGATTTATATTATATTTATCAATCTTGATTCTCCCTGAACCTTTCCAAATTTCACTCCCAAATTCTATAGCTTGAACAGTCCATTTATCATTTAAACTACCTTCAGGTAATTGATCTAATAATGCTTTAATATTGACTGTTATATTTGTTTTTTCCTGATTCTTTAATATAAATGCATGCCATGGCCAATATTGATCATCTTTAGGAGCTCTATAATGATATTCAAATTCATTAGTCCCATCTGAAACATATTTTATAGGGGTACTGTCTTCTAATCGTCCATATATCCAAATCATGACATTTGACTTTTTATTAGAGAGATCAGAAGGGTCCATCCAATATATATCAAATGCTAAATTATAATCTCCAGTTGTAGGTTTGATATATTGATAATTAATATCTGCAGTTAAATAGTAAATATCCTTCGATTTTATTGGAAAGTATGATGAGGTTGATTTATTATTCGAATAAGGCAGTACCCCTATTATAGCTTCAGGATATATAGGAGGTATATAATATAAACCATAATCAGGATTAGGTCTATCCCATTCCCATCCAAAACTATTATTGTGAGTAACATATATGTATGATTTTAGAGTTTTATTTTTCTCTTCTTCTGTCGCTCCCCATACATTGTTATGAAGAATTAAAGATTGACTTACTATATCTTCATTAAATATCGATGTACCGTTTTCTCCACCTACTTTGTTACTTTCTTTGTGATGATTTGCTAGGTCTACTGTTGCAACACCTACTCCTATCACAACAATTAGAAGTATAAACAATAGTATTCCTTTCATTTATTCTTTCTCCATTTTATTTGGCACAGTCCTATAATCCAGTTATGATTATAAAGGTAATATCATCACAATAACTATTTATTTATTCTTTAATGTAATAATATTACCTACGCAACATGGTTACTATATCCCCAACACTTAAAAATCTATCTGACATCCCAAATTTAGCCAGAACATTTGAGATGTTTGGCAACGACTTTGAATACACTGCAACAGGTATATTACGTAGAATAGAACCTACTCAATGCCCAGAATGCTATGATAAGATGGTGCATAATGGTTTTAACCAATATACGAAAAAAGGACTTGGCTCAGTGAAGCTCCCCACAGCTCTGCTGTGGGGCATCTCATGGCTAAGGCGTTGAGGTTGCATTAATCGTGGTTTGTCCCAACCGCAGCAGAGTTGCGGGGTATTCCGATAAAATAAGATTTACTGCGGAAGGTCTCTGGACACTAACATTAACTCATAAATTCCAGCAGTCGCCAGCTAAAATGCGTCCTCCGCAGTTTTTACAAATGTATATATACATGCTCATGTACATGAGATTCTAATTATAACGATTGGTCATCTAAAAAGGAGCGAGCAGATGGGCGATGAAACTCCTTCAGGGTAGAGGACTTTATATACTTTTTTATTAAGGTGGTGTTTAAAACGATAATATGCGAATGTGGAGAGATTATCAGGCATTGTACTTTTAAGGATTATATAAGAACTTCTGCAAATCCTTCGACGCCGACCATAGGACATAAAAAATGCGGGCATGTGTTCAATTTTATTGATGATAAAATGCCCAGGAAATACTCTTCCAAAAAAGAACTGAAGAGCCTTGCGATGAGGTTTGCGGAGAAAAATCATCTCGAATGCGCAGAAAGCGAGAGGTTTTTGATCGAAGTGGACAGGCTGAAATCATGCGGGAACCGGTCCGATAGCGATATACTTATCAGCGCTTTCCAAAAGATTGTAAAGAATACAATATAATACAATATGACCATCTACGGAAATAACCTTGAACATCTTCTTGATGAGTTGTACAGGATTGACCTTATAATCCGTCTCAACATTGAAAAATGGAGGGCTGAGCACGGCGAAAGTGCAGATGGTTTTCAGGGATTATATGTATCCGAGAATGAAGTGAACGCACTTCTGCAGAACACTCCTTACAAATCAAATGCGGATGCCTGTCTCGCGCTGGAAAAAGAAATAGATGAGATCGAAGCAAAAACCAGGGAAATAGAAAGGAAAAAGCTTGAAAGCATAAAGCAGGGAAATAAGCTACGGCTTCAAATACTGTCCGAACTCTTCCATCTCCAGCCTTTCGATATCGATGCACTTTTGATCTGTCTTGCCCCGGAGCTGGAATTGAGGTACGAAAAATTATACTCTTATCTCCAGAACGACGTGACAAGGAAGCGTCCGACCGTGGACCTGGTGATGAGACTCCTGTGCTGCTCCGTTGAAGAAAGGTATAAGGCGAGAGAGAGATTTTTGCCGGATGCACCACTTATCAGGGACCGGCTTCTTTATCTTATGGCGGACGGGCAGGAGAGCCAGCTTCCCCTTTTATCTAAATCCATAAAGGTCGATGAAAGGATAATCAACTTCCTGCTCGGAACTGACGGGATAGACCAGAGGTTACAGAACTTCTCAGCGATAATAAAGCCTGAAAGTTCCTTCAATGACCTGATTTTAGCGGACGATACAAAAAATACGTTAATAGAATTAACTAAAGGACATCCCGGTTTGAATTCTCCACTGATGTTCTATTTCCACGGTTCGTACGGCACAGGAAAGAAAATGGCGGCTGAGGCCGTTTGCAGGGAGCTGGGAAGGCCGCTGCTTGTAGTGGATTCAAATGCCCTGATAAAGACTGATCCGAATGAATCATTCGAAACTTTAAAAATAGTTCTGCGCGAAGCCCTGCTACAGGGCTCGTCTGTGTATCTTGAGAGATTTGATGCCCTGTGGAAGGCAAAGGAGCCAGGAGTTGCGGCGATAGATATGATCCGAGAGCTGGACAACCTTCCGGGCTGGGTTTTCCTGTCCGGGGACCTGCCATGTGAGCCTTCAGGAGTATTGGAAAACCACATCTTCATAAACGTTGCCTTTCCCGTGCCTTCCTTTGCGCTCCGTAAGAGGCTGTGGGAATCATTTTTAAATGGCAACGCTTCGGAGGATATTGATATCTGTGCCCTTGCAAATAAATTCAAACTCAGCGGCGGTCAGATAAAAGCTGCCGTGTTCACGGCAAGCAATAACGCCCTGGCAAAAAATCCTGGCAGCTTTAGATTATCTATGGATGACCTATATCACGGCTGCAGGACACAGTCCAACAGGAACCTCTCGGCCTTTGCCAGGAAGGTAGAGCCGCATTATACCTGGGAAGACATTGTCCTTCCGAAAGATATAAAAAACCAGTTGAAAGAGATATGTGAATACATCAAATACAGGGGAATCGTCTACACCGACTGGGGATTTGATAAGAAATTGGCTCTGGGAAAGGGGCTGAACGTCCTCTTCTCCGGACCATCCGGCACAGGCAAAACCATGTCTTCCGAGATAATAGCCATGGATGCAGGACTTGAGCTTTATAAGATCGATCTGTCTTCGGTTGTAAGCAAATACATCGGTGAGACAGAGAAAAACCTGAGCAACATCTTTAAAGAGGCTGAGGCCAGCAATGCTATACTTTTCTTTGATGAGGCGGATGCCCTTTTCGGAAAGCGCTCTGAGGTAAAAGACGCACACGACAGGTACGCCAATATAGAGATAGGGTATCTCCTGCAGAAGATGGAGGAATACGAAGGTGTTGTCATACTTGCCACGAACCTGAGCAAAAATATAGACGATGCTTTCTTAAGAAGGATGCAATTCGTGGTCGAGTTCCCCTTCCCGGATGAGCCGCAGAGGAAATTGATATGGACGGGATTATTCCCGAAAGAAGCCCCGCTGGCAAAGGACATAGACTACAAATTCATCTCCGAGAAATTGAAACTTGCAGGAGGGAATATTAAAAACATCGCCCTGACCGCGGCATTTTATGCGGCTTCGGACTCGGAGGAGATAAGGATGCATCATATCATGCGTGCGGCGAAGAGAGAATACCAGAAGATAGGGAAACCATTCTTAAAGGCCGATTTTGAACCCTATTATGAACTTACAGAGACAGGCGTGAGATAATGGCAGTACTAAGAGATGTAGGTCTATCCTTAAAGAAACTCCTTCAGCAGAAGATCACCGAGCTTTCGCAGGAGAATTCGATCATCTTTGAGTCGCCTGCCGACATCGAACCTACCGCGAACCCGAGGCTCTCTATTTTCCTGTATCAGGTCTCTGAGAATACTTACTTAAGGAATACCGGGTCGGAGGCTGCGGGTACCGATCAGATGCGCTATCCGCCCCTTACTCTTGATCTGCATTATATTTTTACCCCGTATCACCAGAACAGGGAGATAGAGCTCATAATCCTGGAGAGGCTCATGCAGGTATTCCATGATAATCCAGTGATAAGAGATACGATGCTTGAAGGCAGCCTGAAAGACAGCGGGAATGACGAGCTAAGGATAGTCAGTAACAACCTCAAGCTTGAAGAGATAAGCGAGCTGTGGGAGAGATTCCCGAATAAGGCTTTTAAGATATCTATCTCGTACATCCTGACGCCTGTGAGAATACCATCCGAGAAGGAACCGGTTAAGATCACAAAGGTGAAGGAAAAGGATATCCGCGTACATGTGACGGAAGCAGTCAAATGATCGTTATCCTGTAATGCGGAAACCCAATGTAAATAATAGTATTAAAATATTTTATATTCGGAGGTGCTATGGTTGTAATTCGGAACAGATTGAATCAGAGACTGATAGTTAATCTGATTGACGGCAAAAATATCGACCTTCTGGCAAAAAGCACAGCAGAAGTTTCAGGGGATGAATTATCATCGCCTCATCTGCAAACCCTTATTGCAAAAGGTGATATTTCCGTGATCGAAACGATCGAAGAACAAGAAGAAGAGACACAATTTATCAAGAAAAGAAACAAATATAAAAATTGAGCTAAATAAATCGTCGGAGGTAAATTATGGCCAGGTATAGTTCACCGGGAGTTTATGTAGAAGAAGTATCCGGCGGGGTTAAGCCCATAGCCGGGGTCGGCACATCCACAGGAGCATTCGTGGGTCTTGCCGAGAAAGGAGATATAGGCAAAGCAAAACTGATTACAAACTGGAGCCAGTATGTAAAGGAATTCGGGAACTTCATCCCGAACGGGTATCTTGCATATGCGGTATATTCGTTCTTTGCAGAAGGCGGAACAAAATGTTACGTTGTCAGGGCCTCATCCGATAAGGCAAAGGGTTCCAGTGTAATCATCAAAGATTCCAGCGGTGGCGCTGCTGTTAATGTGCTCACAGTAACCGCCAGGTCTGAGGGGTTATGGGGCAACAGAGTAACCGTGGTGATCGATGACCCGTCGGATAAACCTAAAGATACTTACTTCAAAGTCACAATTAATTATAAAGAGGCGGATACATTTAAGAATGAATTCGAGGGTGAGATATCGGAAGTATTTGATAATATCTCTTCCGCAAATGTCGAAGACACCATAAATAATGTTTCAAGTTTTATAAACGTACATGCCAATGCAACTGATAAAAGACCTGCAAATGGCAGTTATCCGTTAGCCGGCGGGGTGGACGGGATCGAGGATGCCGACTTTATAGGCACCTCAGATAATAAAAAAGGGCTTCATGCATTTGATGAGGTCGATGATATAAACATCGTGGCTACGCCTGATAAGTACGGGGACAGGGACGTTATCCTTGCAGGGCTTAACTATTGCGGGAATAGAAAAGACTGCTTCTTTATTGCTGACCCCCCGTACGGGATACCACCTGCAGATTCGACAAACGGAGGAGTAAAGGAGTTCAAGAACGGTACAACAAATACTTATAAGGGCAATGCATTCAACTCATCCTACGGCGCCCTTTATTATCCGTGGCTCTGGATAAGCGACCCCTTGACAGGAAAGAATAGACTTGTTCCCCCGTCAGGGCTGGTCGCAGGAAAGTATGCATATACCGATGCAACAAGAGGCGTCCATAAGGCACCCGCAGGCATTTCCGAGGGTTATCTTGGCACTGCGGTTGGTATTGAAAGAATAGTTACAAGAGGCGAACATGATGTACTGCACCCTCTCGGGATAAACGTCATCCGTTCTTTCCCGACATCAGGTATCTGCGTCTGGGGCGCAAGCACACTGTCGGCAGATTCCGAATGGAAATACGTGAACGTCAGGAGGCTTCTCCTCTATATCGAGGAATCGGTCGATCAAGGGTCGCAGTGGGTTGTTTTTGAACCCAACGACCCCGGGCTCTGGGGAAAAGTAATACGGAACGTTACCGCATTTCTGCTTCGGGTATGGAGGGACGGCGCTTTATTCGGAAGCACCCCGGAAGAGGCATTTTATGTCAAAGTAGATGCAGAGAATAATCCGCCTGAAGAGAGGGATGCTGGATACCTGCATATCGAGGTCGGGGTCGCGCCTGTAAAACCTGCCGAGTTCGTAGTTATCCAGATCAAACAGAAAACACAGTCCAAATAAAATAATTACAGGAGGAAAATAATATGCCAACAGGAAAAAGAGAAGACCCCTACAGGAATTTCAGGTTCAGAATTGAGATAGACGGCATTACTACAGCAAGTTTCGCGGAAGCCACGATCCCGGATTCGACCACAGACCCGGTCGAATACAGGGAAGGCACTGACCTGCCGACCCAGAAAAAGCTGTCAGGCCTTACCAAATTCGGGAACATAACCCTGAAGAAAGGGCTGGTAGACTCAATGGAGCTTTACCAGTGGAGAAAATCAGTCGAACAATCGGGTGCGAAAAAAGCAAGGAAAAATATATCCATTGTCCTGATAGACGAGGACGGGACGGATAAGGCACGGTGGGATATTGTGGAAGCATGGCCCACAAAATATAGTCCGTCGGGCTTGAATGCCAAGGGAAATGAGGTGCTTGTAGAATCGATTGAGATAGTTCACGAGGGAATAAAGAGGACGAAATAACAGGAGGTTAAATGGGAGTTTTACAGACCGAGTATGATTTTTCCCTGCCCATGGGATACGTAGACGAGACCGGCACCCTTCATAAAGAAGGAAAAATGAGGCTGGCTACAGCAGCGGATGAGATACTTCCCATGAAAGACCCGAGAGTCCAGGGTAACCCGGCTTATCTGACAGTTATCCTTCTTTCCAAGGTCGTTACCGGCCTTGGAGACTTGAAGATGATAACCCCGAAGGTCATCGAAGGACTCTTTGCAGGGGATTTTGCATATCTTCAGGAGATGTACACAAGGATAAACCAGAACGGCTCGAATTCTATCAAGACCGTATGTCCGAAGTGCGAGCATAAGTTCGAGATAGAGGTACAACTGCAGGGGGAATAACCGGCTACCCCCTCGACCGGCTGTACGAGGAGGTAGCCTTTTTAGCGTACTACCTGCACTGGGACCATGAGACCATTATGGACCTTGAGCACCGGGAGAGGCAGCAGTGGTGCGAAGAGGTCAGCAAGATCAATAAAAGACTGAATCCGCAAGAGCAGAAAAATCTTTTTGACGTATAGGAGGAGCTATGCCTGAAGTCGGGAAAAGGTCGGACCCTTACGGTGCCTTTAACTTCCTTGTGGAAATCGAGGGAATCATAGAAGGCGGATTTACAGAAGTCTCCGGCCTGAGCATCCAGACGGAGTATGATACTGTAAAGGAAGGAGGCAATAACTCTTTTGAGCACAAGCTGCCGAAAGGGACAAAATACACCGACATCACTTTGAAGCGCGGGATAACGGACTGGAAACTGTACGACTGGTACAGGGATGTGATCAACGGGAAAATAGAACGGAAAAGCGGCAGCATTTATCTCATCGGCAGTGAAGGAGACAGGGTTATGGAATGGGACTTCCTCGAAGCGTTCCCTGTAAAGTGGGACGGACCTGCTTTCAATGCCGGAAGTAATGCGATAGCTACTGAAACACTGGTACTGGCGCACCACGGTCTGATGTAATTACTGTGGTATGGTAAACCATGAACCGATACAGGAGATTAAACGCAGCCTGGCAGCCTTTGAAGGACGACCCATCATTTATCGGGCTTGGCGGCTTTAATTTTTCTAAAAGGATTATTAAAAAATACAGTTTTTCCAAAAGAGCGGGCAGGTTGCCTGCATTGGTATTCCTTCGGTTGTTTGGTTTAAGAGATGCTGGTATAAAGAATTCTGTTGAGACAAATACCGGTCCCGAATGGAGAATTAACAACTACTTCGAATTCCATTTTTATACCGGAGTAACCAGGAAACTGACAAAGGCGCCTGAGGGTCACCCTCAAAAACAATATAATGTAAGCTATTACAGTAATATGTTTCAACCCGGGGTGATTAGGTGTCTGGTTACTCAGCGGTCATCAGCGCCCCAAAAATTTTTCCAAGTTTTTGGCGGCTCAGCACCCGCATACCCTGCCGTAGAGAGAGAGGGTTTGCTTTCGGCTTCTTATACAATAACAGGGTCAGATAAACCAACCGTAAAATCAACCGTAAAACTAACAGTACTTCCTGCCAGGCACATAACAGGCAGCTATTTACAGAAAATTTTTAACATGGTAAACACCGGGTCAGGTTCTCCTGCAACTGCTACGAAAGAGACCTTGATAGGTAAAAGCGAAAATCCTGATGGAAATATCCCGACTAAATATGAAATGAATGGAAAAAATGTTTTATTCCCTGTCTCAATACCGATAACCAGTTCGGCAAAATTAACTTTAAATGCTATGAATCTTTCAATTAACAATTATTCGCATAGAACCGGCGCAAAAGATGCGGTTCCAAAAAATAATAAAACAGCTTACGCTTTCCCATCTGGAATCCAGAATTCAAATAAAGGGAGCCGGTACCTGGAATTAGTACGAACAAAGATGAAAATGAACGTGCAAAAAATGAACGAACGATTATCTGGCAGGAAACAAGGCACGTTCCCTGATAATATCGTCCCGGCGGCGAAGCCCGATCTCCATTTTGCCAGCAATTCGGGGAAAACTGAAAAACCGGTGCGGACTGAGGATACGATAGATACTATTGTCAGGAAACACACGGATCTTGTCCTGAGAAAAACTTCCGGTGACAACATCGCGAACAACATAAGGAAACAGGATGTCATGAAAGCAACTAATGAAGAAGTCCGGGAAAGGAATATCAATAAAAGCATCTCTCAGGAAAGAAAGCCGGATGATATTAATACCATCGCCGATACGGTCTATAAACTTATCGAAAGAAGGCTTTTGATCGAAAAAGAAAAACGGGGGCTCGTATAGATGGCAAAGGCAATGATATGTGTCCTGGACAAAAAGGGTAATGAGGTAAAGGACAAAAGGATCGAAGTACTGTTCAATCCATCCGACTACGCTACGGCCGTAAATGTGAGCTGGGTTGAAAAAGAAGGCTCACCGCCTGAGTTTAAAGGCTCAAATTTTGATAAGTTCAGCGTGACCCTCCTTTTTGATACTTATGAGAGCCGGGCCGATGTCAGGGAGGACCACACTGAATCCGGAAAATTGATCAAAGGGACTAAAAGCCTGGTTGAACTGACATTCCCTTCCGAAGCAGGGGCAAATTCAAAAAATCCTCCGATGTGCCTTTTCACCTGGGGAAAATTCAATTTTAAAGGTTACGTGGAAAAAGTAGACCAGAAATTCACGATGTTCCTGTCCGACGGTATACCTGTCCGGGCGACTGTGACCCTGACAATGAGACCTGCCGTCACAGCACAGGAAATGCTTAAACTCAAGGGCGCCGAAGCATGCAGGAAGGTCAGGGTCGTTAAAGAGGGTGAGAGACTTGACTTTATCGCATCCGAAGAGCTGAAAAATCCGCTCCTGTGGCGCGCGATTGCCGAGGCTAACGATATCGCTGACCCGTTCAATTTCCCGGGACCGCAGGATATTGGCAGGATATTAATAATACCCGATTAGGAGGGTCTTTATTGGCAGATGACAGACCTTTAAGAGTTCCTAATTTCAAGGTTGAAGTTGACGGCAAAGAAATTTCCGGCGAAATCAGGTCCACTGTCGAAGGCGTGGCATTTGAGGAAGAAATCAATACCGCGTCCATGTTTATTATAAGGCTCTCCACAGCCAACCTGGAAAAGGGCTCGTGGAGGTATCTTGACCTTGCTGACTTCAAGCTCGGAAGCGAGGTTAAACTGTACATGGGTATGGACAAGGTCGAACCGATGATAGTAGGTGAGGTCACGTCCCTTGAGCCGTCCTTCGGGAAGGAGCAGTCAATAATCGAGGTGCGGGGCTTTGACAGGCTGCACAGGCTGCGCTTCGGGAAAAAGAAGAGGGCTTTCGCGGGCGCAAAAGACAGCGATATTGCCTCAACCCTTGCAGGCGACTGGGGCTTAAGTGCGGATGCAGAGGATACCGGGACGGTCCATCCGAGCATCTACCAGAACAACCTGAGCGATTTTGAATTCCTCCTGGAGAGAGCTAAAAGGATAAGGTACGAAGTAATGGCCGATGATAAAAAATTAATTTTCAGGAAAGCGCGTGAGAACGATGCCGTCTCCCTTACACTTGAATACAGGGTCGATATCGATGAGTTCTCCTGCAAATTGAGCACACGATACGAGGCTAACGAAGTCGTGGTACAGGGATGGGATTTCATGAAAAAAGAAGCAATATCCGCAAAAGCAAAAGAAGGGAACGAGGTATCGAAGATGTCTGCCGATGAGACGGGAACAAAGATGGCAAAGTCCGCATTCAGCAGTTCCTCGTCCGCTGTGTCCACTGTTATAGGCGAATATCTTGTAGATGCTTCAGATGCGGAGAAGCTTGCGATCGCGAGGTACAATACGCAACTGGTCGGGTTCGTAACAGGTGAAGGGAAATGTCAGGGAATACCAGGGCTGCGTGCAGGCAAAAATATAGAGATCAAAGGACTGGGAAGGTTCAGCGGTACATACTATGTGACATCAACAACACACACTATTGGCTCGCACGGGTATGATACATCATTTAAAGTAAGAAGGGTCGGCGTATGAGTTTGATAGATCTGATAGAAGATACGTCTCATAAAGAGAATATAACCGGGGTCGTGATAGGCATAGTAACGAACAATAAAGACCCCGACGATCTCGGCAGGGTCAAGGTGAAATTCCCCTGGCTGAGCGACAGCGATGAATCCAACTGGGCAAGGATCGTATCACCCATGGCAGGTAAAGAGCGCGGGATATACTTCCTGCCTGAGGTCGATGACGAGGTGCTTGTGGCTTTTGAGTTCGGGGACATCAACATGCCTTATGTGATCGGTTCGTTGTGGAAAGGCAAGGACAAGCCGCCGCAGACGAACAGCGATGGAAAGAACAATATGAGAATCATCAAATCAAGAAGCGGTCATCTGATAAAACTGGATGACACGGACGGCGCAGAAAAAATCGAGATAATTGACAGCTCGGAAAAAAATAAGATCGTTATCGATGCAAAAAATGAGAAGATCTCTATCATTTCCAGCAAGGATATCTCGATATCGGCACCGAACGGGAAGGTAACTATCGAGGCTAACGATATCGAGGCAAAATCAAACGCATCTACGAAAATAGAGGCATCGGCAGGGATGGATTTGAAAGCTTCAGGGAACATGAATGTCAAAGGGGCAACGGTGAACCTTAACTAATATGGGAATGCCGGCAGCTAAACAGGGAGACCAGGTCATGGCAACAGATACGCACATAGTGATGATACCGTCACCGAGCGGTGCTGTGCCCACTCCTCTTCCTCATCCTTTTACAGGAATTATCGACGGCGCTCTCAGCCAGGATGTGAAGATAATGGGCTCGCCCGCTGCGACTGTTGATTCAACTGCAACCAACACGCCTTCTCATATCCCGCAGGGCGGGCCGTTCCAGAGTCCCCCTTCGAATAAGGCGACGATCAAAATGGGGAGCGCTACCGTGAAGATAAACGGGAAGATGGCTGCCAGGAACGGGGATACGGTAACGACATGCAACGATCCCTCAGACCTCCCTGTCGGGACAGTGGTGGCTGCCGGCACAGTGTTAATAGGGTGATGATATGGAAAAGGATTTTCTCGGGGTAGGATTAAGATTTCCGTTACAGGTCAAAGAAGGGAAGATAGCCTGGTCAGAGTACGAGGATTCCATCAGGGAATCGATAATGATAATCCTTGGCACTGCCAGGGGAGAGCGCGTCATGAGACCTGATTTCGGATGCGGGCTTTCGGAGCTTGTTTTTTCCGGTAACGATACATCCACAGCTTCCCGGGCGATATTCTATGTTGAAGAGGCGTTAAAAAAGTGGGAGCCGCGCATAGAACTTATCAGGGTCGATGCGAATGCGGACGATGATGAGAGGAACAAACTTGTGATCAGCATTGAGTACAACGTGATCTCTTCGAACACACGGTATAACCTTGTGTATCCCTTTTATCTGGAGAGAGGATAGATGGAAACCAAAACCCCCAGGCTGGACAACAGGACATCCAAGGATATCTATAACCAGGCGCTGGAACTTGCGAAACATTACTGCCCCGAATGGGCAGATAAGGATTGGAAGCCCGATCATTTTGATCCGGATGACCCGGGGCTTGTGCTATTCAAATTATTCTCAAAGATGTCTGAGCACCTGGTAACCCAGCTCAATAAAATACCTGATAAACACCGCATAGCTTTTCTTGACTTTATGGGAATAGACGTTCTTGCTGCCAGGCCCGCGCAAGTCCCGTTGACATTCTATCTTGCAGAAGGAGCAGCGGGAGCTGAAGTTCCTTCTGGTGCTGCGGTGGCTTCGTCCAGAGACCCTGAAGTCGTTTTTGAGACTGAACTGGATCTGCGGGTCGTGCCTGCAAAACTGGGCGCGGTTTATTCCATCAATCCGGCAGACGATACGTACACAGACCATTCAAACGCCTCAGCTAAGACAGATAAATTCTCAGTATTTGGAGAAGGAGTGGAAAGAAGTATAGATCATGTTCTATACCTTGGCGACGAAATGCTTTTTGATATAAGAATACCTGTAAAAGCTCTTAAAATCAGGTTCAAAGGGGAGAACCTGTCAGGGGAATATTTTGACCAGTGGTTAAACGGCGGGATTTCTCACGGACAGATAACATCGACCAGCAGTAATCAACTGGAAATACCCCTCATAGCGATACCTGTGATTAAGCGCTCTACGGTCGATGATACCGATAGTTTCTGGCTGTCAGTGCGACCGGCAGATGGTACGAAGATAGTTGATGCGGTGAAACTGCCTGAGATCTCTGCAATAACAGCAGACCTGACAGTAAGCGATATCCTGCCTGAGCAGGCGTTCTCCAACGATACCCCGGTAGATGTGAAGAAAGGATTTTATCCGTTCGGGGAAGTTCCCAAGGCCGGGGATACGCTATACATAGGCTCGGAAGAGGCTTTCTCTAAAAAAGACGCGACCATAACATTAAACATCAAGCTTAAAGACAATAGTCCTACCAATGTGACGCTTCACTGGGAATTCTGGGATGGAAAACAATGGGCGCTTTTGGGAATTTCAGATGGGTCAGGCAGCACGTTTGCTGGAAATAAAGCGGCGAATTTCGCTGACAGTACAAAAGCGTTCACCGATTCAACGAATACAGTGGTTTCGTTCACCTGTCCTCTCATTATATCCACGGAGATTAACGGGCAATCAAACAGATGGATCAGGGTGAAGATTATTTCGGGTGATTATGGAAAATCCAGTATGTTCGGGGTAAAATCCATAGATGATGTTATTAAGATTTTACCGGCGGAAGCGGCGCTTTCTGACCAACAGAAAAATGCAATTAAAAAGAAAATGGAAGAAACGAAATATACATGGGGTGAATATATCCCGTCTACTCTTAAATCCCCGTTTATAGAATCTATTGCCATCCAGTACGATTATCAAAATAAACCTGTCCAGGAGATAAAGACTTACAACAATTTCCATTATAAGAGCGTGGATATTGCGAATAAATTCAAGCCTTATGAACCGCCCCTGGATAAGAGCCCTGCTCTTTACCTTGGTTTTGAAAATGATAAAAAAATAGCAGGAGCATCGATCTCTGTTTATTTTGCTGTTAAAGAGAAACTCTTCAGCGCAGAACCCGGGGTAACTGCGCAGAATGCGGATAATTTAATTTCCGACAATGCAGGCTTGAAATGGGAATACTTTTTTAGCGACACACAAGGGTGGAAGGAGTTCAGGGTTGAAGCTGAAACAGACTCGTTCACTACCGGGGGGATAGTACTCCTTCATATCCCTTCTGACATGACAAATACGGCCGAATTCGGGAAAAACCTGTGCTGGCTCAGGATATCTCCTAAAAACGAGCAGGCACTCTCTCTCCCTGAACTGAAAGGCATATCCCCGAATACGGTATGGGCTGTGAACAGCAGCACGGTGAAAAATGAAATTCTCGGGTCGGGAACCGGAAAACCCGGTCTTTTGCTGTCCTTTTCAAAAAAACCTGTGCTTGAAGGAGAGGTCATTGAAATAAAAGAAGCAGGGATCCCGCCCGATGCCGAGATAAAAGCGCTGGAATCAGAAACTGGTGTAAATCCCCTGCGGCTGGTGAAAGATGAAAAAACAGGGGAGATAAAAGAGATATGGATAAGATGGCATGAGACCAGGGATTTTGCCCTTTCAGGTCCGTCAGGCAGGCATTATACCCTTGACCGTCTTAACGGGAAAATACTTTTCGGGGATGGCAAAAGAGGGATGCTTCCGCCGAGGGGAACGAACAACGTAGTAGCGAGGGAATATAAGAGCGGCGGCGGCTCAAAAGGCAACCAGGAGCCGGGTGCTGTCACATTGCTAAAAAGAAAGATCTCAAATATCGAGAGCGTGACAAATCATGTTTCTTCATCTGGGGGAAAAGACCAGGAGAACCTGGAAAAAGCTATCACCCGGGGTCCCCATGCTCTCAAGAACAGGGGATCAGCCGTCACCAGGGAGGATTTCGAATGGCTTGCGCTAGAAGCTTCACAGGATGTTGTAAAAGCAAAGTGCATTCCGGATGCCGGTGGAAAGATATACGTTATAATCGTGCCGGACCGTGATGATGAAGCGCCCCTGCCTGAATCTGGCCTGATAGATACGGTTGAAAGGTACCTCAAGGAGAGGGCTCTTGTAACGATACGCAGCGACAGGATAGAAGTGACAGGACCCAGGTACGAAAAGATAAATGTATACGTGACAGCTACGCTTAAGCTATCTGCCGAAAGCGTTAACACCAGGGACAAAATAACAGAAGAGCTCAGGACATTCCTGCATCCCTTAAAAGGCGGGCAGCATGGGGAAGGATGGGACTTCGGGGACGGGATATTTATCTCTGAAGTGGCTGCTGTTGTTGAAAGTATTGAGGGGATCGATTATATAACCGATATCAGACTGGAAAAGTATTTATTCAACTGGGAAGATGTCCCCGGAAGCGATAGCAGTAAACTTTTAGCTTTTCTTAAAGATGAACTGGGTTTTAACCTGGTGGACACTGCAAAAATAACCAAAACCGATCAGGACACGAATATCCATGTCCTTATTGCAGAGAAATCGGTAGATATCACGCTTGATGCAGATAATGGAAAAGCGCTCCTGAAAACCGGCGACAAAAGAACATACAAACTGCAAATCAGGAAAGAAAACAGTAAGCTTGGCGTATACAGGTCAGAACAGGCTGCCAGTGGTGATGCCAAAGGCGTTGGATACGTTACCCTCGGGGAGAACACCCTGCCCTGTGCAGGAACTATAAATGTAGATACAGGGTGATGAAATGCCGATACAACTGCCTGACCTTGCCGGAAAGACCTACGAAGATTTCGTGGATGAACTGCTTGCCTCCATCCCCAATTACACAGACCGGTGGACCAATTATAATCCCTCCGACCCCGGCATTACGGTTCTTGAACTTCTCTCCTGGATCGCGGAAATGACGCTTTACAGGATAGACAGGATGCCCGAGGAATCTTATATCAACTTTTTAAGGCTGGTGGCCGGCACGTCGGGTGCTGAAGTTGGGGATATTCTACAGGATCTTGAAAATAAACCCGACTCTGACAGGGCCAGGATAAAGCTTCTTAAGTTCCTGAAAGAGATCGAAGGCGGAAACAAGAAGAGCATCCCCGAAATAAAAGCACAGGTCCAGGGTTTCCTGGACTCGCACTACAGGGCTATAACTAAAGATGATTTTCGCGCACTTTCAATGGAAGCTACGGAGGATGAAGAAGAGGCAAAAGTAAAAAGGGTCATCGTTTTTGAGCACCCGGATAAAGTAGAGATCATAATCGTATCCGGCAGCCGGGACAAATACGATGAGCTTGTCAAAAAGGTGGCCGGATACCTGCATCCAAGAAGGCTCATAGGAACCAGGGTCGAGGTCAAGGCGCCAGAGTATACGGAAGTCAGAATAGATGTAGTGATCATCTGCTCACTCCATGCAAATCCACAAACAGTATCAAAAAATGTTGAAACAAATATCAGGCAGTATCTTGACCCAATCACAGGCGGGGCTGATAATGAAGGATGGGCATATAAAAGAACGCTGACAGTTTTTGAAATAGATCATATTATTGAGGAGACCGATGGAGTTGAAAGGGCAATATATGTAGATTTTAAAAATAATAAAAATTCTATTATAATTGACGGACTTATAGACCTGAAAGAACTTACTGTTGAAGTTAAAAAGGATAAGGGAACTTGAAAACCAGAAGTAAATACATGAGGCATCTTCCTTCTATATATCAGGAGGGAGGAAAGGACGATGAAGCACCTTTTATAGAGAGCTACCTGAGTATATTCGAAACAATGCTGACCGGGGTTGAGAACAGCGAATTAAAGGGGGAAAAAAGTCTCGGTGAGGTACTTGATATCATCAGCGATATTTTTTATCCCAGGTTTTCATTCCTGCAAACCGGGGAAGATACCGACTTCCTGCCGCGTATAACCGATGAAAAAAGAGAGGTTTTCAACAGCTATTTCAGTGTTGATATGGATGAGTTCCTTACCTGGATGGCGGGCTGGATGTCGCTGGTCCTAAAAGAAGACTGGAACCTTGAGAAAAAGAGGGAAGTTATAGCGAGGATAATCCCTATTTACAAAATACGTGGAACAAAAGAAGGGCTGGAGAGGTACCTCCAGATATATGCGGGCAAGGATACCTCTGTTTATGAGTTCTTGGAACCGTTCCAGGTCGGGGTTACTTCGACTGTTGGTGAGGATTCCATAGTCGGAGAGGGACGCCCGTATTACTTCCAGGTCAATATGACCCTGCCCATACCTGACCCAGATATACTGGAGAAGGAGGAGCAGGCTATCCGCGATGTTATAGAAATGGAAAAACCTGCACATACTGATTATGACCTTATAATTCAGGTTCCTACCCTGGAGATAGGAACCCACTCAACCGTGGGTGTTGATACCCTGCTGGGCGGACTGATTACGAGGCAAAAATAAGATAGGAGGATAAAAATGGGAAAAGAAGTCAGAAGTATACGCTATTTTGATGGTCTCTTCATGAAGGCTGAAGAGTTCATCCAGGAACAGAATTACCATACCCGGATGCGCCGTCTTCATAACCGGTATCTCCACAGCTCGGGCATTGTCTGGGGTCTGGAAATCCAGAAATCCAAAAAACCCGGCGCCAATCCGGCGGATGTTACTGTTACACAGGGGATGGCGCTCAATAAAATAGAGGAGGACGGGGAAGAGGTAAGTAAGGAGATCATTCTCACAGACGATACCGATGTAAGCCTCTTAAGCTATGGCGCAGGTAAGACCGTATATATCTATATTTCCTACTCAAGAGAAGCTGCTCCCAAGGATTCTGAGGATTCTAAGAACATACACTGGCTTGAGGAGGGAAAGCCGGTGTCGGGGACGGATAGAAGCCAGATAAATGAAGATGAGAAAGTTCTTCTTGGAAAGGTATCCCTGATAAATGCGAATGGAACAGTAACTGTGGATAAGATAGACTATGAGGATAGCAGCGGGTCTCTTCGTAAGTATGCAGGATTTTCGGGTAAGTCACTGCAGGCTGAGAAGATCATCCTGGCTATAAATGGAGTTACTTCCGGCTTTGCCTCCATCGAGGGGAAGCAGACAGGTACAAATAACGGGATCCAGGTCAATTCACCGATAACAAGTTTTGCAGGAGCGCTAAGCATAGGGGATAAGCTGGGTGTGGGCGGTAACGTCCAGTTGCCAGATAATAAGAGCCTTGTTCTCGGGAACACGAACCCGGTAAGCCTGCATAATAACAGCGCAGCACCCGAGTTATGGCTTGAGGCAACAGGACAGGCATCTTCAGCGCTTGTTATAGGTACTGCCTTTGATGCTGATAAACAGGTGAAAATCAAATATGCCCCCGGCGCTGTAGGGGCTGCAGCAGGCGAACTGCGCATCGGGCAGGATGTAAAGATAGCTGGCGCCTTTACCCACGGCATCACGACGCTTTATACGAACGGCGCAGAACGCCTGCGCATCGATGCGACAGGTAATGTCATAATCGGCACGGGGAATCTTAAAATACCCGGTCTTGATACTTTCTTGGATTTTGGTGCGGACACGCGGCAGATGATTAATCTCTGGGGCAACGGACCAAATGCGGCATATGGCATAGGAGTACAGGGGTGGACGCAGTATTACCGTTCTTCAGGTAATTTTGCCTGGTATATTGGCGGGACGCACAGCGATGCTGAGTTAGATCCAGGATCTGGCGGTTCTGCGGCTATGATTATAAAACGCGGCAGCGGCAATGTCGGTATCGGGACGGCGAACCCGCCTCAAAAACTTTCTATCAAGGGACTGGAGTCAAGCGCACATGGTATGGGCGCAGCAATTGGAATTTCAAATGCAGCCCCGGGGGGCGCGAACTGGTATTTAAGAGCAGGCGCAACAGGCACATCCACTCCTGAAAGCGGCTTTAGCATAGCAGACGATATTGGTTACAGGCTTGTAATTGACAAATCCGGCAATGTCGGCATAGGAACAAATTCACCTGGCGACAAACTGGATGTTGAAGGAAGTATCAGGGTAAATGACAGTAACATCTGGCTGAGAGGGGGCGCGGACATCAATCATGCGATCGGGTATTATGGTGGAACTAAACTTTTTGCAACTGCAAATATAGATGGTCCTGCAGTATATGGCTGGAGCGGCGGTGCGTTAGGAACGACCGCAGGTGGACAAAAAATAGCTCTCTACTGGAATTCTGCAGCCAACGTCGGCATCGGACAGACGTCCCCCCTGTATCGTCTCCACGTGACAAATTCCGGAGGTTTCGGAGGTGAGAACGCTGACGGTACCTCACAGGCAGGCAACGTCCCGCTCGTCTTACAGTCCGATTCCACAGTGTTCGGTATCTTGAACAGCAACTCTCGGCAGGCGTTCGCCCTTAATATCGAAGGGAACGGCGGCACGACTTCCGCCAGAGGGTATCCGGTCTTTTACGACAAGTATGATGGCAACTGGCGCTCATCGATATATTTGCGTAACGGCACTGTCGGTATCGGGACTTCGACACCGCAGGTAAAATTTCATGTTGTTGGCAACCGTATCCGTCTGCAGAAAGGAAATGGGCACAACCTTGATCTGAGGGCAGACGGGTCCGCTTTCGATATCGAGTCGCTGGATGAAGACCTGTATATAAATAACATTAGCAATACCGCCGTACGTATTAAGAATTTTGTGAATATCTCGTCGCGGGAAATGAAGGAGAACTTCTCCGAATTATCCGGTACAGAAGCATTTGAGACATTAGAGAATCTGAACCCTCTCAGATTCCAGTATAAAGGAGATACACGCGGAGAATTACACCTCGGTTTTATTGCAGAGGATGTTTCAAGAAATGTGGCGACAGAGGATAGAAAAGGTATCAATCCAATGGCCATCGTAGCTGTATTGACAAGGGTCGTGAAAGAGCAGCAGAAAATGATTTTAACATTACAAGAGTCAATAGGTTTTGCTAAATAAAAAAAGAAGGGATTTATTTGAAAGAACAATTACAAAAAAGACTCCAGGAGCTCAGAGCCGAATTCGAATCCGGCCAGAAAGCGCTGGCCGACCTTGAGGTAAAACAGATGAACCTGAGGAATACCCTGCTGCGTATCAGCGGGGCAATACAGGTTCTGGAAGAGGAACTGGCAAAAGAGAACCATTCCGTACAGGATGGTATCGGACGGCTCGAAGAGAGCCCTAAATCAGAGCCAATAACAGAATGAAGGTTCTGGGGTACCCACGAGTATAAAGACGTGAAAAACCAGAATTGTATCCTGAATATCCCGGAAGATGAGCACCGTGAAGTAGCCGAAGGTCTGCTCTATACGCATACCCGTATCAACGACAGCACCAAAAAAACCTGGAAGCGGCATCATTCCTGTACGCCCTTATCGAACTGCTTAACGAAAAAGGATTGGTCTCGATAGAGGAACTGGATGAACGAAAAAAGCAGGTATCTGAGAGGCTTGTAAAGAAGTTCGTAGAAAGCGGCATCGGGCTGCTGTATCAGGATTCAGAAGAGGATAAATACACATTTCAGCACGAGGCCTGCGTAGATTGCCGGGACAGGCTCACCATTTGCAGAGCAATATGCTGCAAATTTCCTTTCGCGCTGTCCAGGCAGGATGTAGAGGAGGGGATCATCCGCTGGGAATTCGGCAGGCCATATTTGATCGCCCATAATGCGGATGGTTACTGTGTGCATCTTGACAGGAAAACGCACAGTTGCACGGTATATGAGAACCGTCCTCTGCCATGCCGGGGATTTAATTGTAGGGATAATGAAAAATGGAAGGTATGGCTTGATTACGGGAGAAAGACCATCAACAATGAATTGATGGAACAAACAGATCAGAGCAATGGCAGGATTTATAGCTGTCCAGGATTATAATAAAAGCACGGGTCGAATGGTGAAATAGAAAATAAAGAGGCGATAAAATTTGTGTGAAGCTTCCAGACTTTATTTAAAAATACAGGAGGAAGAGAATAAAAAATCCATCTCCGGCAAACATAGGGGCAATACTTCACGACACATAAATTCCCCGGCCGAGCACTTCCTCTCCCTTCAAAGAACCATAGGCAACCGGGCTGTGCAAAGACTGATCGATTCAGGGGCCATGCATGCCAATCTTATGGTCAGCGGGACTAAGGATATACATGGGCAAAAGGCTGCCGGGGTGCGGCATGCACTGGAACAGCAGATGGATAAGTCTGAGGATGGAATGACCCCATCTCCTCCCTGCGAGTGCGCATGTAGGAGGAACATGGATGATGAACGTATGCCGCCTCACGAAACAGGGAATAAAGCGCGAAAGGAGGGGGTTGCCGTCCCCGAGCGTCCGGCAGAGGCTGGTTGGTGGAGCGGGAACTGGTATACTACGGATAACACTATCATTTGCGATGGCAGCGGCAGTCTCAAGATACATGAGGCCACGAGCTATGGACACGGCGTCCAGGAATGTACGCGTAAGCACGAGGGCCAGCATAGAACCGACTGGTATGCCCGCTACGGCGCCAATATTTGTAAAGGCAGAAAAGAAGGAGATCTTCCCCATTACGACCCGCCGGGAAAAGGGAAGTACGAGGACTTCCTGAAGAAATCCGAATGTGCAGCATGGAAGGTCGGTGAAAAATGCCGCAAAGAGAAACTCAAATCCTGTGCTAATCAGGCATGCAAGAACTACGTACAGCCGCACGTGACATTCGCAGAGCAGATGGTGAAGAAATATTGTTAGTCCGGTAAGTTATTTACAACATAATAGATATGCGACAAAGGACTCCTATCGGAAAACAGCAGGCTATCAAGCTTGCAGTGGAAGCAGTAAGGGATAGCGGCAGGGATCCTTCGCATTACAACATAACGGCTGAAGATGCGGGGACAGAATGGTCCATCTCCTTTGAGGGTAAGCCACCACGGCCACCTGGTGATGAACTGTTCGTTTACGTGTCAAAAGAAAGTGGTAAAACCCGCCTTATGCTCGGGGAATAGTCTCTGTGGGTACGATGCTGATCTATAGTAATTATGAGTAATTAACCCCAAAGTTTAGCTTGAGTACGCATTATTTGTAGCAGCAGATATTGTGAGATATAGTGAACTCACCACAAAGAACGCAAAGGGCGCAAAGATTTTGCTGCCAGGCTTTGCGTTCTTTGCGCCCTTTGCGGTGTTTAGTTCCATCAATCCGTGAAATATTTGGGGAATTTATACTTTTTCCGCTTGACAAGATCAAAGATCGGATCATTTACATATGCCTACCAAATTTTGAGATTGATATGAAATTATTATTATACGGAGATCACAGATGGCTGATAGAGCGTTAGCTGCAAAAAAACCTGAAACAAAAAAAGAAAGTCCGCCTCAAGTACGTAAGGTGGAGCACTTTCAATCTGTAAGTTCTCCGGTTGACCGTATCCTGTACCTCCAGAGAACGGCTGGCAACCAGGCTGTACAGGGGCTCATCAGGTCAGGTGCCCTGCAGGCAAAGCTCAGGGTCGGACCGCCGGGGGATAAATATGAAGAAGAGGCGGACAGGATAGCGCAGCAGGTGGTTGCATTCAAAAGAGCTCCTTCGCCCGGATCCATAGCCAGGACAACAGGTACACAGTCCTTACTGGATGAGGGGAAGAGAGAGGTCCGGCGTAAAACCGAACCGGCTTCCGGAACTTCAATTATACCGGTCAATGACAGCTATATTCTGAACCCTGGCTCAGGTGAGCCGCTGAACACATCGACGCGCGGTTCCATTGAATCCTACACTGGTGCTGACCTGGGCAATGTGAGAGTACATGACGACAGCGCGTCCCATGCGGCTGCAGGTGCGCTCAATGCCCGCGCGTTCACGTACCGGGAGCACATCTGGCTTGGAAGAGGCGAATCAAAGACCGACCTGCGCCTGATGGCCCATGAGACAACACACGTGCTGCAGCAGGGCGCTTCTGTCCAGCGGCTGCCTGTAGCAGTGACCCCGGCACCCCGGGTCATCCAGCGCGGCCTGCTCGATTATTTAGGGGACCCAAAAGAGAAGCTGCTTGAAAAGGCTGCGCAGTGGGTTGATAATATCCCCGGGTTCTACCTGCTCACCGTCATCCTGGGAAAGAACCCTGTCACAGATAAGCCTGTGGAACGCAATGCGATTAACCTGATACGAGGTTTCCTGGGCCTGGTACCGGGCGGTGAAGCGATATTCCAGAACCTGCAAAAATCCGGGGCTATAGACCAGGCTTTTGCATGGTTAAATGACCAGATCGCAAAGCTCAATCTTACCTGGGATTATATCAAGTCACTTTTCAGGCAGGCATGGGATGCGCTCTCTGCTACGGATATCTTTAGTCCCGGTAAGGCTATTGAGAAAATTAAAGCCGTTTTCGGCCCGCCTCTTGAAAGGATCAAGAATTTTGCCGTAGCCGTGGGAAAGAAGATTGCCGAGTTCATATTCGAAGGCGTTCTTAAGCTGGCAGGACCGTTAGGGACCAGGGTTCTTGAGATAGTGAAAAAAGCAGGAGATGTTCTTTCGACTATTATCCACGATCCGATTGGTTTCGTAGGCAATCTTATCCAAGCTGTTAGAAAAGGGTTTGACCAGTTCTCCACGAATATCCTGGTCCATCTTAAGGAAGGTTTAATGAAATGGCTATTCGGAGCCCTCGCCAGAGCGGGTTTGAGATTGCCTGAGAAATTCGACCTCATGGGTATTCTCTCTCTTGTCCTGCAGATATTAGCCCTGACCTATGACAGGCTGCGCGGGCTGCTTGTCAAGGCCATCGGTGAAAAACCTGTAGCGTATCTTGAGAAAACGTTTGAGTTCCTCACGACGCTTGTCACAAAAGGGCTTGGTGCTGCATGGGAAAAGCTCGTGGAATTCCTGGGTGACCTGAAGGAGATGGTGCTGGGGGGTATCCGCGACTGGGTGGTGACAACTATCGTCAAGAAGGCGATCGCCAAGGTTGCATCGATGTTCAACCCGGTCGGCGCAGTCATCCAGGCTATCATAATGGTCTATGACACTATCAAGTTCTTCATCGAACGCTTCCAGCAGATAGCCGAACTGGCTAATGCCGTGTTCGAATCGGTCGCCAATATAGCCGCAGGCAAGATAGAAGCTGCAGCCGGTTATGTCGAAAAGACCATGGCGCGCACGATCCCGGTGATCATTGGCTTTCTGGCGAGCCTGATCGGTCTGGGCGGAATAAGCCAGAAGATAAAGGACATCATCAAGAGTATCCAGGAGAAGGTCGAGTCGGCGCTCAGCAAGCTTGTGAATTTCATTGTGGGCAAGGTAAAGGGGCTGCTGGGGAAGGATAAGGAAGGAAAGCCGGAGAAGGCGGAAGCGCCTGATGAGCGGTGGGATAACGGTGTCAAGGGTGTTAAGGCGGCTCTTGCTCAACTTGAGAAAGAAGGAATATCGGAAGAAAAAGTTAAGGCGCAGTTGCCTAAGTGGAAGACTGATTTCGGGTTCAAAGAGTTGTCAATCGATACAAAACAGAAACCATGGGTTATTGTGGGTGAGATGAGTCCGGCAAAGACCGTCTCAACAGTTGAAATAAAACCAATCAAGCCATTGCTTGACGGTAAAGATTATGAAAGAATCCGCCAGGGACAGTTGATTGACCTCGATGATTATATTAATCCCAGTGGGCAGCAATTTCCATCGAGATCGCTTAGCCCGGATTACAAATCACCTAAGGATACGAAAAATCGGACAAATGCCGAACGTGCGAAAGCAGGTCGTACTCCATTCCTGTACAATAATGATTTTGTAGAGCTTCATCACACCAATCAGGATTTCTTTAGTGAATTAGATGAACACAGTCATGTATTCCATCAGAGTGTTGTTGATGACCCTGATTATCATCCATTTGCTGGCGACTCCGGATATATGACCTGGCGGGAATGGTTTGGATTTTATAACGGGCAGATCAGATATCTGGGTTATATTTATAACAGAATAAGAGAAAAATACTGGAGAAGAAGGTTTTAATAGTCTTTAAACAAAAAAAATAAATTCCTACCCTCAGTAAAGTTATCCGTTTACCGCTATATCCCCCATTTTTATCTCAGACCTGAAATTGACCCGATACCATTCTTCGAAATCATATTCCTTATTCTTCAGCCTCCAGGCTTGTCTTTGCAGGTCCACATAATTAGAACAATTAACCCACATCCTGCAGGGACACTTTCGTTCTTTACATCCTGTTTCGGTCATAGTAGTTTTTACCATTCACCATTATGATTATAATCATCATAACTGCTTAGTATATATAATTTTCGCTCGTAAAAATTAATTTTTATATATATTTTTTAATCAGGGTGATGGGACAGATTTAATATAAGAAGGGTTACACTATTTAATATGGTGTCCAGAAGAGAACTTCTGAGATGGTTAGCTGCGTTGTTCCTTTCCGCCGTATCAGGCTGCCTTTACAAAAATGAAACAGGTGAAAAGGAAGCAGCAAAGGGGGAATTGCCTGTGGAAAGTACCATGAAATCAAAAGTGTACGTGATAAAAACAAGCGACAGGAAAAGGGGAGTAAAAGAGCTGTTGAAGCATTTCGAACCAGTGAGTTTATCTGGCAAAAACATTGCGATCAAAGCCAATTACAACAGCGCAGACCCATTCCCGGCTTCTACGCATTTAGATACCCTGTCAGCAATCGTGGATGAACTCAAAGGGAGAGGAGCGCGCGTGGTAATGGCAGAGAGGAGCGGCATGGGGGATACGAAGGAAGTACTTGAAGTGATGGGGGTCATGGAACTTGCGAAGAAGCGGGGATTTGATGTTGTAATACTTGATGAGCTTAAGGGCAGCGAGTGGATAAGCGAAGCTCCCGGCGAAAGCCACTGGAAGAGGGGCTTCCTGTTCCCGAGGCTTTTCCGGGAAGCGGATGCTGTAGTTCAGACATGCTGTCTTAAGACCCACAGGTTTGGCGGGCATTTTACCATGTCCCTAAAGAACAGTGTTGGCATGGTTGCAGCTTATGATCCGGACGATGGTTACGGCTATATGTCCGAGCTTCACTCCTCCAGGTATCAGAGGCAGATGATAGCCGAGATCAACACTGCGTACAAACCCGGGTTCATAATTATGGACGGGATACAGGGATTCTCAAAAGGGGGACCGGAAGCGGGAACACTGATAGAGCCCGGGATCATGATAGCCGGGAACGACCGGGTCGCAATTGATGCTGTGGGCGTGGCAGTCCTCCGGATTTACGGCACCACGGGCGAGGTCTCAAAAGGAGAAGTGTTTGAACAGGAGCAGATAGCGCGGGCGGCAGAACTTGGCATTGGCGCTTCGGGCGCGCAGGATATCGAGATAATCCCTGTCAATAACGAAGCACAGGATATCTGTTCCCTAGTTAGAGAAACTTTAAGCAGGTAAACTTATATAATTCTCAACGTATAGTTATAGGAATAAATGCAAATCGATCTGGGTCCATTATTCGCCGTAATCGGTGTGTCAGTAGTATATGCTGTAATAATCCTGTTCATAATTGCAATACTGGGTTCATTGTTAATCGCATATTCCTTTAAGACCGAGCAGTTCATATTTCCTAATTTTATGCTTTTCTCGATCACGATCCTTGAAAACCTGGTCAAGGCGTTGTTCCGCCTCGTGGGAGCGGATGATTCCATCGTCGACGATGTAGGAATTGCGCTCAAGAACAAAATATCCCTTAAAAAATTCAGGGGAACGCCTGTCAGCAGGAGGATGATATTCCTGCCACAATGCCTGAGAGCCATAGACTGCCCTTCGAAACTGAGCCCTGAGGGCATAAAGTGCATCAACTGCGGCAGCTGCGAAATCGGAGCTGCGAAGAAAAACGCTGAGGAACTTGGTTATAAAGTCTTCATAGTTCCCGGCTCAAGCTTTATAAAAAGACTTGTGCGAAAACATAAACCCCTGGCAATACTGGGCGTGGGGTGCATGACGGAAATAAAAGCCGGGCTTGAGATGTGCCAGAAACTCAACCTTTACGGCATCGGTATAGTTCTGGACAGGGCAGGCTGTGTTTCGACCGTTCTCAACTGGGACGATTTCTATGAATTTATTGAGACGGCTGGTTAAAATCCGAACCCTTTATTAACCTGTATTCTTGATTTTAGCCTATGAACCGGAAAGGGCTCTCTGAAAAAGAAGTGTTATCTTTATTGAACTCAGCAAGGCTGAAGGATACTTCTTACGATAAAGTGCTAAGCGCGATGTGCACCAGCCCGCATCCGATAGCTGTAAAAGCCCATATGCAGTTCATAGAATCAAATCTTGGCGATTTCGGTTTGTTCCAGGGGACAAAGGAACTTGAAGAAAAAGCTATCAGGCTAATGGGAAGCCTGCTGGGCTGCCCGGAAGCGTACGGTTACATCACTACAGGAGGCACGGAGTCCAATATCCAGGCACTCCGGACTGCGAGGAATATTGCGGGGAAAAAGTATCCGAACGTGGTCATCCCGGCTTCAGCCCATTTCTCGTTCGAAAAAACCGCAGACCTGCTGGGGATAGAGTTAAGAAAAGCAGAGCTGGACGGTGAATTCAAGGTCGATTTGAACTCTGTGGAGGGGCTTATTGACAATAACACAGTGGCACTTGTTGGTATTGCGGGCTCGACAGAATTCGGGCAGATAGACCCGATTAATGAACTTGCAGAGATCGCCGTATCCCATGAGCTATTCATGCATGTGGATGCTGCTTTCGGCGCTTTCGTTATCCCGTTCCTTGGTAAAAAATACGATTTTGACTTTTCGGTAAAGGGTGTGACCTCAATAACAGCCGACCCGCACAAGATGGGCATGTCCACGATACCTGCCGGAGGTCTGCTGTTCAAAGAAGAGACCTGCCTTTCTCCCCTTGAAGTCAATACCCCGTACCTGACCATAAGGGCGCAGCACTCACTTGCAGGTACGCGGAGCGGAGCAGCAGCCGCAGCAGCTTATGCGGTGATGATGCACCTGGGCAGGGAAGGGTACATAAAAATCGTGAACAGGTGCATGGGATTGACTGCGAGGCTTGTTAAAGGGGCCAGGGAATCCGGCATCCAGCCGCTCATCGACCCTGTAATGAACATTGTAGCTCTGGATGTACCCGAACTTGACCGGGTGAGAAAAGAGCTTCGTGACGAGGGATGGTTCACCTCGATAACCCGCACGCCAAGGGCAATGAGGCTTATAATTATGCCCCACATGAGCGAAGAAGCGATTGATGCATTTGTTTCTGATCTCGGGAAATGCATTAAGACGATTTAATGGTAACTTTCTTGAAAAGCTTAACAAATATATAGCTGATAAAGGGAGATGATATCTTATGGAACCTAAAAAAGCCGGATTTTCAACGAGGGCGATCCACGCAGGAGAGAAAAAAATTGAGGCGGTGCCGGTCGCCGCTCCTATTTACCAGACAGCGCCTTTTAAATTCAAAAATGCTGCGCATGGGGGCAGATTGATGGGCGGGAAGGAAGAGGGTTATGTATATTCCCGCGGCTTGAATCCCACCACGGAGATATTTGAGAAAAAGATGGCAGACCTCGAAGGAGGTGAGGCGGCGCTGTCCCAGGCTTCGGGCATGGCAGCCGTCAGCGCTGCAGTGTTCACGGAAGTAAGCTCAGGCGATCATGTGATCGCTGAAGAAGTTATTTACGGAAGCTCATACGACCTTTTTGTTGACCTGAGGAAATTCGGGGTGGATGTGAGTTTTGTAGATACTTCCGATATTACCAATGTTGAGAAAGCCTTCAGGAAAAATACAAAACTTGTTTTTTTTGAAACCCCGGCAAACCCGACCATGAAACTGACCGATATAAAAGCTGTTTCGGATGTGGCCCATGACAGGGGAGCAAAAATTTTTATCGATAACACCTTCATGACGCCATATTTCCAGCTGCCGCTGTCGCTCGGCGCCGATGTAGTGATCCACAGCGCAACTAAATACTTGAACGGTCACGGGGATACTATCGGCGGAGTAATCATAGGTACTTCGGAGTTCATAAAGAGAGCAAGGCACACAGCAAAGAACCTCGGAGGTGCGCTCAGTCCTTTTAATTCCTGGCTCATTACCCGCGGGATGAAGACGCTTGCGGTCAGGATGGACAGGCATAATTCAAATGCAATGGCTGTGGCAGAGTTTTTAGAGGAGCATGAACAGATAGCAAAAGTAGTTTATCCGGGGCTTGAGAGCCATCCCCAGTATGACCTTGCAAGAGAACAGATGAGCGGGTTCGGGGGCATGATAGCGTTCCTGCTCAAATATGCAAAAGATGTACCCGTGTTCCTTGATTCCCTGAAGCTGTGCACTCTTACTATAAGCCTCGGAGATGTAGAGACGCTTATCCAGCATCCTGCCACAATGACACATGCTGTGGTGCCGCGCGAGAACAGGCTCAGGTACGGGATAGCTGATGAGCTTGTGCGCCTGTCCGTGGGGCTTGAGGATGCCGAAGATATTATTTCGGATATGGAGCAGGCCCTGGATAATATCTAAGGAGCCTGGTTCCCTGGATTCACGTAAAGTGTCTAATTTCGCTAAGTATTTAATAAATCCATGCTTTAATTAGAGCAGATATTATCGTTAAATTAATAGAACACCAATACATTTAGGGGGGACGATGATTCCATCGATACTTGAAGCTTATCAACAACATATCATAGAGAGGCAAAAACAGGGAATTCCTCCTCTGCCGTTAAACTCCGAGGAAGTAAAAGCCCTGGCGGAAATGATCCTTAATTCACCTTCAGGGAAAGAAGAATATGTCTTAAAACTCCTGAAAGGGAACGTACCCCCAGGTGTAGACCCTGCCGCGCTTGAAAAGGCAAAGTTCCTGAGAAGCATAGCGCTACGGGAAAAACAGTCAAAGCTGATATCTCCACTTCAGGCGGTACAGATGCTGGGGATGATGAAAGGCGGATATAATATAGAAACGCTCATCGAACTGCTTGAAGATGAAGAACTCGGTGACGCTGCAGCCCGCACCCTTTCCGGCATGATCCTGGTATTCGGGTTCTTTGATAAAGTAAAGGAGCTTGCACGAACAAACACGCGGGCAAGGGAGGTAATGGAGAGCTGGGCTCTTGCGGAATGGTTCACAGAAAGCCCCAAACTCCCGGAGGCAATAAAAGTTGCTGTTTTTAAGGTCCCGGGAGAAGTAAATACAGATGACCTCTCACCTGCATCGCATGCAGGGACCCGCGCCGATATACCATTGCATGCCCTCTCCATGCTTGAGAACCGCTATCCGAATGCGCTTGATGAGCTGCAGGAGCTTAAAAAGAAAGGTTATCCCATCGCTTTCGCAGCAGATGTCATGGGGACAGGAAGCAGCAGGAAATCAGCTATTAACTCCCTTATGTGGTGGATAGGCGAGGATATCCAGGGAGTCCCGAATAAGCGGAAAGGCGGTATAATCCTGGGAAACCAGGTCGCACCCATATTCTTTAATACAGCCCGCGACAGCGGCGCTATCCCCATAAGATGCGATGTTTCGCACCTCACAAGCGGCATGGTCGTTACAATATCTTTCGCGACCGGCAGGATAATGGATGATAACTGGCAGGATATAACAAAGTTCCATCTTGAGCCTGAGACACTTCCTGATGAGTACAGGGCAGGGGGCAGGCTTCTCCTGATAATCGGAAAAGAGCTTACCAGAAAGGCGCAGGAAGCGCTTGGAGAAAAGTATAAAGAGATATTCCTTAAACCCGGAGAGCCCGAACCATCCCGCAGAGGCTATACTCTTGCCCAGAAGATAGTGGGAAAAGCCTGCAGCCTGCCGGGTGTAAGGCCGGGACAGTCATGTCTTCCGAAGATAACAACTGTCGGCTCGCAGGATACGACAGGACCGATGACAGAGGACGAAATAAAAGAGCTTGTGTGCCTGGAATTCCAGGCCCCTCTGGTCATGCAGTCCTTCTGCCACACAGCCGCTTATCCCACACCCGGGGACAGGAAGATGCATGTGGAACTTGCGAAGTTCTTCAGGGAGAGGGGCGGTGTGGTGCTGAACCCGGGCGACGGTATAATCCATTCATGGTTGAATCGCATGCTCCTTCCGGATACCGTAGGAACAGGCGGGGACAGCCACACGCGTTTTCCTATCGGCATCTCTTTCCCTGCAGGAAGCGGGCTGGTTGCTTTTGCCGCAGCGCTTGGCGTGATGCCTCTTGATATGCCTGAGAGCGTGCTTGTACGGTTCAAGGGAAAACTCAGGAAAGGCATTTTCCTGCGCGACGTCGTGAACGCCATCCCGTATTTTGCTCTGAGCTCGGGGAAACTGACGCTTGAGAAGAAGAACAAAAAGAATGTCTTCAACGGCAGGATACTGGAGATGGGAGGGCTTCCAGATTTTACTGTGGAGCAGGCTTTTGAGCTTACCGATGCCAGCGCCGAGCGATCGGCTGAGGCTGCGGTTATAACTCTGCCGCAGGAGCAGGTCGTTCGTTATATCAGGAGCAACATATCTGTTTTAAGGTCGCTGTTGAACGAGGGTTACGTATCAAAGGCTCTTGAGAACAGGATAAAAGCCATGGAAGAGTGGCTTGCACATCCCTCCCTTCTGAGAGCTGATGCCGATGCTGAATATGCCGATATCCTGGAGATTGACCTGTCAAAAATAACAGAGCCCCTGCTTGCATGCCCGAATGATCCGGATTATATAAGACCTCTCTCCGAGGTGGCGGGAGTAAAGATAGATGAGGTATTCGTAGGTTCCTGCATGACGAATGTTGATCATTTCCATACGGCTGCGAGGATACTCGGAAAAGAGGGCGGGATCCGGTCAAAGCTGTGGATAGCTCCCCCCACAAGGATTATCCAGCAGAGACTCACGGAGACCGGGGATTATGCTGTGTTCAGGGACATCGGGGCAAGGATAGAGATCCCGGGGTGCAGCCTCTGCATGGGCAACCAGGCAAGAGTGGCGGATAATGCGGTCGTGTTCTCAACTTCCACGCGCAACTTTGACAACCGCATGGGCAAGAATGCAAAAGTCTATCTCGGCTCGGCTGAACTTGCAGCTATCATTGCATCTCTTGGCAGGATACCTTCGAACGAAGAATATTTCCTGCGGATCAGGGATATCACAGGTGCATGATGAGGGTACAAAAATAGCCTCCTCATCTACATTCTCATTTACATTTTCATGTGCATTTTGATATATATCGTGATGCACATCATCTTAAACTATATATAACAGTTACAATAATGATAATAATTATGTGGTAATCATGGAAACAGTCATTTTGAGCGGTGCTGCTCCTCTTCAAAGCAATGTAAATATCCAGAATGTTTTTCCCGAAAAATCAAATATTTTGCCGGGAAAAAGAGATTTTTCGATTATCACGAATTCAGCCATCTCAGTTGCTGAAAAGCTCAGGGCATCTGCGGTAATCACCTTTTCGGAAGAAGTCACAAAAATCTCAACCGGCGTCCCTGTATTTGTTTTTACAGGCAGGAAGCTGGCAATGATGAATGAACTTACCCGCCCTATCGAGGAAACGGGAAAAAGCATCTACGAAAGGATGGAAGAGAGGGCAAGGAGCGCCGTAGAAGAGATAAGCGAAGCAAGCCTCATAGCTTTTATCAACAACCTCATTGACACGGAAGGCCTGGTCGTGGGGATAATAAAGATGAAGGACAGCGATTCCATAATCGTGTACGACCTTGCAACAAATAAGATCATGAAAAAACTGATGGAATGTACCGAAAGGGTAGAAGCAAGGGTACTGCGGTCTGTGCTTAATATCGGGCTCCAGATAGCATGCCAGGGCAGGGAAGGTAAATCGTTCGGTACGGCTTTTATAATCGGCGATTCGAACGAGGTAATGCGCCGTTCTCATCCGCTCGTGCTTAACCCTTTTGAAGGGCAGTCGAAAGAGAACTGCGATATCGTAAATACCCAGAGCTGGGAGACTGTGAAGAGTTTCGCCCAACTGGATGGTGTTTTTGTTATTACCGGGAAAGGAATAATCCGGGCTGCAGGCAGGTACCTTGATATCAATGCCAAGGATGTCCCTACGGAGAAGGGGCTTGGAGGCAGGCATGCTTCAGCCGCTGCAATAACGCGGGATACCGAGACTATCGCAGTAACGGTATCTACGAGCGGCGGCACGATCCGGGTATTCAAGGATGGTCTTGAAGTAGTGAAGATCGAACCTGATATCATGCTTGTGCAATAGCGGATTTTTCCCATCCCTACAACGGGGATGACATAATGTTGCCCGGAAATTAAAATTAATCCAGGAGGTAGCGGGCTGCGACATGTCATCCCGAATGACTTATAAACAAGCGCATCAGTTAGATGCATAAGTGATGAAACCTTATTTGATATTGTTGCTTGCAATACTTACGGCAGGATGCATTACTACCGGAATAGACGCCGGTGCTCCCCGGCAGTATGAGCTTCCGGGGATCAATAATACCACTATCTATTATCTTAACCTTTCGTCCATTCAGGTGGTCGAGAGCGTCACAAACCAAACCTCGGTTAACCTTGTTATCGGGGATAGCGGTGATATGGATTTCAGGGACCCTGTGACAGTAGATTATGCAGGCAATAATGTTACTTTCAATATCTCAAAGGGAGCTATCTTCGGAAGAAGTTTTGTACGTTTTGACTTCAATTCGTCCTTTTCGGGGTTTATAGCCTATACCCAATCCGATGGTCAGGAGTTCACCCGGCAGCTCACTGATAACGGCAGTGTTCGCGTTGTTTTACCCGCGGGTTATACTACAGGCTCAAATTTCCTGGGTATAGCGCAGCCACCGCCTGACAATATTACCACGGACAGCAGGGGAAGGGACGTGCTTATCTGGAATAACCCTTACCCGCAGCACCAGACGATATCGGTGAAGTACTATCAGAGGGACGCTCCGGCTTCCCTGTTATATTTCTTTATTTTCCTTCTTATTGCCGCGATCGTGATATTCGGCTATTACAGGCTGAGCATAAGAGCCCTGAAGAAAAAACGCGACATGGTGGAAAAGGGTAAAAATCCGTAACAGATTAACAAACCTGAAAATTAATATTATTTTTAGCCTATATACCCCAGATCTTCCTCTTTTCTCTTCTTTTCCTGGATATCTTTCAAGTATTTCTTAAAACCTTCATCAAATTTCCTGGCCTCGATCTCAATCCTGCTCAGATCGATGTCAATGCCAAGAAGCCTGGAAACTTTTTTTATTCCGGCATGACACGCTTTTATGTCCAGCGCCTCAGGAAAGGCAGTCTCGCTGAGCAGGGCTATCCCATTTATCCCTTTTCGCAATGCATATTCGATCACAAGCCCGTTGACCCCGCTTATTTTAAGGCTGCCGTCCGCTATCTTCATTCCCCTGCTCCCTAAGAATTGCAAAAGCTCAGGCGAGGTCGCGACCCCGAAGACTTCCGGCTCTTCAACATATTTCTGTACATGTGTTGCAATCACCGTATAAATAATGTCAACTCCGCAAAGCTTCGCAGCTTCGATTATTTTCAGGGCGAGCTCATTATCCTTTGCGACATCGCCAAACTGGATATCACCGCAGAACAATATGATATTTTCTTTCTGCGAGTAGTAGAACTTAAAAGGGCTTATTTCCCTGTCGATCGGTACTACCAAGCCTTTTTCAAAAAACGTTATGGAAGGTGAAAGATAAGGCATCGGGATATCCGCGAACAATTCAGGCTCCAAGAATTCCATAAAATAGTTAATGGTAGTCCTGGCAACCATACCCATACCCGGAAGACCCACTAACATGCGGGGGTTTGACATTTCTGGTTTCTTTAAGATTCTTAATTCCATATCTTTTCCTGCTTTGAAAGCCAGATTTATGTTAACAATATTTCATGCTATATAATTGTTCCATCTACTAACCCATACGCCTGAAAATTTACTGCTGGACCTGGCTTATAGAATATGTGACCATCTTCCTGTCCAGTCTCATATCTTCAGGTTTATCATCCACATCAAAATGCGGGATGCCGTATTCGTCGTTCATTTCCGAAACTATGGTCTCAAAGTCCGATCCTTTCATCAGTTCATTAATAAGCACTATCACAGGCCCTGTTATCCTGTAATCACAGAACCATTTGTGGAGGATAAGGTCTATGTCATCGCCCAAATAGTCGCGTAAGACCTGCTTATAATACAGCTCGCTTTTGCAGCAATCAAGATAGAACAACTGGTATTGTTTCCTGCGCGGTTGGTCAAATCCCTCCTTCATGGCATCGGTAAAATACCTGACATCGTTACTTAAGCTGAGATGGCTGCCGTATCCTGCATGGGTTTTCAGATATATGAGATCTTCACTCGTGAGGGTTTCGCGCCATAGTTCCCGCAGGTCGCCGCTATAATTCCGCCCCAGCACGAGCCTTATCCGCGCTTTTATGCTGCTGCCATTAAAATCGAATGTTTTCCTGTATTCCTCTATGCCGCGTTCGCTATCGGTCATACCGAAACCGATATCTCTTAATTTTCTCCTTGCCAGCAGGTAAACCTCATAATCAAAACTCGCGCCCAGCGGGTCAGGTCCTATAAGGAGTGTTCCATTGAATCTACCTTCGCCGAACAGCATGTCATATCGTGGAGCAGTACGGATCATGGCATAGGTCATTTTATTATTTTGATATATTTAATATTAACCCCATCAAGCAGGCATTTTCACCGTCATTATAGTATTTTTCAACAATCCCGGTCTGGTAAAACCCGTGCTTTTCATAGAACTTTTTCGCTCTGATGTTGCCAGAGCGGACTTCAAGTATAATCTCCACAGCCCCCAAATTACTGAAAATACCGGCCAACTCTTTTAAAAGGGCGCTCCCGGCCCCACGGCCCTGGTATGCCGGATGTACGGCAAGAGAGAATACACGCCCCGTCCCTTCTTTTGTAAGGAACCCTACAACATAGCCTATCACCATGCCGTTCATTTCAGCCACTATAAAACCATCAGAGCAGGTTTCGTAGAACTGCATGTAGAAATAGGGATCATGTTCGTTGAAGACCTGCCTTTCTATATCTATGACGCAGGGAAAATCTTCGGGTTCGAATTTTCTGATGATTATCAAATCATTTCACCGTTTCCAGCTAATTGCGCTTAAAGTTTTAAATCCGGTATATATACTATTTGTACTATGTTGTCTAAAGAAGCAGGTCATGGAGGATTTATAATTACCGATGACAGCTCAATCGGCATTGGCCTGCATTATACGAAGAATCCCGGGATCGGGGGATGCATACGCCAGCAGATAGACGACTTCTGCGTCGAAGAACTTACGAACAGGGTTGAAACCACAAACGGGAATTACCTGATCGTAGAACTCACAAAGCGTAACTGGGATACGCACCGCCTCATCCGGGAGCTGTCGCGCATCTTGAAGGTAAGCCAGGACAGGTTCGGATGGGCAGGCACAAAAGACAAACGCGCGCTGACAAAGCAGAAAATAAGCATATGGGATGTCAGCGAAGAGGAGCTTGCGCGGGTGCGGTTAAAGGATGTGGAACTGAAAGTTATCGGTCGCTCGAATAAAAAGATTAGCCTCGGAGACCTGTGGGGGAACCGGTTCAGGATAGCGGTGAGGGCTGTCGAATTATCTCATGAGGAAGCTCTTGCGCGGGTAAAGGCCATAAGCCGGGAACTTGAGAAAGGCGCGCCCAATTTTTTCGGTGTCCAGAGGTTCGGGGAGAACAGACCTGTGACCCATGTTGTGGGCGAAGCCATCGCGCGCGGGAATTTCAAAGAAGCTGCACTTACTTATATCGCAAGGCCTTTCCCGGATGAGCCCGAGGAGATAAGAAACGTGCGCCAGTACGTACTTGACACAGGCGATTTTAAGGCAGGACTTAAGATGTATCCTGTTCGCCTCCAGTTCGAGATAGCCATGATGAACTACCTTATCGCACACCCGGAAGAGCACACAGGCGCATTCAGGGTGTTATCGCCGAACCTGCAGAAAATGTTCCTGCATGCGTATCAATCGTATATCTTCAATATCACCCTGAGCAGGCGCATTCTGCAGGGCATCTCGATACATGAGGCTTACGAAGGGGATATCGTGTGTTTTAAGAATGAGATGGGTATGCCCGATACTTCCCGCTTGCAGAAGGTAACAGCAGATAACCTGGACGGGATAAACAATCTTATAAACAAAGGGCGCGCGTTCGTTACTGCGCCGCTTGTGGGATATGATACTCAGTTTGCAGAAGGTAAACCGGGTGATATCGAACGGGAGGTGGTTAAAGAGTTAAACACCGATCTGGAGGGTTTTAAAGTCCCTGCCATGCCTGAGCTGGCTTCAAAAGGGCTGCGCAAGGAAATAATACTGCCTTTTAAGCCGGAGTTCAGCGCCATGGAGGATGATATCAATGCAGGGAAGACCAAGGTCGTGCTTGAGTTCTCACTGCCGAAAGGGGGTTATGCGACCACTGTTTTGAGAGAGTATATGAAAGCGTAGATATGATTCCTGCGGGATTATTCTTCAAGCATCCTAGTTGGGAAGTAGATTTAGGGATTGCTGATATATTTATATTGGCTCTACTTGCAACATTTCAAAAGAAAACATTTAGTATGTTGCGTAAAGGATGGGAGTCATTATCTAAATGAAATCCTTGTTTCTTGATAGGTCAGGCAGCCTTGTGGCAAGGTCTCCTATGAAAGTCTTGGAGTTCCTCGATGAAACCATAAATTTGCGCAGGATAGGGCTTTAATGCGTCAATAGGCTTAATGGGCTTCGTAGGGCGTGAGATTCTCATCAGTGCTTGGTATTGATCCTACCTTCCAGAAGGGCTTAAAATTGATTCCGAATATCTTGAGTACCTGAAAATGCTCTGCATCCGTCTATGGTTTGTTAGTCGGCAGAAAGAATGTAAGAAAATTATATGAATATATAAATAGATTAAATAACTCTTTATGGAAAAACATTTAGGAGATTTATTAGAAGCATTTTCTAATGCTTACCCACAAACCATTACAATGGGACGCTTTTCGGTTGTATCCAATGAGGGCATGATATATTCAGCTCACAAACCTGCCAAAAAGCCATCTTAATCAATAACGTCTAAATCCACTTGTACTTTTTTCAGATTTTCTTTTACTCCGACAGTCCTTGCATCTAATTGGCTCACTGTATCCTTTCTCTTCAAAGAATTGTTGCTCCCCTTCTGTGAAAATGAAATCTTTGTGACAATCAATGCATTTTATTTTTTTATCTACCATACTTAATCCTCTATGCCACAGGTATTATATGGAACTATCAGATAAATAACTCTTTTAGTGCTTGTCCCGCCGTATAGACACAGCCGACTCCACTCAGATGTTGTGCAACTCTCAATGCTTCCATGATTTCTTCTTTTGTAGCACCGGCATCTATCGCCTGCTGAGCCAATGACTTTACCCCATTAACTGCTCCATACGATGCATCGAAAGCCATTGCAATAAGCAACTTATATTTCCTTGGCAAAGCACCGTCATCAAAGGCAAAATCACGGGAATTTTCAACATGCTTAAGGAGGTCAGGGTCTAATTTCTCATAGATTTTTAATGGATGTTCAGTCACCATTTAATCACCATGATTTGGAATGTGATTAAACCAAATTAAATGTTGAGCATCACAAGATATAAATACAATGAATAATCATTAAGAATTGGTGATTAAAATGGGGACTTTAATTCAACCAAAATTTGTAATGAAGAGGAAAATATGCGAGAATTGGGGCGACATTACTTTTGAATTTGGTGGCAGATATGATTGATAGCACATGGTATAAATGTCCTAATTGTAAACATTCAATACAGCTAAGAAACGCTGATTTCATTAAAGGAATTGCGATGGTGTCATGCGTGGACTGCGGAAGAGGTGCTTTTGCGATTGAGGACAAGGACACTCTGTTGAGATAATGAAACTTAAAAGAAGTGGTCTGTCTGGCTCTGGTAGTGCGTTGCTATTGCTTCCGTTCAAAACTATATTATATATTAAGGATTTTTTACATTATAACTTTTGAAGGATAATTATTTGCATGTCATGTAAAATGGCAGAAGCAACCGAAGAATTGGTCAAGGCATAAATAACAATTCGTCACATATTGTTCAATGATAAAATATTCGAGGCTACAATCATGAAACTTAATGGCAATACTATTTTAATTACGGGGGGCGCAACAGGCATAGGGTTTGCACTTGCGCAAGCCTTTGTAAAAGAAGGCAATAACGTAATAATTTGCGGAAGAAGAGAACAGAAATTAAAGGAAGCAAAAAGTAAACTTCCCGAAATACATACCAGAGTATGTGATCTATCTAAAGAAAAAGAGCGAGAGGCATTATATAATTGGGTTAAGTCTAACTTCAAAGACCTTAACATATTAGTGAACAATGCAGGAATTCAAAGAATGATTGATTTTAAGAAAGGTATTTCTAATTTGTCTGTTGGTGAAAATGAGATTGATATTAATTTAAAAGCACCCATTCATTTGTCAGCATATTTTATTCCAGATTTGCTAAAACAAAAAGAATCCGCTATAATCAATGTTTCTTCTGGACTGGCTTTTGTACCAATAGCAGCTATGCCCGTATACTGTGCAACCAAAGCAGCTATGCATTCATTCAGTGTATCCATCAGGCATCAATTAAGGGATACATCAATAAAAGTGTTTGAAGTAATTCCTCCAACTGTTGATACTGAGTTAGATAAAGGAGCGAGAGATGAAAGAGGACAGGAAGATAAAGGGATACCTCCATCTGAAGTCGCCAAGGCAACCTTAAAAGCATTAGAAAAAAATGAGTATGAGATAGAAATAGGCATGGCTCAATATTTACGAATGGAAGCAAGAAATAATCCAGAACAGATTTTCCAAAGAATTAATCAATGATTTATCTTGATGGAGTTGCGGTTGAGATTGCTGTTATTTATGAATGTTCGTGATCGAGATTGACAAAAATTGACCTTAATAGCGATTACTTTCATACTGCTCAGCTTGAGAAACAGCAAAAAAAGGCATTGATGGAGGGGCACAGGCAAACATTAAACGATTAAAGGATATGGGAAATACTACGCCTTCTTAGACACAACAATAGGTCAAAAATAAAGAAATAAGTAGAATAAACTGATTCTTCGGCAACCTTCTTAGGTAACTAAAAGATAGATGGACTCCCCCATCTAAGTCTATCGTTTTGAGAAAATGCTGTTTAGAGGGTGGATAATATTATGGAGGGGAAGCCCATAGATACTTCTTTAAATTCATGTATATAAACGGAGTTGTGAGGCGCGTGTGAAATACAGGTTACTAGCGAAACTTAAACAGGTTGGCGGAAAAAAGATGGGTCGAGGGTACTTGGAGACATATATAAACTGCCGCCAACCTGTGATATATAATCTATTGCACAAACGCAAGGTCATTGTTACTAACTTTCGTAGCAATTAAGAATGCTGCATTGAATTTGAAGTAAACGACTCTACTTCTACTGTGATTCTTCTTTAAGATTGAACAGGCTTATATCAAGACCCCTTTATTTCTACTGGACTATATATAGACATGTGAATTATATACATTTAGATGGCAGATGACTTATTAAAAACTGATATTATGCAATTATTTAACCTTAAGCTGCGTTGGATTTGAAGTAAACAGCTTGATAAAGTTGGGGTTAATGGTGCGCGATTTGAAGTAGTAGTGGTTTCATCTCATGCCCCATCAACCTCAAGCTACATATGCTATATGAAGGATAAGTCTTTTGCTGAGGGTTTGTAGGCGCAGATGTTATTTGACCTTCTTGATTATCATGGCATCAGTCATGTAAGGTGTAATTTCTACCCGCGATCCTTCTTTGAGAGTGAACATATCACTAAAAAGACGAACCGCTTGTAAGAGTAATGCGGTTGAGGTTGGCAATAAAAAAGCTTGTTTGGTTTCGGATACGGTATGAAATGGGGACTTGAAAAAGTTAATGAGCTTATTCTGGTAGATTTCGCACTTCAAAACACTAAAATGGATAGGTGGCAGGAGTTAAAATTGGATAGGATAGGAGTAATAAAAAGGAGCTCCTGCCGATTATCATAATTATCATTAGGATATATAAGATTATTGATATACATATACATGAATATCATAGAGTAGTTGTAGACCGCCTATTTCGGCTGCGATCCTTCCCTGGGATTGAACATATTTTTAGGAGAAGAGGCAAGCCACTCCTATTTCCAATAGACCTATATTTAATATACATACAATCATAGAGTTCTATATATTCATATATTTAGATACTAATCGCTGCTACTGTTGTTGCGATAGGTGAGCAGATAGTTCTCGGAGGGGATTAACAGTGAGTAAAAGTTGGTTCTGATCTGCTCACCACCAAGATATTATTATTGCATTGTATAAATAATGGGCTCCTTGATTTCCGCTGGAAACTTTTAAGTACATTCAGTGATAACATAAACCTGTCTAAGAATAGACAGGATTTTCTAAAAAAATGGGGAGCGGGACCTTATCGGGGAGAATCTATTTCTCCCCCTCGCCAGTTTTATATAGAAAGAGATTGTATTACCAATTTGTGGGCAGGTAAATAACTTTTTTAATACACTAACCCCCACTCCCCAACCTGCCCACTTGTATTATTCGACTATCTGACACTTCGCATTTTTCAGATTTCCACACGCAGATAATAGCGTAATGTATGGTGATATTTTTCATGCTCGAATTATAGGCTTGAATCTTGATATGCCTGAGACCACGTATCCATAAACACACCACAAAGTTCGCAAAGAACGCAAAGCGTATCAGTGAAAAATCTTCGCGGATTTTGCATCCTTTGCGGTGAGTTCTATATGCTGCAACCGATTATACAAATTAAAGCTAAACTTTGAACCAATTACTACAAATTTGATGACCTGTATAAAAACAATCGCCACGGAGGCATGGAGACACAGAGAAATATTTCAAAAAAGCTCTCTGTGCCTCAGTTATATGCTCAAATCGTATTACAGGTTTGTGGGCGATTCGAGGTTATTCCAGAAACGTTTATGGGATTGACATCACTAATCCATTATTGGAGTAGAGAGAAGTGTGAGATTTCTATCCATTAAAAAAAACTTTTTTGTTCCCTTGTCCTTTTTTAATTCGAATTGTCATGCAAAAGATTTGTATCTTTTTGCATTATCAGGTGTCTCTTTATTTATTCTGGGAACTTTTTCTAAAATTTTTAAAGTTGCCTCGGAATTCTCCATGATTTTTCCCGGATAATGTACAGCGAATAAAGACAGGCAGATCTTGAGATACTCCATGATTTCATTCTGACTATGGCAATTTTCAAGCCTTATTGTTCTTTCTACCACATCGCTTTTTAAAATAATTACATCAGGTACGATTATTTCAGTCTCCATTATGAACACCTCTCAGCAAAAAGATAAATAGAAATAAGGCTATATATATATTACGCTCACCCGGGAAACACCTTTCAGCAAAGTCTGTTCTAAGGTGAGCGCTCTTATTATTAATCTTGCTTTATCCTAAATAAGATTCCTGATATTATCATTTTATGATAATGGCCGAAAAAACTATTATCCTTCAGGTAATAATTTTGTATCATTAGGGTTGATAGGTCTACCACCCTTTTCCCATCATATTACCTGCTATATTAAAAGCTTTTTTATTGCTAACTTCCATTGTAGTATCCATTATCAACAAATTAGGATCTTGCTATAGGACAAAGCCGGAAGATATATGTATATTAGATTAAGAAATCATAGGATGGAGTAATATCAGGGAGTGATGTCATGGCTATAATTAGAGTTGGGGAATTGATATCTGGAAGGTTAATTTATATCGACTCCGAAGATAACGTTATAAAAGCAGCAATTCTCATGAGGGAAAATAATATATCCTCTCTTCTGGTGAAACATAAAGGTGACTTCGTTAGTATTGTAACCGAAAAGGATATAATCAACAAAGTTGTGGCGGAGGAACTCTATCCAGGAGACGTTAAAGTTAGTGAAATCATGAGCAAAGACCTGTTTACCGTCTCAAAAAATGAAAGCATAGAAGAAGCTGCAAAGTTGATGAGAAAAAAAGGTGTCAGAAGGCTTGTTGTTCTTGAAGATGAGAGAATTGTCGGCATAATAACAGAAACCGACATTGCAAAGCATCTTAAGGCAATAGTTGGAGGAGAAACTTAAATTCACTGGGAGTGGAATTAACGGAATTGAAAAAAAACTTTAGTGCTACGACTGTGGTGATTGAATATGATCAAGAATTGTTTCAGGTCTGATAACCTCCACATAGGGCGCATTTAAGGATCTCTGCCTCGTTCCGTCTCTCAGTCGCTCCATTGCGCTCCACGTAAAGCCCCCTGTATTAACTCATGCGTTCGCATGAGAGAACGTATATTTGAGGATGGTCAGGATACAAATAACAAAAATCGGTAGTGTTAATACTCCATAATGGCGAATGTATTGATAGATACTAACCATCTATTGATCCGAGGAGTGGATATGGGCAGAATTAATAATATCATCCAGAGGCACGTTGATGAACTTATAGAGCAAAAGCTGGCTCTTTTAACAGAGCGAGTGGAAAAACTTGAAAAAACCGTCCTGGAACTGAAATCAGAGCTCTCAGAAATACGGAAAGAACCTCCCAAGAAGAAAGGAAAAGGTAAAGCAGGATTGCTTTCGGAATAACGTCCCCTTATCCGATAACCAGAGGACTCTATTATAAACCCATTTCAGACTGTTTAAGTTCACTTCTATTTTTCTCAAGGAACTTATAAACTGGACCGTGAGCAGCCCCTTTAAGGAGCATGTCGATACCCTTTCTTGCTACCGCGTTCTGTTCAGGATATCCGATCAACGATACGGTTTTTCCATACACGGAAATGTTCGTATTGGTCAGGTTCTCAAAAAGATCCCGTGTCTTGCCATCACTGCCAATGATCCTTCCCTTGATGCGCTCGAGGTCTTTTTCTTCCCTGGCGATATTTGATATATCTATTGTTTCGAACATGATATCTTCGTTATCAAACAGCTTCAGGGCTTTCTCAGGACTGAAACCTCTGGCTATAGCATGGACAACCTCTCGTGCGCGCACTCCCTTCAGTGTGTCTCTGGGATCCTGTATCTCCACATTCCCGCTATCGCTATCGATATTGAGCGTGGCAGTTGATTTTTCCTCGATCAGTTCCTTGGTACTCCCTTTCGGACCTACCAGGACCGCTATCCTCTCAAGCGGAACTTTAACGTACTCTGTCATTTTCCTCCTCTTTCTCTTTATGATTGAAATAAACTCATCAATATTTATAAGGTTGTTTAATCCCGGTCCCTATTCCTAAATTAATCTGCAGTCCTATAAAATTTGGCTTTTTGAGTCTCAAGATTTGCCATATCCAATTAGTTTATATAATTTAGTTCTGATAACCAAAATTTATAAATGCTATTAATGCTAACATATTACATGGAGAGTAAACCGGGTGATCATTATCTAAACCTGCGTGGTAATCTCGTAAGTTTAGAGTGATATAGAAACACCAAACACGGGTAAAACTGTGTGCGGAATAACTATGGACTTGGTTCCCGCCCTGGCTCGAATCCCTTTTAAGCATCCAGAGCTTTGCGATTTTCGTGTCCCTCTTTTTCAATACTATCCAAAGCAACGAATAAACGATAGAAACCCTTATGCACCCGCGCCGGGATGCCTCGTTTTTCAAATCTTAAAATTGTCGCACATCCCAGTCTAAAAGATTAAGTCTCCGGCATGTGGACTTACAGAATTCTTACGACCCGCAACCAATATCATAGTGAAACTGGCAAAAAACACACTATCTTCGTCAGCTTGTTCAAGATCTGCATGCCAGCGCCGCAGTTCCTCTTTAGTGATAATACCGGCGGCAATAGCCTCACGCTCGGCTTCATCCAATAAAGAAAAATATCGTGTCAAGGTGTAGTCAGTTGAAAAAAACGGGAATATTTCAACGGTGATATCTGCAAGGTTTTGCTGTTTGAACAAGCGATACAATTGGCGGCCTGCATAGCCGCTTCTAAATTTATCTGTGCGAAAGCGACGCATTCTCCACTCAACATCAGTAACAGAATTGTCTATACTCAATGTACTATGATCTGAATCTGCTGCTACAATCCATCCTCCTGGCCTGGTAATCCTGACCATCTCGGATAAGACATTCTCAGCGTTCAACACATGCTGGAACAAACGCTCAGTATGGCAGGCGTCAAAGTAGTCAGAGTCAAAGGGAAGTGACATTGCGTCATAATGCTTATGTATTACCCGATCCGCAACACCAGCTTCTTTCGCTTTTTTGTTAGCGGTTATGATCATCTGGTTATCGGTATCTACTCCGATCACCTTGCCGGTAGGGCCAACAAATTCAGCTAATAGGATCGTATCTGTTCCTGAACCACAGCCTAAGTCGATAACCCGGTGCCCGATCTGTAAATGCATTAATTCGTAACTGCGTTCTTTAAGCGGCTTAACTTTCAGGGCGATGGCCTGTAGATATTCCGGATTGACATATCCAAGATATTCAGTTGAGATATCCTCTCCTCCTTTTTTGTTTTTTCAATACTGATGGACGTTACCCGGTTTAGAACATTGCTTCTATACTATTTTAAACTTTATACCTGCGCCTGATTTCAATAACCAAAATCCCTGCATGTACCTTTTCCGCCATACACGCCCGCTCTACTAATGTACCGGAACAACAACTACATCAGTAGTTTTTTTACCATCCTGGCGGTTCTCCTTTATCTCTACTCCATCAAAAGTGCTGAGCACGACGGGTTTTCCTTCCCTGTTAACGGTCTCAAGGTGCACAGGTCTTCTCCATGCCTCATACAGGGCTTTCAGTAGCACCTCGCTGGTTTCTGCCGGCTGGAGTGTCAGCTCTTTGGGGGAAAGACCAAGTTTATCATAACCTGAAAAGTCCTGGACAAGGTACAGCTCTTTCTTGTTATTATAATTCCCTCCGCCCTTCTCCACATATAACCTGGGCAGACCGTTATTATAAGTCTCAAAAAGCAAAGTATCTTTTATACGCTGGTACTTCCTGCTTGTTATGGTATAGGTATCCTCTTCCCGTTTATCTTTTTCCGGCTCTCTTCCGGCATACACGAACAGGCCGCTTGCAACCCTGGTAAAGAAATCCTCTGTAAAATAGCTGTTTATGAAGGTATAATCCGTGTTGGTCGCAACTATTTCCAGGACTTTATCCCATCCCCTGTCAAGCCTCAGATTAAACTCATATCTTTCCCTGGCATCTTCTAACTGCTCATAATCCAGGTCAAACCGCCCCGTATCCCATTTCTCGATAACGTCCAGCAGCATATTCATGCCCAGCCAGTACGGGTTGATCTCTATGGTCCTGCCGCTGTGCGCTTCAGAACCTTCCTGCCCTTCCTTCTCACTCTGCCCCTGCTGGTAAGTGCCGGTCGTCCTCTGTTTTAGCCACCTGAAAGTTTCACCAATAGGTAGCCTGCTGTCAAGACAGTATTTTAAATCGACAAGCGCTGCAAAACCTTCGTTCAGGTACCTGCAGAGCCCCCATGTCGAAAGGTATTTATTTTGCTCCCATGTCAATCTTAAGATTTCCCTTTCCCAGTCCGCAAGCGTATCGGCGTTATCTACAATGAACTTAAAAACGTCATAATCCCTGTCTTCCGGGGTAGTCTCTCTTTTTGATTTTTTCTCGATCTCGTCTATCAGCCTTTTTTTCTTTTCTTCCGGTGAAATAACGAACTTCTCAAATGGTAATTCCTTGATCCCCGCTTCCCCGTTCTTTTTTGTCGGATACCTGTCAACAAGTGTGGATAATGTATATCCTATATCCATAAGCCTTTCAACGTTCTCTTCTCCCACTTCCTTCTCTATCTCTGCTATCCTTTCCTTCTGTTCTGACATGAACGCCAAGGGTGAAGAAGGCTTGAACTCGTTCAATTTCCAGTTGTTTTCAAAGGCATGTATATGGCCATAGACATGCGCCATGACAAGCTTGATGTCCGTAGGACTGTCGCCGCTATAAATAAAAGCTTCAGCAGGCTCCTTTCTTTTCTCCTCCCAGACCTCGCTCGGGACTACTATCTCATAGACCTGCCAGTATCCCAGCGTGTGCCCTTTCTTCTGTATGAAATACTGCTGCCCGAGGCTCCAGTGCTGCGGGAACATAACCCACCCGCCGGTCGCTATAATACTGCACAGGTCTTCCAGGTTTACAATATTGAAATTTATATCGGTAAGATCAAGCCCGTATTTTTCCACGCAGAACTCCGCTATCTCATTTGCTATTTCAGTAAGCTTGTTATCAACCATTCCATTGTCCCAGACTTTTATTATTGGTTTCCTCATCTTATCCTCTTTTGCCGAAAAATTCTTTCATGGCTTTCCACAGGTCATCCTTTTTACCGATCGTGCATAACCTGACCTTCCCTTCACTGACCAGGGACCCGTACACGGTCCTCAATGCGGTCAGGAATTTAGTATCCTCTTCCTCGTAAAGATGGGTCTCAAGGAAACACAGCCTCGTCAGGTCGGGCATCAGTTTTGCAAGCCTGGAGAGGGCTGCTTCGTGGTCCCAGTTCTCCCCGTCGGTCATCTGTATCACGTAAATATCAACATCGCCTTTATCGATCCTTCTTTTTACCTGCGTTTTTCTTTCGTAATCCCTGCCTGTCATCATTGCGTCCAGTATCTCATATGCAGGGCCGAAACTTGTTCCGCCGCTGGCCTGGAGCCTGTAATAGTTCTCTTCCATCTCCTCCCAGGCAAAATCATTATGCGCTATGTAAACTCTCTCTACCTTCGGATAGAACTCTTTTAACCACGTATCCACCAGGAAACTCAGTATGTACGAAGCTTCCAGGTCAGCCGGTGTAACGGACTGCGAAATATCCCGGATATAAATTACCAGTGCATCCTTGGACGGCTTGTATTTCACCTTCGGGAACCTGTACCTGAGGTCATCTTCATCTATCTTTATCCGCAGACTGTCCCCGGGCTTCATTTCACCCGAAACTATCTGCCTGTCCACCATGGCATACAGGGTTTCATCCAGGTCAAGAAGCGATTCCGAACCCCTTTTGGAAATTGCAGGATAGGTTATTTTATCGATTTCTTTTTTCCTTTTTGAGGGTTTGATCGTTTCCAGTTCAAGCTCGTTTTTCATCCAGCTGACCAGGTCCTTGATCGTAATATCTTCGTATATCGCCTCAACCACGCCCCTTCCCCCTTTCTTTCCTCCTGCCCCTCCCTCGCTCGGGAATACCTTATCCCCTTCCTTCCCCTGACCTGAACCGATTCCCGGTGTCCAGGGGCCGTACTTTATGTGTGGGAGGTGGACAATGGGTATCCTCAGCCGGATCACTTCTCCTCTTTTCATCGAGCCGAGCTCGATGTATTTTAGCTGACCTATTGTCCTCTTTTTCGCTTCCTCCACCCTTTTCCTGTATTTCTTTCTTGCCGAGCCTATTGGATCGCTGCTCATTATTTGATCACCGCCTTTGATGTTAACCTGACCACAGATTCCGCGCAGGCATCGCAGTACCCAAGTTCTTTTTTCAAAATCCTGGTAATTTTCCCAAGCCTCTCGGAGTCCTTCGGATTAAGCTCTCCGCTTTGTTTCAGTTCTTTCCACGGTATGAAATTCAACATCTCCTCATCGATCGCTATTATATCCGGTCTCATTGCCAGGAGCTGGGAGAATGCCGGCGGCTCTTTATTTTCGATGAAGTACTTATCGATCGCAGCATCCAGTACTTTTCCATCATCTTTGTAAATATTGAGTTTCCTGGCTATTCTGCCCATCTCCTCCTGTATAGGAACTTCACCGACCCCGACTACCTGTATTTTCGATTTGGTTTCGAATTTTTTCGACTTGAACAGGCTGATGTAGTAGGAGAACAGTTTTTCCGCATCATTAATAGTACTATCAAACCCGAGCGAATTTACCGTGTAGGCAAGGATGACATCCCTGAGCGCGGTATTCCTTAAGGCCTCCAGCGGGACCTCTGCCGATGTTTTGAAGTTGGAATCTTCTTTTCTCTTCTCAAGATACCCCTCGACATGCTCCAAGGTAAGGCATTCATCGGGTTTTGCCATGTTGAACAGGTCAAAAAGAAGAGTTCTGGATGAGAGCCCTTTTTTCCATCCATCCTTGCTCTCTGCAGCTTCAGGGACCCTTTTCTTTATCAGCTCAGTTTCCTCTTCCGAAAGTCTTTTACCGTATTCGTATTTTTCATACGCATCCAGGTACTTCTTCAAATCGGCGGTAGAATTTACATCTATCCTGCTTCCTACGGCGAACTTTGCCAGGATCGCCAGGGCTTCAGGAGATATATGCGTGAACGGCAATTCTCCCTTCTTAAGGATATTTTCCTCTGCCGTACAGGACAGGTTCCTTCTTATAAAAACCGGATATATCGCATCTTTTAAAGGGGCTGCTTTATTTATCTCATGCATCTCCGTGTTCGCATACATCAATACGACCATATCCGGGGAAAATATCGAGCCGTCCCTGAGCGGGATTTTCAGGTCCCTGAGCCTTAACAAAAGCTGGTAGTTCGTATCCGGTGTCGTGTTAATGGCTTTATCATCGATCTCTATATTCAGGATACCCCTGTTGGCTTTTTTCAGCACATCTTCGAAAATATCCGGAAAATCCTTATGTACAAGTTCTACCGAGGCTATCTGGGGTTCAAGCCTGATTACCCTGACTATATCGTCCAGGATATAGATTACCTCATTTTCATCTTCGATGGAAGCTATTATTTCTGAGGTATCTTCTTTTTTCATCTCACGGAGGTTATCTTCCAGTCTTCCGGCAGCCTTCCTGACCAGCCTTTTATAGATTTTTGAGCACGCGGGGCATAGATTACTTCCGCCGTATTTTGAATACTTTTCCCTTAGCTCCTCGGGGATCAGCGAATTTGAAGTAGTGATGAGGTTCAGAGGGTCTTCGTTGAACGGGCAGTATATCTCTTTTTCCCCATCGACAAAATAGAAGGTGAATCTCGGGTTTTTCTCCAGGTCTTCTGTCAATCCTTTATCCAGGATTTTACTTATCTCGGTCTTTCCGCTGCCGGTAGGACCTATGAGCAGGATAAGCGGCACCAATCCTCTTTCATAGGATTTTGATACGATGTAAACGCCCCTGACAAACCTGCCCAGGGATTCAAAAAGACCTTCTATCTTATACTTCCCCTCCTTAAAGAACGGGTACTCTCTCTGCCTGCCGGACTTTTTGTAATTGGCTGAGATTATCCTGTATAGCCGCTGTGCGCTTTTCTCAGCAACAGAGTTGTCTTCTTTAACCAGCGCCAGGTAATCTGAGAACGATATCCCTGAGAACAGGGAGTGGGTCTGGCTATGTAGTTCGTTTATATCTTTTTTTATTTCAGCCATGACAGCATAGACCGTTATTTCTTATCTCTTCTGACTTTTGAGGCTATCTGGAGCGCTATGGATGCGCACGACTTGCAGTAGCCTGCCTTGTACAGTTCCTGCATCACCGGTTCGTTTGCAGGGCTGTATACTATAGAAACATCATCAACCATGCTTGGGAGGACATTTTTTATAGCATAATCCTCTATGGCTTTCCTGAATGTCCTGTCCTCTGCCAGGAGCTGCAGGGTCAGCTTCTCCATCGGGTATTTTTCCTCGGTAAAGTCATGCAGCCTGTACTTTACGTGATTGGCGAAGTTTTTCCGAAAGTCCTTCGGGTTAGCTATCCCGGAAGCCTTTTCTATAGATTCCAGGAAGCTGTTATCTATGGACTGGGTCTTTCCGGTCTTGTCTTTATACTCCTTTTTCCCGATCTCATCCTCGTATACCTGTACCAGGTACCTGAGGGCTATATTTTTTATCCGCTCCTCGCCGAGAATGGCTTTACTGACATCCTTGACGACCGACTGGTGATACAGCTCGTTAGCTTCAAAAAGGGACAGCTCGGCCGGCTCGTTCTTCTGCCCGGGTGTTCTCATGTCCACGACTCTTCTTCTTGTTTCCGGGTTTATACCGTCGTAGGTTCTCACGACCTCATTGTAAAAGCTCAGGATATTAATCATGCACAGGCAGCCCTTGTAACCAGGGTCCAGGATCTCGGCTTTACTTTCTTCCGGGATCTTATCCAGTGCTAACAGCATCCTTGCAGGGAGGTCCTGGAAAAACCTGAAGGGTATGCCGTATTTTATTCCCTCTGTCAGTTCTTCCATGGGTTTTAACTGGGCAGCATCTTTTAATTCCTGGTGCATCTCTTCCAGTTTTCTCTCAAAGCCGTGAGGGATCTCGCCATTGTATACCAGTGCTTTCTGGAGCAGTGTTACCTTCAGCGAGGAGTCTGGCGCGTCCAGGGTCGAGAGTACAGCTATCGGTGCCAGCAGCCTTTCTATATAATGCGGCGGCACGTGGATGCCTCTTTTCTCGGAGAGGTTTTTGAATATCCTTCTTTTCAGGGCCTTTGCCAGGTCGTCCATTACGACCAGGTGTCCCATCACTATCTTATTCGACCGCGTTTTAAGGTATTCCCCGAGCCTGGGTATGGAGCTTATTTTACCGTACTCCTCAAGGTTGGTCGTGGCAAATATGACCGAATCTATCCTGACATCGTATTTCCCGATGACCTTCAGGTTCCTGCTCGTGATCAGGTCAAGTACCTCATCCAGCAGGCCGACCTCATGCGCTTTGTACATCTCGGAGAAATGTACGATATGGTGCTGCGGCGAGGGGGCGTCTATAGCGCCGCCTATTCCGTAATTAAGCGCCAGCGGATGCTCTTTGTCCAGGAGCTTTGAGAACCTTTTCATGTTCACCGAGCCGCCGAATATCTTTGAGGGGTCGTAAGCTTTCTCAGCGGTCGGGCGGAATTCTTCCATCATTACATCTGTCTGCGGAAGCAGGTTTACCACCTTGACTCTCTCTTTCCAGTCTTTTTCGCCGTTGTTCTTAAGCACCTGGATAACATGCTGGCAGGTCGGACATCTTGAGAACGTCGGATATATCTCTCTCCACCTGAAATTCTGATGAACCTTCGAATTGACTTCCTCTAAAACCGGCTTAAGCTTTTTCCGGTCAATAAAATTCAGCGGGTTCTCATGTGCAGGGCAGTAGAGCTCGGTCAATCCGCTGAAGAGTTCCGAGACACCATTAAGATCGAATTTAATACTGTACAGTTCGCCTTCTGGTTTTGTCGCATACCCGTCAAGGGTGTATGCCATGAGATTGATCAAATCGGTCTTTGCAGAACTCGGGGGACCTATCAGGATAAAGAACCTGCTCTGGGCATCCCTGTTTATACATGCTTCTTCCAGGTGGTGCATGATCTCGTTTACCGGCTCTTCTATACCGTAGAGGTAGATTTCAAAAGGGTTTGTTGCCCCGGCTCTTTTCCAGGGGCTTTCTATCCTGTCGTCCAGGAATCTCCATCTCCTGTGTTTCCAGGGCTTTCTGGATTCCTCAGTCCCGAACATTCTCAGTGCGGCATATAACCGCTGAAACGCGTTAAAGCCCAGGGACGGGCGTTCCTGGAACATAGTTAAAAAATCATCCAGGCTGATTTCCTTTCGCTCAAATTCGTCCGGGTCTATTCTTATTACATCGTCACCAAGGTATACAACCTCTTTAAGTTCTTTTACAGCTTCTTGAGTTTCCATGTTTTAGCCTTTTTTTGTTAATGAGGTTTATTTTTCAATACTACTAAGGGTTATAAAACATTATCGGACGGCATTATCTTCAGTTAAAATTTTATCTTGTATTTTATTATAATGTCGCGTAACCAATGGCAGCAAGCTCACTACAAAAATTATTACTTATTGAAGAATAAATAAAAGTAAGTAATTTTTAGTTATCAGCAGCCATACTTTAAAAAACGAATGCCTGCAAAAAAAATGAAAAACTAAAGTTACCGCTCCAAGCCTTATAATTTCAAATGTTCTCGTTCTGGTAAACACCCGAATAACCCTGCGACACGTCTTCACCCAGCCTGAAAAACAGCAGTTGCAGTACGCGCGCATTTTTTCGAAGCTTAAAACCCTTCTCGTTATACACAACAAGCAGGCTCTCGCTCCTCCCGCTGTAGCCAGCATCCCACACAGCGGTCTCTACAGTCGCGCCGCACCGGAGCAGGCTTGAGCGGGGTTTGGCTATCGCGGCTATGTTCTTAGGGATGTTCACGACCTCATTGAATACGATCTTGTAGCTGCCTTGGGGTAAATGCACCCATCCCTCTTTATCAAACTCTATGTTTTTTGTCTGGGGGAGTTTTCGCTCAGAATTATCAAAGGCGATAGCGCCTGAGCTTTCGTGTGCTTCTACGCGCTGCAATGTCAGCTCGATACCGTTCGGCTGTACCTGGACAGCAGGGTCTATCATCTGTTCGACAAGGGATGGGGTTTTATTTATTAAGGAGATCAACTCATTATGTGATAGCATAAGGACACAATTGGAAGAAGGCCGGATAAATATTGCTAAAAGCGAGAAAGCGACTTCTTCAGCGCTAAATCGATGCATTCCACACCACCTGAGGCAAATCACCGTGCATCTCGGATTTTTAAAGCGTGATTTAAGAAATAAAAAATAAAATTAGGGAAGGAGAACCTACCCCATTTTTTTTTAAACCGGCTCGTTTGATTTAGGAGTGAATCACTATCGAACCGCCTTTAAGTATAGTAGTCGGTGCGCCATCATCGGCTGTACCAAGTTCGTTATCATAGACTACCGCATCGCCATTGTTCTTATCCCATATCTTTATCCTGAACTTATCGGTACCGCCGCCACCATTGATCGCACCATCGATTGCAGTCAGTAAGAAGCCATAGTTGCCTGCGCCGTTGATCGTACCAGTGCCTTTATACTGTGCACGTGCGCCAGCTATTACCAGCCAATCGTAAGCAGTACTATGGAAGTTAAGGTTAGCCACTTGGAACTGAAATTCTGTTTCTCCAGTTGGTACGGTTGCTCCTTTCTTATACTTTGATACAAAGCCGAAGTTAGCTCTTCCTGTTAATGATGTATCTTGTATATACGCACCTGCTGGCGAGGTAATCCAGCCGCCGCCTGTTACAAATCCTCCATTAGGATCGTATACTACTACGTACTGAGACACGGCTGTTCCAACTCCACCATCCTTATCTGTTACAGTCAATGTTATTGTATATACACCGGGTGCACTGTAGGCATGGCTGCCTGCAACAGATCCAGATCCTGCTGTCTCTGTAACTGTACCTGCTGTCATTGCTCCGTCGTTCCAATCTATTGTGGCAGTATGGGTATCTAGGACTCCTGGATCAGTAAAAGGAGAGCTTATAGAGATAGTAGTACCGACAGGTTGAGGATCCGCAGGAATTGTGATAGGACCTACTGTGGGGGCTACATTAGCAATGTTCGCGGTGGTAGTCTTGGTATCGGTCGCTCCATGAGTATCTGTCACTGTCAGAGATACTGTATATGCGCCATTGTCCTTGTATGTGTGTGTAACCGTTGCTCCTGAACCAGTACTTCCATCTCCAAAGTCCCACTGGTAGCTGACGACGCTATCTCCTGCATCAGGATCAGATGATAGTGAACCATCTAAATTGACGGCTGAACCTTCATTTCCTGAATAAGGTCCCCCTGGGACTGCTACCGGAGGATTATTTGGGTTAAGAACATGTATTATAACTGTCTGGTCGCCGTAATTTACTCCAGCATTATCTACTGCACTGATGGTAAATGTATAATCTCCGGGAGATGTTCCATCAGGGACCTTGATAACTATATCAAAGCTTGTAGTTACTCCTGTAGGACCTGAGTATGATGCAGGAGTTGATGAGACTAGCCACGACTCATATCCTGAGCTTGCCTGTAAGTGAAGATTATTCACCGTTGGAGCGGTGAGTGTGGCAGTTACCGCATTTACTACATCGTCGGCAAGAGTTGTCGAACCAGTAATGAAAGTCTTCCCTCCAGTGAGTCCAGTCCAATAGTTCCAGAATTCAAGTATATTATGACCTGCAGGGCCGCCTTCATAAGATGCTGGCCAGTCAGCCGTATGGGCTTCTATCAATATGACATTATTAGAAGCCATAGCTCCCAGAACTGTTTGAAGGTTTAGGTCGTCGGCAGTGAACATTATTTCATCCCGGCCGGGGTCACCGCCTGTGGACCAGGTGCCGCTTATACCCGATACGCCTTCATTTAGATTATCATCGTGGGGGACATTATCTCCAAAATTGACGATAATCTTCTTTGCTCCAGAACGCCATCCGACTGATGAATCTGCGTAGCTCTCATAGAATATTCTGGTGTAATCTTGCGGACCATCAGCACCACAGCCCAGTATCAATCCATTGATGGCATTTGACACAACAGTCTTATCGCTGGTAACAGCCTGGTTCAACTTATAGGCATAGTCACCACCACCACAGGGATAACTCCCATATGTGCTAGAGTACCCATAGGAACTATAAGAGTGCGGATAATCCATGTACGACATAACACCGTAATTGATATCAACTCCAGTCGCTGACAGATTATTCATGATATCGATTGATTTAGCTTTTGCTGTGCTAATGGTACTGCCCATGCTTCCTGTCAGATCGAATGCAAAAATCACATCGGCTTTGGGTGGCAATGCAGGTATTGTTACGGTCTTGGTCTCTGTAGCAGATTCTCCTGGTTTTAAAGTTGCTTCAAACGTTGCAGGAGATATTGATGCACTTACTACTGGCAACATCAAGCCAAATACTAATAATACTGCTGTCGATATACTGCCCATCGATTTCAACAAACTATTCATATTTTTTCTTTTGTTCATTTTTTTCCTCCATCATTTCTGGTATTTACCCATAGGCAAGGCTCACCCTAGCTGCCTTGTATAGCGCCCCACCTCGGCGCTTGATGCACTTACCGCACCACCCTTACAGACAAATCCCTGTGCATCTCGGATTTTTTAAGATACGGTTTTAATTAAATTTTTTTTCAACAAGAACTATCTACCACCCTTTTTTTGTCATGGATAAGGACTGTCCACCATTTTTTACCCTATCCGTCCAATTTTGGTAATGTCATTGCCATATATAAACCTTTCTAAATCTTAATGTATATTAGTTATAATGCTCATGCAATTTATAGTAACTAACCGTGATTATAGCTTTTTGTAAATTGCGTTCAAGATTAAAGCAGTCCGGAACTTCAATAAACAATGTCCCGAAAAAGCAGAAACTTAATGGATACAAAAAAGAGTAAGGGATAGAAGTTCTTTCGTGCAAAGAAGCCTGATGAATTATGGCAATTAGATAAAAGTACCCTTTACTGTACAGGAGAAGAAACACTGGTTTGTAGTGTATTGACGACTACAGAAGTATTTGCTGATATTAAGCGTGGGAGAAGTTTCTGAAAATGCAGGGCGTAGAGCCGTTATTTGCCCATCTATATAAATAAAAAAAGAGGGATTTTCACCCTCAAACTCTAACTATGTATCTGTATATTCCCACTGCTCAGGATAGCTCCGTTTGAATACGGATATGTCGGTAGAGATATCTTGAACACATCAGTACCTTTACCTGGTTCTGCATTATCCTCGACGTATACTACGAAAGGATAAGAGCCTGCACCGTTCACCTGGGCAAGTCCGGTTATTACACCTTTCTTCTTGTCCAAGGTGGTTGCCACTGTATTTATCTGGATGCTCTTGATATTCAGCTTGGCTATGTGGTCCTGATATTCTACATTACCCTGTGCTGTGTTTGAACTATCTGGATACTGTCCCACGATTCCGAATGTAGCCTTCGGGTCACCCGTAATGTTTATCCAGCCTCCACCGGTTATCTTGCCTTTGTGGAAGTTGCCGAAGTCCTGTCCGGTGATTGCTGCCCCGCTTGTTATAGTTACTGTATAGGTGCCTGTCGTTGGCGCTGTCTGAACCCAGCCGTTCTGCATTGTTTCGCTTATGGTGTATGTTCCTGCTGTTAGTCCAGTGAAATTGTAGTTGCCGTTTGCGTCGGTTGTTGTTGTCTGAGACACAGCCGTACCTGTGATTGAGTCCGTACCATTTATTGTTATGTTCCAACCAGCAAGTCCTGACTCATTGGGGTCTCTTACTCCGTTAGCATTAAGGTCTTCGAACTTCGTACCAGAAACACTTCCAAGCTGGAAGTTGCCGAAGTCTTTACCTACCACACCATTGCCGCCGCTGATATTTACTGTGTATGTCGCTGAACCCGTCATTGATACAGCAGGTGCTGTCTGAATCCAACCAGGCTGTAAAACTTCGCCGACTGTATAGTTGCCATCAGTTAAGTTTGTGAAATTGTAACTACCGTCCGGGGCAGTTGTCTGGGTTATCGTAACACCAGTATCATTTGTCAATGTGATAGTCCAGTTCGCAAGTCCGGGTTCTCCTGCGTCCTGTGTTCCATTGCCGTTCAGGTCATTGAACTTTATACCAGAAATGTTTCCTTTTGGCGCCGCCTGCTGGCCACCGAATCCGCATGTGCCTTTCGGTATTTCAAATGCATGGGCGCGCGCTGGAGTGTATGCTTCCTTTGACCACATCACATCAACTGGAGCGAAGGTGTTAGGATCGCATGAAAGACCTTCGTCTCGGAAGTTAGGGTCACCGGCAACTTGAGTTGAAAAGTTAAACGCTGGCGCTAATGTATTCTTATCTACTACCCATACGTGACTACATCCATCTGAGCCCTGGAATAATAAGTTACCACCCATCGCCACTCCGCTATTGTAGCAACTTGTACCAGTCCAATGGAAACTTCGAACCGGGTTGCCGTTGACGTCAAACACATAGATAGTTGTTGAACCATCAGGACTCCAATATATTTGATTGGGGGTGACAGTGCTGTCAAATCCTATTCCATCAATTAGGCCAGCAGAAACGCCTGTATTAAATTTGGGGGTAGTTGAAATTACGTTCTTGCCAGCATCAAGTTGAATCATGTAGACCTCGCCTGGAATACTACTGCCTCCGCCGTTAGCTGCCCAGATGACATTGCGGGTTGCATCGTAAGCAATTGACCCTAGCCCACCTTCAATTGTGTAGCTTGCGCTAACCGTTCCAGTCGTTGGGTCAGCTCTATAAAGATCTGTTGGGCTGCTATAGCAGGAGTACCACAAGTTGGCACCATCGAACGTTACACCCGTACCTAAGCCTGATGTACAATTTTGGCTGAAGGTCACATTGCCCACAAGGTCTCCTGTAGCTGCTTGAGACATGGTTGATAGAGCCAGTACCGCTACAAGAACCAGCCCCGCCTCCATTATTGCTCTTCCTAAATTTTTCATTTTTTTTTACCTCCTATTTTATATTTCAGAGTATTTACCTTTCGGCAAGGCTCGCCCATAGCTCACGCTCATTCATAGCTGCCTTGTATCATTGCGCCTCCTCTATGCGCTCATGATGTACTCACCACGCCACCCTTGAGGGCAAATCCCCGTACATCTCGGATTTTTTAAAGTGTGGTTTTAATTAGAGAGATCTAAAGAAAGAGTAAACTTTTTTTAATCACCTCTGTCCACCGTTTTTCGTTATTTATAGAGCAACTTGAACGTTATCCAGTATAATAATTCCAGTATAATCCAAGTTTAGGCAATAATTGTCATGATATATAAGTATTTCTGAATTATAATGATTATTAATTATAATGAGCATGTTTTAATTTTCCCACAAAGAAGCAAATATTAATCTGAATTGAGTGTATGATACTGCAAATCTTGCCTCAAAAATAACCCATTAATGCTATTACACACTAAAAAGTGAGAAAATGACCACAATCGAACTTTATTATTCGGATACATGCCGCGACTGCCACCAGCTAAGGACACTTTTAATGCAGGTAGTGCCTAAAAGCATGAAATTCAAGGAGATCAATATCTCCTACCCCGAAGGGCGGCAGCGCGCAAGCGAGCTTAACATTATGTCGGTACCCACGATAGCCATAGATGGAGAGGTAGTATTTGTGGGAAGGACATCCAGAGAGGAGCTTCTAAGGGAGATTAATTCAAGAAAATAATGAAAAAGCGAGAAACAGCATTGGTGCGTTTATATTCTCAAACTATATCCTCAAACTATCTTTTCCTCTACTAAATAAATGCCGTCATCTTTTAAAGCAAGATAATGGAAAGTATCCAGTGAATCAAAGATAATATTTCCTCCTTTGTTAGTAAAGATAATAAAATCATATCCGTTTCCCCTTTTTTCGTCCACGACCACGAACTGCTTACTGCCACTAAAAGCACCATAAACCACATGCCCGCCCTCAGGGCTGAATGTCAGAGTGCCTTCTATAATACCGTCGTATCCATCTTTTTTATCCGCCAGCATGCCACCCCCGGTGTTCACCTCATTTTCCTTGTAAGCCATCTGTATCCCATCCCCGGGCTTGCTATAAGGACTGAAGGTGAGAATGCCGCTCCCTGCGCCACCATATTGCTTCTCTTTTCCATCAACTACCACGAACCACGTTCCGTTTTCTTCTGCCCCGTAGGCGACCCTCATACTGCCAGGGCTGAACACCGGGGTATACCTCAGGATGCCGTCATAATGCTTCTCTTCTTTCCCATCCGTCACTACAAACAACTCTTTACCTTCCCTTGCTATATAAGCGACCCGCTGGCTGTCGGGGCTGAATACAGGAACATACCTGTCTTTCGGGATACTGTCATAATGCTTCTCCTCTTTTCCATCCACTACTACAAACCATTTCTCCTCATTTTTTGCCACATAAGCCATCCGTGTGCTATTCGGACTGAAGAAGAGAGAATATTTCAGGATGCCATTGTACTGCTTTTCTTCTTTTCCATCCAATACCACGAACCACTTTCCACCCTCGTTTGCTGCATAAGCCATCCGCTTACTATCAGGGCTGAATACAGGGGTATGAGGCGGGATCATATCATATCGCTTTTCTTCTTTCCCATCCACTACCACGAACCACTTTCCACCTTCTCTGGCTGCATAAGCCACCCTGCTGCTATCCGGGCTGAAGGTCAGGCTTCCCTCTCCGATGTCATCGTACTTTTTCTCTTCCTTTCCATCCACCACTACAAACCATTTTTTATTTTCTTTCGCTACATATGCGACCCGCCGGCTGTCAGGACTGAAGATGAGGCTGTCTCCCCCGATGCCATCGTACTGCATGCTCTCTATTCCATCCACGACTGCAAACCACTTTCCGCTTTCGTTTGCCGCATAAGCTATCCGGTTGCTATCATAGCTGAAAAAAGGAGTATGTTTCAGGATGCCGTCATACCGCTTTCCCTCATTTCCATCCGCTACCACGAACCACTTTCCGCCTTCTTTTGCGGCGTAAGCTGTCCTCTTGCTATCAGGACTGAAGACCGGAGAATCTGAATCGATCTCATCGTATCGATTATTTTCGTTTCCGTCTACGACCATGGACTGTTTTTTGCCTTCGTTTGCAATATACGCCACTTGATCGCTGTCCGGGCTTACCTTGAAATTCTCAGGGATCATTGAAAAAAAACCGGATTTAACGATGAGTTTTTCTGATATCACCCTGTCGTTCGTCCCATCAATTTCCGGCAGTCCCGATTTAGTTCCCTGCTGGACACAACCGCTGATAAGAGTGATTGCAATTAAGGTGAGAATAATTATAGTCTTCCGCATAACATCCGATAATATTCTATAAACCACAGAGAACACAGAGCAAAAACCAACTCTGTGCTCTCGTGTACTCTGTGGTGAATTATCTTGTTTTGACTGTTTTTAATAAAGCTAACGTAATTTTTATATCACTTATATTAAGTATTGCAGACGACTATAAATGGCTTTTCATACATTTCCATACAATTTTAATATATAATCCTGATATTTTTACCGGTTCTTAACTTGATCATTCAGGCAAACGTCATAATTGCCCTTTCCATTAATTTTAAGTTCATTCAGGAACTCTTTGAGCATGATTTTCAATACGTGAGAGCAAAGTATGGATGACCTAAAAAAATATAAAAATGTCACAAGAGGTGTCTCCGATACCTACGTCAACGTACACCCCATCCAGCGCGGCGGAGTGCTGACAGCAGAGGCGCGCAAAGCACTTCTTGAGTTCGGCGACGGGTACTCGGTGTGCGATTACTGCTTCGAGGCAAGGGTTGACCTTGTGGACAACCCGCCTGTCCACGATCTGACATCCGATGTAGCAGAGTTCCTGAACATGGATGACGTTCGGTTCACGGCGGGCTGCCGTCATGCGAAATGGGCTGCGATGCACATGGTATGCGAACCCGGCGATACTGTGGTGCTCGATGCGCTTGCTCATTACACGTCGTATCTTGCGGCAGAGGCAAACAGGTTGAACATTGTTGAAGTACCGCATAACGGTTATCCCATGTTCGAGATCGATATTGACGGATATGCCAGGAAATTCGAGGAAGTGGAACAAAAGACAGGTAAACTTCCTTCGATGGCTGTTCTTACGCATGTGGATTACAGGTACGGTAACGTTGCAGATGCCGAAAAAGTGGGTAAAATATGCAAGGAGTACGGCGTTCCTTTCCTGCTGAATACCGCATATTCATCCGGCATAATGCCAGTTGACGGCAAAAAACTTCATGTTGATTTCCTGTGCGGCTCAGGGCACAAGAGCTGGGCAGCGTCAGCGCCGATAGGGATACTTGCAACGACATACGAGTGGACGAGCAAGTTATTCAATAAATCCACGGTCAGGGGCGACTGGAGCGGCAGGGGCTTCACGAAAAAAGAGGTCGCCCTTTTCGGCTGCTCACCGGTGTTCGGGGCGCCCGTAGCCACGCTCATGGCATCATTTCCCGCTGTGGTAGAGAGGGTAAAGCACTGGGATGATGAGGTGAAGAAAGCGCAGTACTTCGTCAAAGAGCTTGAGAAAATCGAGGGTTTCCACCAGATGGGAACAAAACCCAAACAGCACACATTAATGAACATCGAGAGCCTGCCCCTGCATGAAGTTGCTGAAAAGGACAAGCGCAGGGGATATTTCCTATACCATGAACTAAAGAAAAGAAAAATAGTCGGGCTTCATCCAGGCATGAGCAAGAACTTCAAGATCAACACATATGGTCTGAAGCAGGAACAGGTAGAGTATGTGGCCAAAGCATTCAAGGATATTGCAAGAGAGAACGGAATAAGAGTTGAGGATTGAGTATTGTGAAATACGCAGAACTTTCTACTAAATTCAGGAAATTCTTTGAGCTGCCATCCTCGCCGGTGGCAGTAAGGATACTAAACGAGAACTCAGAGCAAAAATCCGCCGGTCAGCCGATGCGCTTTTGCGAAATGGTAAGGAGAAGCGCAGTGTACGGTGAGAGTTTTGTGTTCGGCGTTGAGGAACTCACATGCACGAGCGCCGAGCTTGCGCTGGGTTTTACCGAGCCTTCGTACGGGGAAGTCTATCCAAGGATAAAGCCTGCGAATACAAAGCTCGTAAGCGTTTCTCCGCTTGAGAGAACTGAGAAAAAACCGGACGTTGTAATAGTATTGGGAAATCCACGCAAGGTAATGCGCATCTCGACGATACTGGCGCAGTTGCATGAAAAGCGGCCTGTTGAGGCCAAATTCAAAGGCGAGTTCGCAGTATGTGGTGAGTGTACTGCAATACCGTACATGGAGAAAAAAGTGAACCTGTCCCTTCTCTGTAACGGTGCAAGGATGTTCTCAGGCTACAGGGACGATGAGATCGTACTGGGTTTTCCGCTTGATGATTTTATCCGCATCGCAGAGAGCACGGAAGAAAAAGAGATAACAAGCGCGCTGTGCGGCTGCATCATGGACGACATTCCCAAGGGCGCAGTAACGGCGATAGAGAAAATAGGTTTCGGCAAAGGCACAGACCAGTTCTTCGGGCGCTTTGGCGAAGAGATCGTAAGGCTGTACACGCCAAAAGACAAAGACGGTAAGATCGCATCGCTTACTTTGCATGTGCCCGTGAAATTCAAGGATAACGAGACTGCGTCTTCCGTGAATGAAAAAGCGCGGGAGCTGCTCCAGGCGCCGCTGCTCCACAGGGTGCGCGATAACTGGGTGGATATTGCGCTTCCCATCGAGCTGGGTGAGACACTGAACCGTGCGAGTATGCGGGGTGAGAAGTTTGAGATGCTTATCAGGGGCGGGATCGATACGATTTTGAAGGAAGTGGAGAAAGTAAAGAGGAAAGCAGCCGCGTAAAGGTGATTCTCCCGATTTAAATTGTATTCTTAAAGGATACTTCCCCAAATTTTATCAAAATTTCAAAGCCGTTGCAATGTTTTAGCTGTATTGTAATATTATAAACCATATGAAATATATACTGCGTTCTCCATAGAAAGAGTAGGTGGTCTGTAAATAAGCAGGTTGGGGCGAAAAACGCAAACCCGCTGCGTTTATAATTATGCAAGATTTTTTAAACATTATTTCATCATCAGATAAAAGAAAAAAGATTCTTTTATCGTTGCAGGATGATCCTAAAACATTAGGGGATTTCAGACGTACCTTGGGTTTCACGTCTACAGGAATGCTTCCTCAGATAAGGATACTTAAGGAACGAAATTTAGTGAAACAAGATGATGGGCAATATACACTTACTGAGATCGGGCAGGTTGTAGCAGGGCATCTGCAGCTTTTAGTGGAAACGTTGGAAGTAGTTGAAAAACACGAAGAATTCTGGCGGGAGCATGACGTTGGAGCTATTCCATTCCCGTTGCTCATGAGAATCAGTGAGCTTGATGATACCCGGATAATCGATAACGGTATCGAGGAACTCTTTGAACCTCATAAAGAGTTCATTGAAAATATTTTGAATTCAAAAAAGGTCATGGGGATATCTCCAATAGTTCATCCAAATTATCCAGAGTTCTTTTTACAACTGGCTGAGAGAGGAACCGAGGTTTCCCTGATCTTGACAAGGAAAGCGTTTAATAAAATCGAAAAGGAATACAATGACATGCTTGTGCGTGGATTGAGTTTTAAAAATGGGAGCCTTTATATCTCAGATGAAGATATCAAACTCTCATGTGCTATAACTGATGTATTTCTTTCTATTTCCCTTTTCTTTAAAAACGGGGTTTTTGATTCCAGTAAGGATTTAGTTAGCTTTGATAAGCCTGCTCTTTTATGGGGAGAAGAGCTTTTCAATTATTTTAAAGAACGCTCTGTGAAGGCAGAGAGTTTATAATTGACCTCAAGACAAGAGCAATAGTAGACTCGCCATCTATCATGATCTCTCTCCAGTATTTTCTTATTCCTGACATTTGTGCCTCAAAAGCTTGTAAATAAAAGGAGCTACAGGTACTACTGATAAGAAAACTGTAGGATAAAATTACAATTTCAGGTCTTATAAAACCAATCGAAAGCATCGTAATCATGACCGAGTGAAGTAACAAGCTCAGCGCCATTAGTACTTTTCGAATTTCCTCTCTACCAAAAAATGCCGGCAGAGTTTTTATTCCAGCCGCCATATCGCCTTTTATGTCTTTGAAATCATATAATATCGAGTTCATAAATAATTTAGTTGCGTAAAATAAAAAAATTAAAATTATAGTAAGGATACTCTCAGCCCATTTACTGACAATGATCGCGATTGTCCCTCCCCATGTCAGAGCGATTACGATGTTCTTACCGCCCATACTGCCTTTTAGCTTTAGCTTATGTTTACCTATTTTGATACCTTTTGAATACAAGTAGCCCACGATAAAAGGAAAAGGAGATGCAAAATATATTTTCTCCTGGGCGAGTATTAAAGTCCCGGCAAGGAACGCAACAATGCAGGCAATAATAGCGATAAGCTTCTTAGACCCTGCCAACTCGCTTCTGTTTATTGTATCTTCTTTACTATCAAGGGTACGGTCAAGAGTGTAAGTTGCATAAATGATCAGCCCGCCTGCAAGATAAACCATTAACTTCGGCTCGATACCTGCAAAGAGAAAAGCTATATGCAGCCGAAAAGCTCCTGAAATGGCTACAAGAGTTGACGAATTTAGAAGCCTTAAGGTGGGCGAGTTGAGGAAGTTCACGCCGTAAATAATTATGTAGCTGCTTAATATTTCAAACGTCTTGAAAATTTCAATGTCATTAAAAATTTTAACGCCATTGTAATTTTCAACGACATTGAAATTTTTAAATAAATTATAATCTATAAACCGAAAAAAATATATACCCCTTGCTCCATCTAATAAATTGGGTTGTGAAGCCCAAGGGTGGAAAGGTTTAGAAATCAAAACAGATTACACTTGGATTTTGCAACTGTAAAAACGTGGGGTTCAGCGCATTTCGACAAAGATGAGGCTGAACCCCATGTTGCCCGAAGGCATGGTAAATGTTAGCTTTGAACTTATTTAAAGCCAGCGCCGCGCCTGAGGGCAGCAAAGAAGAGAAAATATAAAAGGAGAATAAAATATGAAGAGAAGTAAAGGAATGCAACTGGCCATAATGCTGGCGGCGATGCTGCTGCTGAGCATGGCGCTTGTGCCGGGTGCAATGGCACAGCTCGCGGATAAAAAAGGTACAGTAATAATAAATAAGCTCGCGGATAAAAACGATACAGTAATAATAAATAAAGACATTAAAGACATAGATAAAAAGTATGCTAATGGTAATGGTCAATTGCTGACACAATCTCCCTCTGGAAGTGGAGTATCTACACTAGGGACAAAACAATGGTCTGCATATACTGATATATACAACTATGGGATCTTTTCAGACTATCCCCGATTAAATACTTATTCAAAGTCCAGAGATAGCGGTTCACCATGGGACATTGATAAAATTGGGGTTAGAGGGCGAGTGTGGAGAGATGACAACCTAATTTTTGATCAAACTGTTACCAACTATAACACTGCTGATGCAAGTATATACTGGGAATCTGGTTGCACTCTCTGCGCTGGCTCTTATTTGGCAAGAGGAAATCACGTATTTGAAACGCAGGGATATAATTCATGGTATCCAGTGACTAATGATACACTAAACGTGTGATTAATGTTACACTAAACCCATAGAAAGTATGAAAAATAAAAAAGTTCTACTACTTTTTTTTCTTTTTTTTATTGGTATAATAGGTTATAATTTCTTCCAATCTATTTATACAAAACCTATATATACAATAGAGTTTTTCAAAAATGATACTATAAAATCGGTTGAATATAGCGAAAATCAAGTATCTGAGAGCTTTGGTTTTGGTGTTTATCGCAATTATAATCCTCCTGTAGGAATGAATTTAACTCAATTACTAAAAGAAAATGAAAGTTTTGAAGGATATATAAGAATTACTAACGCCATAAAAAGAGAGAACAGCTATCTCGTATTTGCCCTTGTCGATTATAGAATGGTACCAATTTTCATTAATGGAACTAAAAACCAAACTCATCTTATCAATTTAGACCCTATGGAAGATAGATTCTATTCTTTTAAGATTGATAATCTCTCTAATGGGTACCATGATTTAATTTTAGGAGTTTTTCTCAATCCTTATGAGCATTCATTAGATAAGAAATACAGACTGGATACTGACTTTTCTCTCATGGGTAGTACTAGACTTAATATAGTAGTTGAAAACGGATCTATACCCGAGCCAGAATTTAGAAAACCCGAGATATTTTGTGAATCATCGTATGTTTTAGAAGGTCTATTAGTTAGCAAAGAACCGTGTTCATCAAAGGCATGGCCTACAGAAAATGTCACAAGAAAAGAGGCGCTGGATTATTTCATTAATATTGGAAATAGTGAACAAAGAAATCAAAGGACTTTTGCTGTAATTCAATTCTTGGATTATACGCAAATACCCCTCATCCATAACACCTCAGAGTATGTGTATTTCGGATACCTTGATAAAGGGAAAAAAGGTTCGATTTCGGCAAGTACAATTATACCTGATAATACAGGAATCCATGAATTAATTGTTATCTGGATATCAGATCCTTATAAAAGGGTAGAGATCTCTCCTGGAATAAGAAATAAAAATATTGAAGGAAGGATTGAACCAAGTATAAGAGTTGGATTAAATGTGATAGAAAAATAAAATTACTTATAGTGAAGTTTGAAAATAACCGTAATATCCATGAGATACAAAACCGCAGATAAACGTAGACGAACGCAGATTTGTTGCTATGTAGCTGCGTTTATCTGCGTTTATCTGCAAAGATAGGGAAGCAATAAATAAATTTGAATCAATAAAATAATTGATGGAGACTAAGATGGAAACAAAATCAATACTTATTTTATGCATACTTATAGTATCCTTAATACCAACTATAGATGCAAAACCCATAATAATCGGATTTAATGAAGAAATCGATCAAAACATAATTAAGGAACATAACATAGCCAATTATACCCAGTACCAAATAATTAACGCTATTTCAGCCGATATCCCAGAAAGTGTATCCGAAAAGTTAAAGAAAAACCCAAAAATAAAATATGTAGAAGAAGACGCACAGGTTCAGATAATAATTAAGCCTTCACAACCCCAGCCTCCACAACCCCCACAGCAGACCACATGGGGCATTGCAAGAATAAAAGCGCCTGAAGCATGGAACAATTCAACAGGTAAAAATGTAAAAATAGCAGTGTTGGATACTGGAATAAGCGATAGCCACCCTGATTTAACCGTATCTGGAGGCATCAATCTTGTTGGAAAATCAAAAAACAACAAATGGAATGATGACAACGGTCATGGTACCCATGTCTCAGGAATCATAGCAGCCAGAAACAACAGCATCGGAGTAGTTGGCGTTGCGCCGGATGCACAGCTTTACGCAGTCAAGGTGCTTGATGCTTATGGAAGCGGCTATATTTCAGATGTCATCGAGGGAATAGATTGGGCGGTGCAAAACAACATGGATGTGGTTTCCATGAGCCTTGGAACAAGTACTTATTCTCAGGCGCTTAACGATACAACAGCCAATGCTTATAAATCTGGCATCCTTCTTGTTGCAGCCGCAGGTAACAGCGGAGACGGAAACCTAAATACTGATGATGTTCTTTACCCTGCAAAATTCGATTCTGTGATTGCGGTTTCGGCAGTCGATTATAATAACATCGCGCCTATATGGAGCGCAGACGGCGCAAAAATAGAACTGGCAGCGCCGGGTGTAGGTATATATTCCACATGGTTAAACGGCGGCTATGCGAATGAAAGCGGCACATCGATGGCAGCGCCGTTTGTGAGCGGCACGGCGGCATTAATTAAAAGTAAAAACCTATCTGTGACTCAGCAGGAAATCCGTAATACTCTAGATTACAACGCAATTGATCTGGGTGATATTGGAAGAGATAAGATCTATGGATTTGGATTAGTGCAAGTAAGTTAGTATCAAATGCATTAGTAATTATGTTACTGTTTAATATTTCAAACGTCTTGAAAATTTCAACGTCATTAAAAATTTTAACGGCATTGAAATTTTTAAATATATTGTAATTTATAAACCAAAAGTTATATATACCTCTTGCTCCATCTAAAAATTGGGTTGTGAACCGAGGGTGACAAGGTTGAAATATCAAAAATCTGATTGCACTTGGTTTTTGCATCCAGAAAAACGTGGGGTTCAGCGCATTTCGACAAAGATGAGGCTGAGCCCCATGTTGCCCGAAGGCATGGTAATGTTAGTTTTGAACTTATTTAAAGCCAGCGCCGCGCCTGAGGGCAGCAAAGAATAAAAGGAAATATAAATGGAGGAATAAAAAATATGAAGAGAAGTAAAGGAATGCAGTTAGGCGCGATGCTGCTAATTTTTTTAGTATCCGCATCAGTGCCAGTTAGTGCATATTACTATTCCGGGTATAGATGGTTAGGAGCTTCAGCCTCATATAATTGGGATAGTTCGACACCATCAGATTGGCATAGCTCCGTAAATAATGCAGCTAACACTTGGAGTAACGCAGGATCACAATTTAGGTTTAGTGAAAGTAGTTCGTCGCTTAATAAAATCTATAAGGGATCGCTTGGTTCTTCAGGTCCAATAGCCCAAACAGCAACGAATAGCTTACTATCAAAACTTATTTACGCTTCAATAACTTTTAACTCTGACTATACATGGTCTACAAGCGGGCAAAGTGGGAGTTTTGATGTTCAAAATACAGCTACACATGAGTTTGGTCACTGGTTACAATTGGGTGATCTTAGTTGTGGGTATGATAGTGAAAAGACGATGTACGCTTATGAAAGTACAGGGGAAACAAAGAAGAGATCATTAGAAACAGACGATATCGACGGTATAAAATACATTTATGGTGTGTAAAAGAATTTTATAATTCAATGGAGAAATAAATATGAAGAAAATTTGGATATATATGTTATTTGCAGCTATACTTACGGTCAGTGTTGATGTTGCTACTTTAATAAATAGCACAACAACGGTGACTTCGAGTATATGGTCCGATGATGTACTGAGCACCCCTTTCCTCGATAATCACTCGGAAAGTGTAGTTGTCGGTCACGTCATAGAAATACTTCCAAGTCAATGGAATACTCCTGATAGGAAGAAACCCAAATCATCTGAAGCAGGATTAGCATCTCAAGATGCCTCAATCTATACAGATGTAATTATTAAGGTCGATAAGAACGTAAAGGGTTCTACTCCAGCAACATTGGTTGTCCGTACTCTTGGTGGGCAAGTGGGAGATAATTCGAACTTTGTAGAAGACGAGGCTAAATTTGAGCTTGGCGAAAATGTGCTTCTTTTTCTTACAAAAGAGGATCCTTTCACCGATAACAGCGCTGGAACTCACTACAGAATAACCGGTTGGAAACATGGAAAATTCAGTATTACAAAGGATAATCAAGCAGTAAGACCAAGCGTTCCCGCAGAATACCAAAAAATACCACTTGGAGAGTTGTTAAACTCTATAGGGGCTCAATGAGCCCTTTTTCCTATTTTTTCTGAAAGACCATAAACAACCATCAATTCTCTGAATTGATTATCCAATTTTATTCTATGACTGCTATTTTTTCCAGAGAGCCAAACAAACATCACACCACCATAAGGTGCAAACAGCGCTGAAATAGAACCGACGACGCAGGGTGTTGATATTTGTTCCAGATAGTTGAATTATGGATATGCGAATGAAAGCAGCGCATCGATAGCGGTGTCGTTTGTCAGCTTGAAAATATCAATGCCGTTAAAAATTTTAACACCATTGTAATTTTTAACGGCATTGTAATTTTTAAATAAATTATAATCTATAAACCAAAAATAATATATACCTCCTGCCCCCATCTAAAAATTGGGTTGTAAACCGAGGGTGACAAGGTGAAAAATCAAAAATCTGGTCGCACTTGGTTTTTTCATCCAGAAAAACGTGGGGCTCAGTCACCAATTCAAGAAAGCAACTGAGCTCCAGCATTTGCCCGAAGGCATGGTAAATGTTAGGCTTTGAAGTTATTTAAAGCCAGCGCCGCGCCTGAGGACAGCAAAGAAAAGAAATATAAATGGAGGAATAAAAATATGAAAAGAAGTAAAGGAATGCAATTGGGCGCGCTGCTTGCGGCGTTGCTGCTGGTGAGCGTGGCGTTTGTGCCAGCGGTAAGTGCGCAAGGAGCAAATGAAAGCAAAGGAATCAACTCGGTAGAAGTTCCGCTGGGAATAGAAAAACATTTCATAGACGATGGCCGTGGCGGCGAGGGCATCTTGAAGAATGTGAAGATGACCAATGATGGAAAATATGCCTACACAAAATTCGAAGTTGATGTTCCAGTTACAGGAGAATATTACGTGACTGCTTGGACCATGGGCGTCAACGGACAAGAAACGATTCAAGCATATCTCGACAGCGACCCTATAGGATACCTGAATACGTCTGAGGATGGTTGGCAATCTGCCCAATTACAGAACAACACTTTTAATCCAATATATCTCTCCAATGGAACACATGTATTCTCTTTTAAAAATCAGGACATACCGGCGATCGAATTCATTCGATTAGCGAAACAAAAAGATGCAGCGATAATCTCTGATACTAACTATCGAAATTATATAAATACTCTAAAGGCAAAATCTTTGCCAGTTAATTACAAACAGTTGAAGAGTCAAAATCAAATCGAGGGGGCAACGATTTTGACATCTAATCCCGAAGGAGACTATGTATATCAATTGAATACAAATTTTGCGTATACTTACTACCAAGCTTTCTATTTCACCAGTGGTCAGAATGTGGTTTTCGAAACTAGGAAAAGCGATCCCTACGCATCCGATCCGGTCATGTTCTTGTTTAGTGCCTATGATCCGGTCAATGGTGGTTCATGGTCGAATGATGACTGGGGGAATGGATACCAATCAAAAATAAGTGCGACTATCCCAAGTTCAGGTACGTATTATCTACTGCTAAGATCATATAGTTCCAGTTCCCCCGGGACTTCAGATTTGTATAAAGATGGTTCGTTGTATGCCTCAAATGTTGCACTTGCTGGAACTAATGTATATAGCGGCGGTATCTCCAAGACAGGAATATTGAATTATTTTACAGCCAAACTTACAGGTGATAGTCGCCTGTGGTTAGAAGACAGCAGTTCTTCGCCAGGTAAAATAAGAGGATACAACGATGACTATAGTGGATCTGGGGATTTTAACTGGGGTCTTGCTTCGAGAGTAAAACAGCAGTTTTCGTCAGGTATCAATTATGCCCTTGTTTCGACTTACAGTTCATCTAATCCAACAGGGACCGCTGATTTGTATATGAAACTTGATAATAGCAATATTTATAGTGTCTTTCCAAATCTTAAAGCTGACGATGCTATTAAGTCAGCACCAGCCTCAGCCACTTACAACTGTATAAGCTGGTCTGGTGGGATTACTAATACTTGGATTTGGCCCCCTAATCTTGGAAGTCCATGGTATGATCCGAACCCACTAACTGCGTTTGATAAATTTTATGGAAATAATCCCTCAAGATATTCCGGTGCAATGACATATACGCGAACTGGAGCAACTGTAGACAATAGTGTTGTTGATCTATGGGCCAGTGGTGGTGTTTATACACATGCTTCAGTAAAAAAACCGGGGAACGACCACCCGCACGGTTATGATTGGGAAAGCAAACCTGGGGGGCTTATGAGAACTCTGCATCCAAGGTATGCACTAAGAGGTATTGATTATGGAGATGTTAGTAATTACTATAAACAGACCGGAACATATGCATCAGGGGCTTTCCTCCAGACAACCGGAGGCATGACTTTTGAGGAATCTATAAAACGCGGTTTGACAATACCTGAAAAAGTTGAATTGTCAGGAGATGAAAAAGCTAAACTATCGAATTTGATAGACAATATTCCAGAAGAAGTTAAGCAGGAGTTCAATACTAAATATGGAGCGTGGAAAGAGACATGGGATGACCCAAATCTAAGCATTTACAGTAACCCAAGAATGTATACCCAATCCAGACAGTATGAGGAATTTCTAAACTACAGCAAGGAACAGGGTAAAGCGATATGGCCTCTTTTATTCCAAAAATATGAGCAAGGAGATGACCTTGTTAAAGAGCCTCTCATAGGTTTGACATATACTGAATATGGTTCATTCTTGGATGAGATAAGGCAGGAAAGCGCTAAGGAGCGGTACACTGCCGAAGGTGCATACATAGCCCCATCAGAGAACGCAAATATCATGAAGTATATCAAGAAGCTATTGGAATTAAAGTAATTACGAAAACGGGGAGAGGTATATCCTCTCTATTTTATTTTTTTAAATATAAAATATAATGATGACTCCAAAATTTTTACTAATTACAGCATTTTCATTAATGGGAATTATTTTAATTAGCGGATGTATCAATGAAGAGAAAACAAAAGAAGAACTCGGAGATGAGATATTGAATATAGGAGAAGGTATTCCCGAAGGCTGGAACTATACGATTATAACTCAAAATTTAGAAGAAATAGAAAGACCTCATGGTCTATGGAAACCTGTAGCTATTGTGAATATTGCCAACCTCAATAAAGAGATTGAATATTATCCGGGTGTGAAAACTGATAAGAAGTATAATCCATCGCTTCGACTTTATTTTTACGATATTACAAAAAAACAAGAGATTATGGAGATCATAGACAAAGAAAAAATTTACTCCTTGTGTATTCCCATATACTTTGATGAAACAAAGAAATATATCATAGTCACTTCTCCGTGTTATATAAATAGTGGGATCTTTACGGAGGAAGCAAAAAATTATTATTCTCCCTTAGAGAAATCATTAAAAGAGTATTTTGATAAATACAATCGATGGAATGGAATGTCAACAGCGGAGACGCAAACCTAAGTACAGATGATGTCCTCTACCCTGCGAAATTCGAATCTGTGATTGCTGTCTCAGCGATTGATTATAATAACATTGCGCCGGTATGGAGCGCAGACGGCGCCAAAATAGAACTTGCTGCCCCAGGTGTGAATATTTATTCCACATGGTTAAACGGCGGTTATGCGAATGAAAGCGGTACATCGATGGCAGCGCCTTTTGTGAGCGGCGTAGCGGCATTAATTAAAAGTAATAATTTATCAATGACTCCGCAGGAAATCCGTAATACTCTGGATTATAATGCAATTGATCTGGGTGATATTGGAAGAGATAAGATATATGGATTCGGATTAGTGCAAGCAGCTGGGTAGTATCAAATGCATTAGCAGCTATGTAGCTGCTTAATATTTCAAACGTCTTGAAAATTACAATGTCATTAAAAATTTTAACACCATTGTAATTTTTAACGCCATTGTAATTTTTAAATAAATTATAATCTATAAACCAAAAATAATATATACCCCCTGCTCCATCTAAAAATTGGGTTGTAAACCGAGGGTGACAAGGTTGAAAAATCAAAAATCTGATTGCACTTGGTTTTTGCATCCAGAAAAACGTGGGGTTCAGCGCATTTCGACAAAGATGAGGCTGAGCCCCATGTTGCCCGAAGGCATGGTAATGTTAGCTTTGAAGTTATTTAAAGCCAGCGCCGCGCCTGAGGGCAGCAAAGAAGAGAAAATATAAAAGGAGAATAAAATATGAAGAGAAGTAAAGGAATGCAATTGGGCGCGATGCTAACAGCATTACTGTTGCTGAGCATGATGTTTGTGCCCGTTACGACAGCAAGCGCAAACTTAAACACGGCTGAAAAGCTGGCGCGTCAATATAGTGCTAACATATGGGGAATAAACAATACGGACATCATTGATTCAAAGCTGTATTATGGATTGGATAGCAACCCTGCTGTTTATGTTTTCACAGTACAGAAAAAAGAAAATGCAACGATCAATAGGGAATACGCGGGCACTATAGAGCAAAGAAATTACGGTGTGATGGTAATTGGAGCTACAGAAAAATATACACCACTGGTTGAAATATTCGATGGGTTGCCTGCTCACAAGAGTGCAGATCTATTAGTAAAAGCAAAAGAACTATCCAAACTGTACAATGATAACAGCCAAGAATACAAATACATATTCTTACGTAATTTTGATTATGGCATCGAGTATAACTCCAATGGCAAGAAAATAATAGTTGATTTAAGGACAGATAAAGTTATTTCAGGAGATAAAGTCTCCATGCTAAGTCCAGAAAAAGAAAAAGCAATATCTGAGCAATGGAATCAGATAAACCAAAAAATAAAAAACAATAAATTGAACGATGTGCAAATAGCTGCATATTCGAGTGGCTTTGTTTCTGGTGTCCCATATTATTTGTGGTATAGAGGCTGCTCACCTACTGCGGCAGGAATGGTGCTGGGATACTGGCATGATACCAGAGGATATACTTCATTGCCTACAGGAAATACCTTAATTGATGAACTCGCCAATGCTATGGGGACCGACTCAAATGGGGCAACTTATCCTTGGGATATAGCTGGCGGTATCACGACAGTAACAGCGAACCATGGATACTCATTCAGCTCATCCAATTACTATACAGAAGCAATCGGATGGCCAGTATATAAATCGGAAATAGGTAACAGTAGACCTATGGTAATAAGTATATGGATAGATAATGGTGGACCATACGATGACCACAGTGTAACAGGCGTTGGATATTCTGACTCAACATCACCGGAACAGCATTTGGCGCTGGTCCATGACACGTGGGATCAAAGTTTCCACTTAATTGATATAGGAAATACAATAGGAGACCTTTTCACTAGTGCAGTTCCATCATAACTGCACTTCTTTTTTTAGAATATAAGCAATTATTTAATTTTTGAAAATAATATGTTTGTACAAATTAGAATAAAGAAGAAGGAATCAAATGAAATCTAATAAAATTCTGCTTTCTATCGTATCTGTAATCTTGGGAATTTCTGCTGGTTTACTTTTTGTATTCACATTTATAAGTATGGATATAGCAGAAAAATTTTTACGGTTAGGACTTCCATTGGGCTTATTCACTCCTCTCACTTATATAATGTTCTTTGTAATTATTATAAGTGTATGGTATCTGGTTTCCATGAGACTCTATTCTGGTGATAGAAAGATATTATTTCTTAGCTTTTTTGTTCTCATTGCTGTATCAATCGTTTCCCTTAATTTAGTATTCAACGCAATTTCGATTGGTCCTAAAGGGAAACAGATTCCGATGTACGCTTTGATCTTTAGAGGATATGAGCTTGATGGTAAATTAGTTGTCTACCCTCCTTGGGAAGAATATAATTGGTCATTTTACGAACCTCATGGATATAATGAAAAATTTTCTGTTAAATATAAAGATAGAATATACATTTCATCCTTCTATTATCCAGATAAACAAAAAGCGCAACAAGCTTTTGAGGAATATAGAACATTAATTATTTCGAATGGGTTCAATAAATCAAGTTTTGATGTTAAGGTTAATAACACTGAAAAACTCGATTTGATTGATAGCTTTGCTTTTGTAAATAATGATTTCGTATATAGTGAATTTATAGAAACAAAAAAGAATTACTTGCCTGGGTGTTATATCATCGTTATAAAATCTAACATCGATGAAAAACAACTTGTTAAAACAATAGTCAGCCATGAAAGCTTTAAAAATCCATAGAGCCAGCGCCGCGCCTGAGAGCAGCAAAGAATCGAAGGAAATACAAATGGAGGAATAATAAATATGAAGAGAAGTAAAGGAATGCAATTAGGCGCGATGCTTGCGGCGTTGCTGCTGGTGAGCATGGCGTTTGTACCAGCGGTAAGCGCGAAGAATGAATCGGATATAGTTACTAATAACTATGTCGCAATAGAAAAAGCAAGAGAACATGCTACCATTGCTTTATTGGAGTTTGTGGCGGAAGGCTCTCCAGGACTTAAGGGCACAGACTGGAAAGGTGCAGTAATAAATCCCGAACCTTTGATCATTTATGATATAAATGGCAAGAAACTCTATTATCAATTCTCAGTTGAAAAAGATGGAAAGAGCGTTGGATCAATCAAAACCAGTGCAAGTAAGGTATTCGGGTCATCAATCGTGACTATAGGACTCAAGCCTCTTTCATTGGATTCTGATGCTGCGTTACAGATGGCAAAAAAGAATGCAAAGGAAAATTACAAAGATAGTGAGATCACTTCAACCACACTGGTATCTTATAGTTATCCGAAAATCGGGATAATGGTGCAGTTACGCGACATAAAGACAAATAAAGAGCAGCGGATGTTTATAGATGCTTATGACTACTCAATTATCCCGGACAGGATGCCTAAGGATAATGAACCAGGCGTGTGGTCTTTCTATGAAAGTATACCTGAGGAGGAAAAGGTAAAGCGCATATCTGCCTGGGAGGAAAATGATAAAAAGTTCGGCGAATTAGCAGTAAAAATACACTCTAATGGAATTAATAGTTCAAATCCCCTGGTTACAACGCAATCAATGAACGTTCTCAACGTCAATCTGTTTGCGCAGGAGCAAGCTAATTATTGTGCGCCCGCCGTTGGACAGATGATTGCTAATTATTATGGTGTAAGTCGCACACAAACTTATATTGCTGGAAGGATGTGGACGACCTCCACTGGCACCAATATAAGCGGTATGTTGAATTATTATCAGAATGACCTGGGTAAGTCGAATTCAAAAGCTGTTTCTGTCGTCTGGCAAGATATGGTAGATATGATTAATGCTGGCTTACCGTTTGCAAACTTAATCTCTATCGTGCATGTGCGAACAGTTGCAGGTTATGATACATATGCGTATAACAGATTATATATCTTAGACCCCTATCCTGTCAACCAAGGAGATATATACTGGGAAATCACTGACTATTGGTTCCTTCCTAATTACGGTAATATCTATGTATATTGAAATTACATAGATATTTATTTTTTTAACTCGTTTACCCTAAGAGATTAATATGAATAAAATGAAATATTATATAATAGGAATATTTATCATAGTAATGCTATCAGTTGTTTACATATCTCATATAAATCGTGAGGCAAAGGAAAAATCAGAGACTGATTTAAACTTTAGATATGAGAAGATAATAGAGAATTATACAGATAAAGGCAATCAAACTCCCATTAAGATACGAGGCAGAACTGTTACAGGAGAGGAGCCGATAGAGATAAATTCAAGCGGTAATTGGTTTGTACGTGTTGTATTCGATAGTCAGACCACAGAAAAAAAGGCAAAAGAGAGAATCTCAAGATACAATATACCTAAGCCTCGCTCTATAAAAAGTGTTTTTTCATATCCTCAATATTATGTAAGCGTTTCTAAAGGCGATTTTGAAGTTATCAAGAACCGCCTAGCTGAGGAAGAATCTGTTAGACTTTCGGAGAAACTAAAAATTACTGGTGGGAACTTTACTGCTGGGATTTGGGTTATGTCCGACAACAATGTTCTTTTCAGACTTAAATCAAGTGATATACCATTTAAAAAGACAATGGCTGTGGAATTGTTATATGGACCTGAAACCCCTCAAACAGAAAGTAAACACATAATGCAACAGTTAGATAGCGATGAAAAAATCATTAACACCAATGTAGGTTATTTGTTTGGTGAGGAACGGAGCTAAGATTAAATGAAGAAAGGGGCTTGTATGGAATTTATTTTCATCCAAGTCTAAGATTTGCTGAGTTCTTCTTATAGAAGTAATAGAACTGGCTGCAAAGGGTGTAGATATATACTCTACATGGTTAATGGCGGTTATATGAATGAAAGCAGCACATCGATGGCAGCGCCTTTTGTGAGCGGCACGGCGGCATTAATTAAAAGTGAAAACCTATCTATGACTCAGCAGGAAATTCGTAATACTCTGGATTATGATGCAATCGATCTGGGTGATATTGGAAGAGATAAGACATATGGATTCGGATTAGTGCAGGCAGATTAGTACCAAATTCAGTATCAGTAAGCCAAAACTTCTGTAATTTACGAACAATCAGTCGCAGATGAACGCGAATAAACGCAGATGCTCCACTATAAATCTGTGTTCATTTGCGTTTATCTGCGGTTTTGTTTCTCATGGATATTACGGTTATTTTCGAACTTTACCATAGTACCGAAAATCAGCCATTTTTCCCCTGTTACCACAAAAGTCATGCAAACATCCCAAATTCCTGCGAAACAATTAAGTAGCCGTACTCTATTTTAATACATATCTTGAATAAACTATCGAAAATATCTGAGGGGAAATAATAATGGATGAAATAATGCTCTCGGTAGCCAAAGCCTACCCGAACGACTCCGGAAGAGGTATAGCGCGCCTTGACCCGCATACGATGATGGTCTTGCAGCTTACTCCTGGAGATATCATAGAGATCGAAGGAAAGAAACGCACATCCGCAAAAGTCTGGCGTGCAGACCGCATAGACTGGGATCAGGATATCATTCGCATCGACGGTTTTATCCGGCAGAATGCGGGCGCGGGCATCGGCGATAATGTAAAGGTAAAGAAAACAGAGGTCAAGATAGCGAACAAGGTCGTCCTGGCGCCGCCTGAAGGCACATCTATCCAGTTCGGTGGCGAGGCGGAGGAAATGGTAAAACGCCAGATAATGAAACGTTCGATAGTCAAGGGAGATATAATTCCAGTAATGAGCACGATGGCCCATCCTTTCCTGGGACGCGTGGTGACAGGCCAGACGATTCCCCTCATTGCCATCGAGGCGGAACCTGAAGGCATAATTTTAGTCACGGAAAGCACGGATATCAAGCTCAGGGAAAAACCCGTAGTACTTGAGGTAACAGGAACGGGTATAACCTACGAGGATATCGGCGGTTTAAGCGACGAGATACAGCGCCTGCGCGAAATGATTGAGCTTCCTATGAAGCATCCGGAGATATTTGAGAAACTGGGCATCGAATCCCCGAAAGGCGTGCTGATGTACGGTCCTCCCGGTACCGGGAAAACGCTCATAGCCAGGGCTGTTGCAAACGAATCGGGCGCCAATTTCTTCTCTATCGCCGGTCCTGAGATAATGAGCAAATATTACGGGGAAAGCGAACAGAGACTGCGGGAGCTGTTCGAACAGGCAAACAAGGAAGCACCCTCCATTATATTCATAGATGAACTTGATTCCATTGCCCCGAAGAGGGAAGAAGTAACGGGTGAAGTTGAGCGCAGGGTAGTTGCGCAGCTTCTTACAATGATGGACGGTCTTGAAGAGCGGGGACAGGTCGTTGTCATAGGAGCGACCAACCGCATAGATGCCATCGACCCTGCACTTCGCCGCCCTGGCAGGTTTGACCGCGAGATCGAGATCGGTGTGCCGGACAGGAATGAGAGGATAGAGATCCTCCAGATACACACGCGGGGCATGCCGCTTGCCGAAGATGTCAAGCTTGAAGATATTGGCGACAGGACCCATGGGTTCGTTGGGGCTGATATTTCCGCTCTCGTAAGGGAAGCGGCAATGAAAGCCCTGCGCAGATACCTTCCTCAGATAAAACTCGATGAAGCTGTCCCGAGGGAGGTACTTAACAGCATGCAGGTCACGGCCGGTGATTTTGATTCTGCGCATAAGGACGTCGAGCCGTCGGCGATGAGGGAAGTGCTTGTTGAAGTACCCAGGGTGACCTGGGATGAAGTAGGCGGGCTTGATGAAGCAAAACAGGAGATAATAGAAGCAGTCGAATGGCCTCTTAAAAATCCCGAGAGGTTTGAAAAAATGGGTATCCAGCCCCCGAAAGGTATTCTCCTTTACGGTCCGCCGGGTACGGGTAAGACCCTTCTTGCGAAAGCTGTTGCGAATGAAAGTTCAGCCAATTTCATAAGTGTCCGGGGCCCGCAACTTTTATCCAAATGGGTTGGCGAATCCGAGAAAGCCATCAGGGAAGTCTTCAAAAAATCCCGACAGGTAGCGCCATGCGTGCTGTTCCTTGACGAGCTTGATGCTATCGCCCCGATAAGGGGAATGGAGCTTGGCTCAAAAGCCTCAGAGCGCGTGGTCAACCAGTTATTGACCGAGCTTGACGGCATCGAGACCCTGAAGAACGTCGTGGTGATAGCCGCAACGAACAGACCTGAGATAATCGACCCTGCGCTGATCCGTTCAGGCAGGTTTGACAGGCTGGTGTTCGTAGGGCCTTCAAGCAGGGCTGGAAGAGTCAACATATTCAAGATACACTTGAAAAATGTCCCGCTTGCAGATGACGTGAGCGTGGAAGAGTTAGCCGACCTTACCGATAATTACGTAGGCGCGGATATCGAAGCCCTGTGCAGGGAAGCGGTGATGCTGGCATTGCGGGAAAATTTCGATATTGAGAAAGTCGAGATGAGACATTTCCGCGATTCACTGAAGAAGGTAAGACCTGCACTTGTAGAAGGTATGGTTGAATATTACGAAAAGCTGAAAGTGCAATTCCAGGGCGGGGCAAAACAGGAACAGAAGTCTTATATAGGATATAGATAACTGAAGATGGGATTTTTATGGCGAAGATACTTGCAAAAAACTTGGCAAACAAGAGGGTAATGCTTACAGACGGATCAGAGCTGGGAACAGCCAACAATGTAATTATGGAGACCCATACAGGAGAGTTGTTATACCTGCTGGTTAAACCATCTGCAGTAATCGATACTTCAAAATACAAGACGCAGGACGGTTTTATCCTTATCCCGTTTGAGGCCGTAAGAGCTGCGAAAGACTATGCCATAGTCGATAAGAAGCTCATAACAGGCAGCGATTTCGATTGAGCTTGATATCGTCCGGAAGGCAGTGTTTTGAGCGGTGAAACAAAGATAACAATAGTTTGTTCAACCCAGGACAGGGCCAGCCGGAATATCAAAAATAACCTTTTAGCTCTCAAAAAATGGGAGCCTGCAGGTTCAGGCTCCGGTTATTCTGTTTTTGAATTCAAAGGTTACAGGATAGTGGAAATAGAAGAGCCCCTCATATTCCAGGACGGGCTTGATAAAAAACTGGTGGAACGCGGGCTTCCGGCGGGTCTCATTATTTTCGCATCCAAGCACAGGAGCAAAGATGGCAGGGCTATCCTGACTGTCCACTCAACAGGGAATGCGGGTGAAGCAAAATTCGGGGGAAAGCAAAAGCAACTGGCAGTTGCCGCGCCACAGGCTGTCCGTTCGCTTCTCCGCTCCCTTAAAATGCTGTGCGGGAACGAAGAATACAAGGTAACTCTTGAGTGCACGCATCACGGACCGAGCGATATAGAGGTACCTTCGGTTTTCATTGAGATCGGGAGCGATGAAAAGCAGTGGCTTGATGAAGCCGCCGGGAGGATAGTTGCGAATGCGATAATGATGTTGAAAGACACCGACTCGCCTGTCGCAGTGGGTTTCGGAGGCACGCATTATGCACCGAGGCAGACTTCGCTCATCTTTGAGACAGGTGTCACGTTCGGGCACATATTCCCGACCCATGCGCTTGCGGAACTTGATGAGGAACTGATACGGCAGGCTTTCAAGAGATCAAATGCCGATTTTGCTTACCTGGACAGGAAATCGATGAAAGCGGAACAGCGCGAAAGACTGGGCGCATTGATAGAGAGCATCGGGTTTGAGATGCTCAAAGAGAGCGATATAAGGGATATGGACGGGATACCCTGGGAGTTCTGCCAGCAGCTTCGGAATAAAATAAGAGAAGTATGCCCGAATGGCCGCCCCAGGATCACGGATAAGATAAAATGCGAAATCTTATCATGCCAGGACTGCATATGCCCGAAGGTAAAGGTGGCGCGGATAAGCCCCGCTCTTTTATCGGAAGCCGAAAAGCTTGATAAAGAGCGTCTTACGAAATTCCTTTCAGACCATAATATCGCATATGTTGAAAATGAGGACGGCAGGTTCGCCCATGTAATAATAGCCCTGGACAGCAACTGCGCGAGACTGGCGGCTGAAGAACTGGCGAACGAGTGCGTGGCTATCCTTAAAAAACACTGCGAAGTCGATGTGAATAAAGGGACACTGCAAATAACAGAGAAAAAGTTCAGTCCTGAAAGTGCGATATCTCTTGGAATAACCGAAGGGCCGATGTTCGGTAAACTCGCCCAGGGCAAATCCGTGATTATAGATGGAAAAACTATAAATCCAGAAATGGTATATAAAACCAATAAAAGAATTATTAAATTGAGTTACGATTGAGGGATGAAGAAAATGGAATCGATAATAAGTGAGGCAATTGCAAGAGCTGGAGAATCAAAAATGCCGGTCATCGGGGATACGGATGAGGAACTTCTGGCGATTCTTCAGGAACTGAAAACGAATATTTCTGTAATAGGATGCGGAGGATCGGGCTCGAATACGATCCAGCGAATGTCGGAGGAAGGTATAATCGGAGCTGAGCTTTATGCGCTCAATACCGATGCCCAGCATCTTCTCAATATCAAGGTCAGGAAAAAAGTCCTGATAGGCAGGAGCAGGACGAGAGGACTTGGAGCAGGAAGCATCCCCCAGATAGGCCAGGATGCTGCTCAGGAATCAAAAGCACAGATAGAGAAAGCTGTCGGGAATGCGGATATGGTTTTTGTGACCTGCGGTCTCGGCGGCGGAACTGGTACTGGTGCAGCTCCGGTAGTCGCTGAAGTGGCACGGGACTCAGGAGCCCTGACCATCGCCGTAGTAACGCTGCCATTCTCGGTCGAAGGGAATATCCGTATGGAAAATGCGGAAGCAGGACTTGAGCGGCTGCGCGATGTCGTTGATACCGTGATCGTCGTCCCGAACGATAAGCTGCTTGAGGTCGTACCCCATCTCCCTCTCCAGGCGGCGTTCAAGGTATGCGATGAAGTGCTGATGAGAGCGGTCAAAGGGATCACTGAACTTATCACCAAGCCGGGTCTTGTTAACCTTGATTTCGCGGATGTGCGGGTCATAATGCAGAAAAGCGGCGTAGCCATGATAGGTCTTGGCGAGGCTGAAGGCGAGAACAAAGCCATTGAATCCGTACAGAAGGCGCTTAGAAGCCCGCTGCTGGACGTTGATGTATCGGGTGCGACAGGCGCGCTTGTCAATGTCGTCGGCGGACCTGATATGACAATATCCGAGGCCGAAAGCGTAGTGAACGAACTCTACACGCGCGTTGACCCCAAGGCAAGGCTGATATGGGGCGCAACGGTCGATCCCGAGCTTGAGCATGTCATAAGGACGATGATCGTTGTCACCGGCGTTAAGTCCCCGCAGATAATGGGTAAGAATACTACCGGGAATATAACTACAGCGAGGTACGGGATTGACCTGGTCAGATAGGATCAAACGTAATATTTGATGCATGCAAATATAAGCGAGATATTTAATTCGATCCAGGGCGAAGGACCTTACGCAGGCGTGCGCCAGGTATTCGTCAGATTCTCAAAGTGCCAGCTTCGCTGTGAATATTGCGATACCCCGCAAACTAGGAACGTTTCAGAAAGATGCAGGATCGAGAAAACACCGGGAAAAGGCGATTTCTACCATGTCGTTAACCCTCTCAGCAGGGATGATGTTGCGGAAATAATCCGGAAATTATGGACGCCTTCAACAAAGCACATATCCCTGACAGGAGGGGAACCGTTGATCCATGCGGATTTTATTAAAACACTTGATGCCGGTTATCCGCTGTACCTTGAGACGAACTCAGGACTCCCTGAGAAAGCCCGTGAATTAAAAGATGTGATTTCGATCTCTTCATGCGACATAAAATTGCCTGAACACCGTGCTGCCGATAATTACAGTGAACTGCTGGAAAACGAGCTTGAGACCATCTCCATACTGAACGGGACATCCGAGACATTTGTGAAGCTTGTGATACTCCCTGAAACCACTATCAGGTCGATATCTCCTGCCGTGGACGGTATCGCGTCCATAGATGAGAACATCCCGTTCATCCTTCAGCCTGTAACTTCAAATAAAGCGGTGCCATCGCGTCTGCTGCTTGAACTGATGGATTTTGCCGCGAAAAAATTAAAAGATGTGCGCTCTATACCGCAGACGCACAAAATGATGGGTTTACTCTAATGACCTGTTGCGGTCGCAAGATCTTTCACTTCCTGGAGATTGGAAGATGAGCCGACTATTACCATTGACTTTTCAATTGTCCATGTTACACTGTAAACTGTTACCGGCTGCCCTTTCATTACTGTGAAATCCGCGACTTTTGTGGCTGTATGCCCATTAAGAGAGATATCCTCGAAGGGATTATATTTGTCTCCGAACTTTTTCTTAAAATCCGCCTTGTACTGTTCCAGGAGCGCACCGGGATTTTCAGTCCCGATTACCTGGATATAAATATCGTCCTCGCCTTTCCTGTAAACGCCTTCTGTGGCATTGACCGATTTGCCGCCGATCTCCACTTCCACGTCATGCGTACCCATATATGTGAAACCCGCAGGCAGACCCGTTGTCGGGATCAAAGATTGTCCTGTGGTGTTAACCGGGGTTTTATTTCCGTCGATACATCCTGAGATAAAAACTGCTGTAATTAGAAAAATCAACAGCAGTACGAATTTATTTGACATATAGTACCTCATTTTACCTCTTATTACGCTATGGACTTGAAAAATGTAGCGGTCGCTTCGAACCGGATAGAAGTTAAAGCAAGCGTTATATATTTTTACGATTATTAGTTATGTAAATAAATAATTAGAAGAAGAAATATGAATAAAGGAACAATTATCCTCGTACTGCTCATCGTATTCATCAGCGGATGTATCGAGCCCCGGGCTGATTACCGGGCAGGCGGGAATAACGACATCGCACCTGAAGGACATTCCGTACCAGCAGTAGCCGGTACAAATACACCTGCCGGATTCGGAGATAACGGCACATCTCCCGTATCAGATAAAACCGGCGAAACTTTACCCGATGCAGGAAATAGCAGCAGGTCACAATTATCCGGCAAAACGAACGGCACTTCACCGGATGCTCGTCTGGAAGCAAATAAGAGCGAGCTGCTTATCGACAGGATAGGCCTTAACCTGAGTTCTTTTTATGAGAAAAAATGGAACAGCCTGTACCAGGCGGATGAACTTGATTGCTCCAGGATGTCCGTATATTTCTGGGATTACATAAGGACAAATTACCATGTGGCACCGAAAATAGTTGTTTCTTACCAGAGGGAGCATGCATGGCTGGCGCTGAAGGTAAGCGATGTCGGGAACTCATCAAATTACATGCGCCGGGATATAGAGGGTGTAGGTTATTATTACCTTGAAGCCACGATACCGAAGATCGTGACCAATGATAATACGAAATTCAATATAAACGGTCAACCGTTCACTTCTGCTGAGTTCTATAATGCAACCATATACATCTTTGACACGCCGCAGGATGCGAATGATTTCCAGGCGGACAATTCATGGTCGGGAGGATGGAACCAGGAATTCAGGCTGAAAAAGGAGGATACTGACAAGATAGCGAAGTTTATGAGATCGAATTAACTTCAATCAACTTCTCTTGAACAGTTTATCCAGCTCCTGCCTGTTAAAGGATATCATCGTAGGCCTGCCGTGGGGACAGGTATACGGGTTCTCGGTCTTGAAAAGCTGTTTTATAAGGCTTTCCATCTGGTCGGATGAACAGTCCGCCCCTGCCTTTATCGCGCCCCGGCATGCGATACTTCTCGTTATGCGCTCAAAGATGCCTGTGTCGTCTTTTATTTTTCCTTCCGAGAGTATGTCGGCCATTATATCATGCACCAGCCCCGGGTCTTCAAGCTTTCCCAGGACGTCCGGGACTGCTGTGACCGCGAAGGTATCGGGCCCGAACCCGGATATCCTGAAACCGAACTCCTCAAGATACGGGATGCTCTCTTTCATCAGCGCTTTCTCCCTTGGCTCCAGTTCGAGGTTGATGGGAACAATAAGCTCCTGCGAATCCGAGCGCTTTGATTCCCTCACCTGTTCAAAAAGGACGCGCTCATGCGCCGCATGCTGGTCTATTATTACCAGTCCATCGGATGTTTCCGCGATGACGTACAGGCTCCCCACCTGCCCGAGGATTTTTACCTGCGGCGCTTCGTCGGTCTTGATTTTCAGGTCGTCTGTGATATATCGCTCTGTCTGCCTGAGCCTTCGCTCAGTATCTTTTGCAGAGTATTTAAAAGCAGGCTCCTCCCTTACAATCATCTGGCTCTGCGGAGCCTCTTCAGAAAGCAATGATTGTGCAGCCTGGATTTTTACAGCAGGTGCAAGGTCAGGTGTAAGGTTCTCATCTGAAAGCGCTCTCTTCACAGCTTCGGACACCGCATCTGAGACCTCCCTCTCATGGCTAAGCCTGACCTGGTTCTTTGTCGGGTGTACGTTGACATCGACTTCTTTTGTATCAATGAAAATCTTTAAAACTGCTACGGGGAAACGCCCTTTAGGGATAAGTGTACCGTACCCGTCCCTCAATGCTAAGCTTAGCGCCCTTGAGCCGACGCTCCTGTTGTTTATGTAAAATGACTGGGAATCGATGCTGCCTCTTGTGACAGCAGGTTTTGATACGAACCCTGTAACCTTTGCGAACCTGGAGTCAAAATCAACAGCGACCATCGCTCTTGCGACCTCCTGCCCGTAAATATGTATTATCGTATCCCGAAGCTCCGAGGCGGGCGAGCGCAGTATCTCATTCCCGTTATGGAGCAGGGTAAAAGAGATATCGTTATGACCGAGAGCGTTCTTTGTCACGATATCGGTGATATGCGCAAGTTCCGTAGTGTCGGATTTCAGGTACTTTTTCCTTGCAGGGGTGTTATAGAACAGCTCTTCGACCGTGATACAGGTCCCATCCGCCGCTCCTGTTTCGCTTATGCCCTCCGGTTTTCCGCCGTGAACCATGACCTTTGTACCGGCTAAGTCATCCTTTATCTTTGTAATGATCTCCACTTTTGCCACGGCCGTAATGGAGGACAGCGCCTCTCCCCTGAATCCCATTGTCATTACGTTTTCAATATCCTCGCTCCTGCTTATCTTGCTTGTGGAGTGCTTCACGAAAGAAAGGGCTGCGTCTTCCTTGCTCATGCCGCTGCCGTTATCGGTGATGCGTATCAGTTTCTTTCCGCCCCGGATCACTTCGATGCGGATGTCAGAAGCTTCTGCGTCTATAGAATTTTCGATCAGTTCCTTGACCACGGAGGCGGGGCGTTCTATCACTTCGCCTGCTGCGATCTTGTTGATGGTGGCATCGTCGAGGATGTGTATTTTTTGCATTTTAGGGGTTGCGGTGTTATATGCTGTTATTGGTATTCAGTGTTTCGGATAGGCAATCCGGGGTCACCGCAAAGAACGCAAAGGGCGCAAAGATTTTTGCTGTCAGGCTTTGCGTTTTTTGCGCCCTTTGCGGTGTTCAACCAAATCAATCCATGGACTACTTAGAAGGCAGCCTCTTTTTTCAAACCCTACATCTCCTCAATTCCCCTTTTTAATCCAAAAAACAATATAAACAGGAAAACAAAAACCACAAGATACGATACAAGCGTTCCCATAATGATGCCGTAAACGGGATATAAGAGCCACACCATGCAGGAATAAAGCCCTGTACCGCTCAATCCTATAGGAGCGCTTTTAATAACACAGCAGCTCATATCCTTCCCGTTCTTCAGGTGAAGAAGAACAAGCACCGGGGTAATTGTCCCGGGAAATGATGAGAACAGCCCGCCCCACATATGTCCTGCAGAATCACCGAGGATCATTACAGCAGCCACGACGCCACCTCCGAACAAGCCCCTGAAAAGGATCTCTTTTGCAGATACCAGTTGCGGTTTTTCTAACTTTATCTCTTTCAGTTTTTTAAAAAGTACGTAAAAAATAATAGCAGAAATCCACAGATATGCGAGGGATATCCAGCCGCTGGCTATCTGGAATTTGCTGGAAATCAAAATAAAGAGGAAATATCCTGTAAACCCGAATAATAGCCCGGCTAATATCTCTGTAATTTTTTCATTTTTGCCATATTTACTTTCTCTTCTACCTGTGTTCTTTTGAATGTATCCGGGCAGCCCTATCCCGACAGCAAACAGACCCATGTACACCAGGTCTGCAATAGCCCCGATCGGGTTCCAGATAGCGGCTTTGCTTGAGAAGCCCACTCCCTGAGAAATAGCCATGAACAGCAGCGAGAGGAAAGTGATAACGGGCAGGGACATCATAATGCCTGCTATTTTCGGGGACTTTTTTTCGGCGATTATAGTGATGGAAGTTATCAAAATACTTCCTGATATAAAATAAATTAAATATTTTAAATAAGTGTACATGGTTTAAGGCTCTTAAACCATTTTTACCTTCATAACACTGTAGTATTTGAAGGGGAGAAATATCTATTTCTCCCCGGTGAAGAACCACCCCATTGACCAAATTAACCACCACCTCGTATCGTCATTGTTATTAAACAATCTCTGACTGACACGTATCGAGCAATTCTTCCCTCTGTAACCCTCCGTTACAGCGGCATTATCCAGACAGGAATGCGCATTGATAAAAATGTTGTCCTGATATCATGCGCATAATATGCGCACGGATAACTTTATTAATTAAAAGAAATAATAACGCAAAATATATGGTGGGAAAAATGAATAAGCGACGCGTCTGTACAACTATATCAGCAAAACATTGGGAACTCTTAAAAAAATACACAGCAAAATTTGAGACTCAGCAAAAAGCCCTGGAATTTGCTCTGGAAAGCCTGGAGAACGATACGAGACGAAGCTCAGAACAATTCACAGCTGAGCAAGTTTGGGTGCTCACAGGCAAGGGGACAGAATCAGCATGTGTTCTCCATAGAGATGCATTTAAAACATTACTGGAGGGCGCAGATGTTAACCGCATTATAAAGATAGTGACAAACCAAAAAATCGCTGAGCACATGATATCATGGTACTATCAGAAGCCTCTTAAGAAATGCAGTTTGGAAGAAGTCCTGGATGGAGTTATCTTTTTCCTCAAGGCGGCAAAGATAGCCGATACGGTAAATTATGTGGATAGTGGTAATTATTATACACTGAAAATGATCCACGGCCTTGATATCAGGACTTCTCAAATGTTCATTATATTTATTGGAAGCCTGTTCGAAGTATACGGGCTCAAAACTGAGAGCGAGATCTCTGAGAAAAGCCTTTTTATGAAGATATATAAAAATTTGTGAATGAATACTAGCAGCCCCAATTTTTTTAAATTGAGACATTTAACTTCATATATTTTGCTAAAACTTTATTAGCACGTCCGCCACCGTAAAAACCAGCAGGCTCAGACTTACAGCCGCATTCACATTAAAGAACGCCACAGGAACATTGGTAAAATTATCCGCCTTAACAAGCGTATGCTCATACCATATCAAAATCGCAATTATCACCAGCCCCGCCTTGAAAATAATCCCAAGCCTCAATACGAGCATCAGCCCGACCAGCAGCCCCAGCATCAAAATATGCGACGCGAACGACAGCAAAAGCGTATTTTTCACCCCATAAACCGAGGGTACGGAATAAAGCCCCTCTTTCTTATCAAAATCAATGTCCTGGAGTGAATATATCAAATCAAATCCCCCTACCCAGAAAGTAACAGCGAAAAGCAGCAGTAGCATTGCAATTTCCGGGGCGCCGAAAGGATAATTAAAAACTCCGGTTACAGCCAGCCAGCCTCCCACGGGCGCGTACGCAAGGTTGAGCCCAAGTACATAATGCGACACGGGGAAGAGCCGCTTAAGATACGGATAGACAATTGACGTAACCGGGATAATGGGCGCGAACATCAGGCACAGCGAGTTTAATTTGTAGGCAGAATAGAACAGCAACAGATAGGATACAAATATGATCCCCCATACCTCGCGTAACGAAATCTTCCCGGCAGGGAGTTCACGGTTAGCAGTTCGCGGGTTCTTTGCATCTATGTCCTTATCTATAAGATTATTCAGCGCCATCGCAGCACTCCGTGCGCCCAAAAATGCGAGTCCGATCCAGAACAGGATGCGAAGCTCAGGAACTCCCCTGCTCGCAAGGAAGGCGCCAAGATATGCGAACGGGATGGCGAACAGGCTATGCTTGATAACTACAAAACCCAAGTATAATTTCAATCTGGCTAACATCACAACTCTTTTCTCTCATTACAGATATTATTCCCCTGATAGCAATGATTAACCTTTATTTTATCGGCTCGGCAGGAAGCGGCAAATCCACGCTCACAAATGCCTTTGCAGGCTGGATGCAGGGGCAGGGGTATGATGCAATAACTGTGAACCTTGACCCCGGCATCGAAAACGCGCCGTATGTTCCGGACATCGATATCCGGGACTGGGTAAAGCTGCGTAATATCATGAGAGAGTACGGCGTAGGGCCAAACGGCGCCCAGATCATCGCAGCCGATATGCTGGCGCTGAGCATGGATGAAATGAAAGAGATTATCGACAGCTACGATACGGATTACGTTATCATCGATACGCCGGGCCAGATGGAGCTTTTCATCCTGAGGCAGTCCGGGAAGTACATAATCGATTCCCTGGGTGTTGATAAGTCAATGATCTCTTTTCTTTACGACCCGCTTATTTCAAAAACCCCATCAGGTTTTATCACATTGATGTTGCATGCGGCTTCTGTAGAGGTAAGGTTCAATGTCCCTTTTATCAGCGTTCTTACCAAGTCGGATTTACTTGCTGATGAAGAACGTGAAAAAATACTGAACTGGAGCAGGAATCCGCCTGAGCTTGATGATGCAATCCACAACGAACAACCTACCATGCGCAGCCAGTTGAACATCGAGTTTTTATCCGCCATAAGATCATTCGGCACAGGTCCGACAATAGTCCCGGTATCATCCACATATGGCTACGGTATGGAAGATATATACAATGCCGCCCAGAAGCTGTTCTACGGCGGCGAAGACCTGAGCAAAGGTTGATTGAAAATTATAACCCAAGCTCTTTCCATATCGTATCTACCCGTGCCTTTACTGCTTCATCCATCTTTAAGGCATCAGGCCATTCACGGTTGAAGCCCTCGTCCTTCCCCTTCCGCGTGGCGTCGATACCCATTTTGGAGCCGAGATTGGGTAAGGGCGAAGCATGGTCAAGCGTATCTGTCGGCGCCCTGTCGATAATTATTACATCCCTGGCAGGGTCCATGCGCGTGGTGGTCGCCCAGAGCACTTCCCTCATATCCTGAACGTTCACATCATCGTCAAGTACGATTATCGTCTTTGCGAACATCATCTGCCCCATGCCCCAGAGGGCGAACATTACTTTCTTAGCATGCCCCGGATAGCGCTTTTTTATGGACACGATACAGAGATTGTGGAAAACAGCCTCTACCGGGAGGTTGATATCCACTATCTCAGGAAGCTGGGTTTTCATGAGAGGCAGGAATATCCTCTCAGTGGCTTTTCCGAGGTATGCGTCCTCCATGGGCGGAATTCCCACAACAGTTGCATGGTATATCGGATTCTTCCGGTGGGTGATGCAGGTTATGTGGAATACGGGGAATTCGTCAGCAAGTGAATAATACCCTGTATGGTCCCCGAAGGGTCCCTCGATACGCCGCTCTTTTGAATCAACATATCCTTCGAGTATAATCTCGGCATGAGCGGGCACAAACAGGTCAACTGTTTCGCATTTGACCAGTTCCACGTTCTTTTTGCGAAGGAACCCGGCGAACATTATCTCATCGATATTATCAGGCAGCGGCGCTGTGGCTGAATATACTACAGCCGGGTCGGCGCCGATGGCGACAGCGACCTCGATCCTATCACTCTTTCCGCTTGCCTCGGCGTAATCCCTTGCGCCGTGTTTATGGATATGCCAGTGCATGCCCGTTGTCTTGCCGTCGTAAACCTGCATCCTGTACATACCCACGTTCTGCTTCCCGGTTTTCTGATTTTTGGTGAATACAAGAGGGAGGGTGATGAACTTTCCGCCGTCCTGAGGCCAGCATTTCAGTACCGGGAAATCATCAAGCGAAAAGTCCTCTTTAAGGATTACCTCCTTGCAGGGACCGGATTTTACATATTTTGGAGCAAAAGATGTAAGTTCTGCCACTTGCGGCAGCATTTTTATGCCTTCCCAGATGCCTGACGGCGCTTCGAATTCCAGGAGCTTCTGTATCCGCTCACCGATCTCATCAAGGTTGTCCACACCCAGCGCAAGGCACATTCGCTCCATTGTACCGAAAACGTTGGCGAATACGGGGATTTTATAGCCTTTAACGTTCTCAAATAACAGCGCGGGACCGTTGCTTTTTACAGTCCTGTCAAGGATCTCGGTAATCTCAAGTTCGGCGCTTACTTCGGTTTTTATGCGCCGCAGAAGGTGTTTTTTTTCCAGGACTTCTATGAACTCGCGTAAATCTCTGTAAGCCACTATACGACCTCTGCAACGCCGTTGTCATCTGATTCGATAGATTTGATCTTTAGCATTGAGTTTGCTTTTTTAAGGCAGCTTTTGTGGACGTATCCGAGCTGTTTTTTCTTCCAGTTCTTGGATTCGTTGCTCATGCCTTCCTGGGGCTCATAGATGAGGAGCATGTTTTTTGCATCCTCAGGGAACATCAATTTCACGAAATCGTTGCATATCAGGCATTTTTTCCAGCGGAGATACTTTCTGGTGGTCATACAGTGTCTTATTGCGTTACGGGAATATTTAAATATTGCGTTACGGAAAATAATTTTTGTAAGCGCAGATGAACGCAGATATATTGCCGTAACGGGATTTGCCCAGAAAGATACCGTAACGGAATTTAGCGAGATAACCCACAGCAACTTTAGATGCATCAGTCGGTTTTATGGACTATAATATAAACGACCCGTCATTTACTAAATCCATAAGCAGGCATTGGAACCGCTTGGATATACACCAGGCGTAAACTTTAAATACTTTCGTTAGTATTTATACGAACCATAGTGGGCAGAAGAACACTTTTTTTCATACCACCACCATAATCCACCTCTGCCCACTAAAATCTTATCCTGGGCCTACAATACCTCCTGCTGATATCTCATCTGCATACTGGAAAACAGCCCCATGCTTGCACTTACCAGAAGGATACACAAGCGCTTGGTTCGATTGGTTTTACACACAGCGTAAACTTTAAATACCTTTGTTAGTATCTATACGAACTATAGTGGGCAGAAAAAACAACTTTTTTCATTTCCACCATACTCCCCTCCTCTGCCCACTACCTCCTTACTATTGAAACTAGAAGAACCAACGGATCTCAGGTAAGCTATATTCCGTTACGGTATTATAGTTGAATTATTCCGTTACGGAAAGTTCATTATCAAATACCGTAACGGAATATAGCTTAATCAATCTGAACGGACGAAGATATTTTCTTTCTAACAAAACCGCATTGTAGTTCATCGGATGATCCAGAGGTACCAATACCTCTTGACTTTACATCAGGCGTAAACTATAAATAGTTTAGTTCGTATATATACGAACTAAGTGGGCAAGAAAAAAATTACTTTTTTCATACCACCATACCCACCATCTTGCCCACTGCCTCCTATTTTATGACCACTACTTAATGCAATGTAAAAGCTCACAGCAGATCCAGCGGACTCTTTATCTTCTTAATCTCCTCGCTCGAAACCTGCGTATATATCTGTGTCGTCTGCAAGTTCGCATGCCCCAGAAGAGTCTGAATTTTCCTGATATCCACGCCGTCTTCAAGCAGGTGCGTGGCGAACGAATGGCGCAGCGTGTGCACATGCACATCTTTCTCTATGCCTGCGCGCTTCGCCGCTTTCTTGATCGCATGCTGGATTCCGCGCGGCGACATTTTTTTGCCGTTTGTCAAGAATATGTATCCTTTCCCGTCGGAGCCGCTTTTTTCCTTATATTCCAGCAGGTCTCTCTTGAACATGCCGGAGATTATGAAAATCCTGTCCTTCGCGCCTTTCCCCATACGCACCCAGCCTATGCCATCGTTTAAATCGAGGTCTGAGTATTTCAGGTTGACGCATTCGGAAAGCCGCAAGCCTGTGGAGTAAAGCAGCTCGATCAAAAGCCTGTGCTTTGAGTTCTCCGTATTATCAAGCAGATCTCTTATTTCCTGCCGTGTCAGTACGATGGGTAACTTTTTCGAGGCTTTCGGAGTTTTAATAAGCTCCAGGTTTTTACCAAGCATTTCGGTGTAGAAGAATTTTAGCGAGGCTTTGATCAGAGCGATAGAGGCATTTGATAAAGAATGGTCTGACATCTTATGCGCCAGGTACTCCTTTATATCATCATCATCAACACCCTCCGGAGACTTTTTAATGTACTCAAGGAATTTAGTATTATAGAAAAGGTACATTTTGGAGGTCTGTTTTGAGAATCCCCTCAGTTTCATTTCGGTCTCAAACTTTTTTAATGCCAGCGGCACATCGTTTTGCATAATAGTCATTTATTGTCCTTTTGTATATATAAAAATGTCGTATAAGATAGATTATACGACATTTCTCAGGGTTAGCTTCCAGCTACCTATTGAGGAGATTAAGAATCTCACCGCTAAGAACGCAAAGTTCGCAAAGATTATCCTCACTACGCTTTGCGTTCTTCGCGCTCTTTGCGGTGTTTTGTATTAAATCGGTTCTGTCTCCCATGAGGTTAGCTGACATTAAGCCTAAAGTGTCTTCCTTCGGATGAAACAAGAATAAGTTTCGATTCAGAAATTATTCTCGCTCTTTCACCAGGGTATAAATGTAGGGTCTGGTATAGAAGATTCGCCATAAATTAAAATAAGAGGTTTGAATAAAAATAATAAGGTTAATTTCCGTTACGGGATATAAGCGAAGGATTACCGTAACGGGATTATAATGGTCAAATCCCGTTACGGTAATCTACAAAGTTAATTCCGTAACGGAATCATAATGTATCAAGCCTTCACTCAAATAAACAACGAACTTGTACAAACCGGAACAGATAGTCGCCCAATAAAAAAACCGACATTCAGTAGCGCTGTTCCTCTCATCAAAGGATATGCCTATCTCCTCAGCACCTCAAACAGCATGAAAATACCGATGATCAGAAATATCGCAGCCAGTATCGAAATGTTACCCAGCGAGTAGTATTTCGCGATCCCGAGCATCAATCCCAGAGCACCGAGCCCGATCGAGAACCTGCTGATCTGGATTTTCCAGATTATCCGAAGCACGTTCAACAGAAGCAGTATGGCGCCGCTACCTGCGTATATGAGCGCCCACATCTGTGTATCATTTATTCGCTGGACGTTATCAAGGATCCAGCTTCCGCCAACCAGTATGAAAAACAGGGCCCAGGATAATTTTACCAGTCTCAGGTTGAGCATGCTCTTGGCATATACCGCTTTTTCATCCATCATGACTTCTACTTTTACCATGTGGTCACTGAATAAGCGGTTAAAAGGTTAAAAGTTACTCTTTCTTAAATGATCAGTTTTTATCCGCGGTTCCCTTATCTTTAATCTTCTTCTTCGATTTATTCAAAACCACTTCAAGGACCCCGTTCTTATACGTGGCTTTCATGCCTCTTTTAACAGCTCTTGCAGGCAGCTCGATTGTCTCTTTCAGGGCGCCCTCTTTATCGGATGCCGTGATCTCAAGTGCCTTACCGTTGCGGGAGAGTTTTATATCCTCAGTATCCACCCCGGAAAGCCCCATCAGCGCATGAATGTTCTTTTCGGTCTCAAGAATATCCACCGGTATTCGTCCTTCTTTTCGGATACAGTGATCGGCAGGAACGATGCCCATAGCCGGACACAGGTTTATTGAAATATCAATGAAGATCGGCATATCCGATGCGGTTATCTCATCTTGTATATCCTTAACAGCCTCTTCCAGCTGCTTTATAAATTCGTCAAAGTCATTGCTTTTTTTCATTGTTCGTTTTCCTTCTTCTTTTTATATTTATCGATAGCCTTCGAAGTAGTCACCATCTGTTCGTACTCCTTCAAATTCCACGGAGTAGGTCTTACAATATTAAAAGCTTTCTCAAAATGCTCTTTTTTAATTACGACCGTGTGCGATAACTCTTTTACCTCTTCCCGTTCCATACCTGGCCTGATAAGGTCTCTCAATGCCAGCATGGCCGCCTCACGGCATATCGCTTCGATATCAGCCCCGACGTACCCCTCAGTTCTTTCGGCAAGCTTCCCCACCTCGACCTCTGGTGATAACGGTTTGCCTTTCATGTGGATGCTGAATATTACCTCTCTTTCCCTCTGGTCAGGAGGTCTTATGTAGATAAGCCTGTCAAGCCTTCCGGGCCGAAGCATTGCCGGGTCTACCAGTTCCGGGCGGTTCGTGGCAGCCACAACTACGACGTTCTTGAGTTCTTCAAGCCCGTCAAGTTCTGTGAGTATCTGGCTCACCACCCTCTCGGTAACACCGCTATCAAAAGATGAGCCGCGCGCGGGCACGATAGAATCTATCTCATCAAAGAAGATTATAGCAGGAGCAGCCTGCCGCGCCTTCCTGAACGTTTCACGGACTATCCGCTCTGATTCGCCCACGTATTTGCTCAGGAGTTCAGGGCCCTTTATACTTATGAAATTCGCCTCGCTCTCGGTTGCTACCGCTTTTGCAAGAAGCGTCTTTCCTGTTCCCGGGGGTCCGAACATCAGCACGCCCTTTGGGGGTCTTGTGCCTATAGTCTCAAAAGCCTCAGGATATTTTATCGGCCACTCAACGGCCTCGATGAGCTCCTGTTTTACAGACTCAAGCCCTCCGATATCGGTCCATCTTACTTCCGGCACCTCGATATAGACCTCGCGCATGGCTGAAGGCTCAATATTGCGGAATGCCCCCTGGAAATCTTCCTTTGTTACAACGAGTTTTTCCATGATCTCAGGCGGTATTTCCTCCTGGATATTGATCATCGGCAGTATCAGGCGGACTGCATGCATGGCAGCTTCCTTGCAAAGAGAGGATAAATCCGCCCCGACGAAGCCGTGCGTCATATCAGCCATCTCGCGCATCCCTTTTCCTTCTGCCATATCCTCGGACAGCGGCATGCCACGCGTGTGTATCTGAAGTACCTCAAGCCTTCCCAGCCTGTCGGGTATCCCTATCTCTATCTCGCGGTCGAATCTCCCTCCGCGGCGCAGGGCCGGGTCTATCGCATTAGGCCTGTTCGTGGCAGCGATGACTATCACCTGGCCGCGTGATTTCAGGCCATCCATCAGTGATAATAACTGCGCCACGACGCGCCTCTCAACTTCGCCTGTGACCTCTTCCCTTTTGGGCGCAATGCTGTCTATCTCATCTATGAAAATAATGGTCGGAGCGGATTTCTCTGCCTCCTCGAAGATCTCCCGTATCTGTTTTTCACTCTCCCCGTAGTATTTGCTCATGATCTCAGGGCCGCTGATAGACACGAAATTGGCATCGGTTTCGTTAGCAACGGCCTTGGCTATCATGGTCTTCCCAGTGCCCGGAGGCCCGTGCAGGAGAACGCCTTTCGGGGGGTCGATGCCCAGTTTCTGGAATAGCTCGGGATGGCGGAGTGGTAGTTCGATCATCTCTCTTATCAGGCCTATCTCTCGCCTCAATCCCCCGATATCCTCGTAGGTAAGATGCGTGGTGCGCACCTCCACCTCTTCCATGACTTGCTCTTTCATGACAAGGCTTGTGTTCCTTGTAACTACAACAGGTCCCGGGGGCTGCGTTGATACTACTATGAATGACAATGGGTTGCTTACGGTCTCAACACGCAGGCGCTGTCCTTTCATGAGAGGCCTTCCTTCAAGAACGCGCTGCAGGTACTGCGGTCCTCCTACGAGGCGCACCTGCTGCGTCGGGGCAAGCACGACCCTGCTCGCCTGGAGAACAGCCGATTTCTGTACAAAAACCTTATCGTCTATTCCCACACGGGCATTGGTCCGGGTATTCCCGTCTATCCTTACCAGTTCTTGCCCTTCATCCTCGGGATAGCCCGGCCCGGCGATGGCGCAGGCTTTTTCCTTGCCGATCACCAGGATAACATCGCCGCTCAGGATACCAAGTTTTTCCATGATATCCCGGTCTATCCTTGCAATATCCCTGCCAGCGTCCCTGTGATGCGCTTCTGCCACACGGAGCGTCACTTTCTCATTCATGTTTATTTGCGTTCAAATCACATACCTTACTGTAAATGAATATAACATGAACAGCCCAAGCTTTCCTTCGATTCCTTCAACTATATACTTAACCTACTGGTATATAAAGTTCTCCGATATCTTTGTATACTTCTCCGTTTCCTTCTGGTAATACGGTTTTACCTTTTTCATAGCATCCCTGAAATGATGATAACCGATCTTCAATTCCTTGATGGATTCTTCATCCGTCTTTTTCCCGGACGCAACATATTCCCTTATCGCAAGCATTGTAGCTTCATTGCATACGGATGCGATATCTGCGCCCGTGAAACTGTCGGTATCCTTTGCAAGTATGTTTATGTCAACATCGCTTTCAAGAGGCCTGTTCGACAGGTGGATATTGAAAATATCGTACCTTGCCCTCTCATCGGGCGGGGCTATGTAAACCATGCGGTCAAGCCTTCCCGGTCTTAGCAGCGCAGAATCGATGATATCCGGTCTGTTCGTCGCTGCGATGACCGTGATATTATGAAGCTCCTCAAGCCCGTCGATTTCCGAGAGCATCTGGCTTATTACCCTCTCGGTGACATGGGAATCAGCACCGGTTCCGCGCGTCGGGGCTATGGAATCTATCTCGTCAAAGAAGATTATACACGGTGCAGCCTGCTTTGCTTTCCGGAACGTCTCGCGGACGGCTTTCTCGCTTTCCCCGACCCATTTGCTCAGGAACTCAGGTCCTTTTATGCTGATGAAATTGGCTTCACTCTCTGTAGCCACTGCTTTTGCCAGCATGGTCTTGCCTGTTCCGGGCGGACCGTAAAGCAGGATGCCCTTCGGGGGTTTGGCGTTCATGTGCTTGAAAAGCGCAGGATACTTCATAGGCCATTCCACAGCCTCCTTCAATTCCTGCTTTGCATTTTCAAGTCCTCCGATCTCATTCCAGTGGACGTTCGGGGACTCGATGAACACCTCGCGCAGCGCCGATGGGGTCATCTCTCTCATGGCATTGTAGAAATCCGCAGCCGTAACAATAAGCTTGTTCAGGATCTCAACTGGTATACTCTCAACATCAAGATCTATTTCCGGAAGCAAGCGCCGGATAGACCATATCGCAGCTTCCCGTGCCAGGGCTGCAAGGTCGGCTCCCACGAAACCGTGCGTCAGGTCTGCAAGCCTCTCAAGAACGACGTCCTCAGCAAGAGGCATCCCCCTTGTATGTATCTGGAGAATCTCAAGCCGGGCTTTCCTGTCTGGTACCCCGATCTCGATCTCACGATCAAACCTCCCGGGGCGACGAAGCGCAGGGTCAAGGGCATGCGGCCTGTTTGTGGCGCCTATGACCACGACCTTGCCGCGCGCTTTAAGACCATCCATGACAGCCAGCAGTTGCGCTACAACGCGCCTCTCAACTTCGCCCGTGACCTCTTCTCTTTTCGGGGCGATGCTGTCAATCTCATCTATCAGTATTATGCTGGGCGCATTATCCTCGGCCTGCTTGAATATGTCCCGCAGCCTCTCCTCGGACTCGCCGTAGAATTTGCTCATTATCTCAGGTCCGCTGAGGGTAAGGAAATTCGCGTTAGTCTCGGAAGCCAGGGCTTTTGCTAATAGGGTTTTTCCTGTGCCCGGGGGACCGTGAAGCAGTACTCCTTTTGGTGCTTCAACACCCAGGCGCTCGAAAATCTCAGGGTGCCGCAACGGGAGTTCTATCATTTCCCTTACTTTCCTGACCTCGTCCCCGAGACCGCCTATATCCTCATAAGAAACCCTCGGGATAGAAGGGATCTCCTTTGCAGGTCTCTCACTTATCTCTATCTGGGTACTTGCGCTGATTATGACAGAATCGATGGCAGGCTTTGTGGAGATTGCCACAAGGTCAACGCGTCGTCCCATGATATTCAGTTCGACAGCATCTCCTCTTGAGATAACCCGGCCTTCCAGGTTATGCGCCAGATATGCCTCTCCACCCTGTATCTTTAAGGGCTGCGTGGGTGCGAAAAGGACTTTCTCAGCCATTGCTGTCTGTATCTTCCGCACCTTCACCCTGTCATCGATGCTGACTCCCGCATTCCTTCTTACAGTCCCATCTATCCTTATCAATCCTGTATTGCTGTCCTCAGGATAGCCGGGCCATATCAATGCCGCGGTCTTTTTTGTGCCTTCGATGCCTATTACATCGCCTGTCTGCAACCCGAGGTTGTAGGCGACCTCGGGGTCTATACGGGCGATACCCCTGCCAGCGTCGTATGATTTCGCCTCGCTGACTTTCAGGGTTACTGCTTTATCTTTCTTATCTATAGCTATCATATTTTAATTATGGTTTATTATTTACTCGATTTTTACTGACTTTCCTTTCTGTCTGGAAGGTTCTTTGAGCTTGAGTGTCACTTCAAGCACCCCGTTGTTGTATTTTGCACTTGCACTATCAGGATCGACCGGTTCGGGGGTCTTTATGCTCTTATAGTATTTGCGATCCCCTTCTGTCCTGATGACTATCTCATCCTCTGTCGCATTGACCTCTATGTCCTTTTTCTGGATCCCGGGCATTTCCACGGTTATATTGAATTCATTGTTCTTCTCGTCTATCATCGAACTTGTAAAAGGCTCTCTCACTTTTTCACCTCCAACTGTCGGGATGACGTTTCCGAAGCGCTGTACATGCGGGACACCGTCGGGTCCTACCTGCAAGCTGAACCCGTAAACTACCGGTTCTTCGCCGAGTGAGCGCATCATGCTGTCGATAGACTTATTCATATCTTCCATTGTTCTTTCAAATTCGTCAAAAAACCCTTTTTCGGGTCGTCTCCATCCTCTATACATATTTCTCTAACTCCATATGTTTATTTTTTGGTCTTCTGGTATATACTTTAGCATATACCGTAGCTCTTCTGGTTATTTTTTATAATTTCTTTCAGTTCCATTCCAGATAGATATTCCTCAAGCACATATTCCGGTATTCCGAGCTGCATGGATAATGCTCTCTCGTCCATGGGCTTCTTCAGCAGGGCATAAAGTATCTCAGCCTCTATGTGGTCGTCCGTGATGCCTTCTATAGCATCCATGCACGCACCCATCGCTTCGGTTATCTTTTCCTGGAGCTTCTTGTACTCAAGCATTATCTGCTGCCTTTGCTCCAGAAGTTCCTGTATTTCCGTGTAATGGGACTGCAAATCGCTTATTGCATGGATATCTTCCTCCTGCCTCTGCGGTGCAGCCGCGATGGTGAACATTGTCGTTTCTATCTCAAATGAGAACGGCGACATAGATACTTCCAGCCGCAGGTTATCCGCGATGTGGAAATACTTGCGCCGCTGCTCATCAACGCTGGCTTCGACAAGACCTGCACGCAGGAGTAGCTCAAGATGCCCGAGTACCGCTTTTGCTCCCACATCCAGCCGTTCTGCTATCTCGCTCATATAGCATGGGCGGGTCGCCAGAAGATGCAGGATTTTCCTTCGGTTCTCGTTCCCGAGTATGTCTAACAGTTGTGCCGGTTCCATATCTATCTTTCACCTCAGGTTAGTCACTTGAAGTTACTAACCTTAAGTTAGTATCAATGGTATATAAACTTAACTGAAAGGGTGAGGAAGTCGGATTTAATCCTTGAGCAGGTGCTTCTCCTGTTCAGACGGGCGAAATTTAAATACCATGAGTTCGATAATGTTTAACAGGTTATCATTTTAAAGGGAAGTGCAGGGAGGTGAGATGTAATGATAGGACCGCAGGAAATGATCTTTATCTTTCTCGTGATACTCCTTCTCTTCGGCGCAAGCAAGCTGCCTGAGCTTGCAAAGTCGATGGGCAAATCCATGGGCGAGTTCAAACGTGCGCAGCACGAGACCGAGCTTCAAGTACAGAAACTCGGTGCGCCTGTCCAGGAGATAAAAAGCATCCCGCAGAGCATCCAGAAGCTTGCGGAAGAACTCGGTATCCGTACGGAAGGAAAGGACGAGAGTAAGCTCCTCGAGGAGATTAAAGCAGGTTTGAAGGTCAGAGTAGATAAGGGATAATTAGAGTTTTTTATTTTTTCAATTATCTTTTCTGGTGTCATGCACCCACCATTCACCCTCCAGGGTATGCTCTTTTTTCCATATCGGCACTTCAGCCTTCAGGCGCTCAATAGCTTCCCTGAGAACCGGGAAAAGCTGCTCCCTGTGCGCAGCAGCGACAACGATGTACACGATATCTTCCCCGCTCCGGATGATGCCTGTTTTATGGTGGATCAAAACTTCTGTTATACCCTCTTTTTGTTTAAGCTCAGAGCATATCTGGTCCATTTTTTGCTTCGCAACCTCCGCATATTCCTCGAATTCAAGGAACTCTGTGCGCGTTTCGCCTGAGACTGCCCTGACTATGCCGGTGAATGTCCCGATAGCTCCTGCTTTTTCAATACCTTCAGACTGCCGGATCCTCTTTATCAGCGAGCCAATAGTATGGTATTCGGGCTGTTCTAACACGATTTTAATTATTTCATCAATATCAGCGTTCTCAGGCTTATCCAGCCGCATGATAATATTCGGGGCTGTGACATCGCCAAGCGCTATTTTGGGCAGCGGGCTATCCTTAAAACCCTCTACTACCCCGAAATCCATTCCCGCATCTGCAAGTTCATCAAGGGCGGTCGTAAGATCATTATCACGCGAGAATTTTACAAGTTCATCAGGTGTAACGCCTATTACAACATCAGCGCCAGCCTGCATGTGTTTCCATGTATCAGTGCCAGGTGTGTTGATACGATGCTCATGGAGGTGTTTAACCGTGCCAACAGAACCGTATTTCTTGAGAGCTTTTACGATTCTCTCAACCAGGGCAGTTTTGCCTGTTTTCTTGTAACCCACGACCGAGATTATTTTCATAACAACAGGCTACATTGACTCAGGCGCTACTATCCCGAGCGTATCAAGCGCATTCGCCAGGACAATCCGGGAACAATCAACAAGCGCCAGGCGTGCAGCCCTGAACTCGGGTTCACCGGAAAGCACGGGCACATACCTGTAGAACTGGTTGAAAGCATCGGCAAGTTCCCTTGCATAAATGGCGATAAGATTGGGTTTAAGCTCCCGTGATGCATTGTCTATGGAACTCCCGAAGCTTGCGAGTTTTTTGATCAGCGCAAGCTCCTGTTCTTCAACAAGAATATTGGGGTCGTAATTCTCATACACGATCCCTTCATCCTGCGCATTCTTGATGATACTGCACGCGCGGGCATGGGCGTACTGGATGAACGGCGCACCCTGCTTCTCGAAGTCCAGCGCCTCTTTCCAGTCAAATGTAGTGGCTTTTTCAGGAGAAACACGGACGATATCATATCTCACAGCACCGATGCTCACAAAAGCAGCGACTTTCTTCTTGAATTCCTCGTCAGTTTCAGGGCGCTTTTTATTTACTTCTTCATAGGCTGCTTTTTCGACCTGGTCAAGAAGCTCGTCCGCTGAGATGAAAACTCCGCGCCGCGTGCTCATTGAACCCTCGGGCAGAGATACGAACTCGAAAATCACGACCTCTGGTTCGGGTATGCCGAGGATGTGCAGAACCGCTTTTAATTGCGATGATATAAGCTTGTGGTCAGCCCCCAGGATGTCTATCATCCTGTCAGACCTCGCTGCTTTCCATTCGTGGTACGCAAGGTCTCTCGTAGTGTAAAGAGATGTGCCGTCCGAGCGCTGTATTACCAGCGACTTCTGTATCCCCATATCTTTCAGGTCGACCATGAGGGCGCCGTCCTGTACCTTGGCACGGTCAAGTTCCCTGATGCGCTTCATTATCCTGTCGACCTCACCTCCGCGCACGAACTGTGATTCCCATATGAACGTATCGTGATGGATGTTCATCCGCGTGAGGGTTTCTTTTATCCCCAGCATGGCAGTATCTATGGCATCCTTGAATTTTTTGATGGTATCGGCATCGCCCGTCTCGTATTTTTTCATTATGGCGTCCACTTCGGGTGAATGTTCTTTTTCATCGACGAGCGACTTGTTGGCATTGATATAGACTTCAGCAATAGCGTGGTCGGTCTTTTTGGAGCTGTCGAACTTGAAGTTCATGAGACCCCAGACAACGACCGCTATCTGCCGTCCCATGTCGTTTATGTAGTACTGCGTCTCGACTTCATAGCCTGCGCGCTTCAATATCCTTGTGAGGGTATCGCCAATCACCGAGTTCCTTATATGCCCGATATGCAGTGGACCGTCGGGATTGGCTGATGTATGTTCAAGGATAACTTTCCCTTTTCTGTCAAGATTCCCAAAATCATCCCTCTCAAGCAAAACGTGCAAAAGGGTCTCATTGAAAAAATCGCGGCTTACAAAAAAGTTAAGATAGGGTCCGGTCATCTCCGCCTTCTCTACATATGTGTCTGGAGGTATATTGATATGCTTATAGATCTCTTCACATATCTGTTTCGGACTGCGTTTGTATTTAGGGGCTAACTTGAATGCAACGGATGACGATATATCGGCATGGGGCGATTCACTCAACGCGATGTCATCGGCTTCATATCCTGCTTTTGCCAGCGCATTAGATAATATTGACGAGACTTCGTCTTTGAATTTCAGGAACATAAACTGTAGCTAACATACAACCCAAGTACATAATTTTTTCTTAAAACATCTGTTATCAGTGTTGTTAAAATATATGGTAACAATACAGTTCATAGTTAACCATATATGATAAAATATCTGATAACAAACGATAACTAATTGTATTCAAATATGGTCTGAAAAACCATTATAAACTTTTGAAATATAGTTAATAGTTACAAGGAGATACAGCTATGAGGAATATACAGGTATACTCGACAGGTAATTGTCCGAATTGCAGGGTACTGAAGCAGTTACTTGAAAGAATGAACGTACAGTATAAAGAGGTAGATATGGCTACTCCGGCAGCACTGACCGAACTGCGCATGAATGGCGTGTTCACGATGGCTGCTCCCGTATTGCAGGTGGATAACAAGTTCTATACATACAGAGAGCTATTCAGCCAGGAGAGGCTCGATAACAGCAGGCTGGATAGCTTTCTTAACGCCTGAAGATCCATTATTCCAGGATAATCCTGGTCAGCATAAAAAGGAGGAATGTCGATGGGTAAATATATAGAGGTCCAGATATCAAAACTGACAGAGGAACATAAAAAGGAACTGGTGGGTGCTTTTCTAAAAACGCAGGCAGCTTCCGCCGGTGAACAGAAGGTTGTTCAAGCAACAAAAGAGGTACAGACTATCCAGAAGACTCTCGGGGGTTATTCAGTCTCGGTTATTCCTAAAGTGAGAACTACGGACGGTCACCTGATGGACTGGGACAGGAACGCCATAATCAACCAGCTTCTTAAAGAGACAAGGCTCAGCGAGCAGTTCCACGGGAAGCCGGCAATCACGGAAGAAGAGGCGCGCGAGATAGCCAAGGAAACGGAGAAGAGGATAAAGGATATGAGCGTGAAGTTCCTCTCAGGTCCGCTCGTCCGTGAACTGGTCAATATCATACTTCTTGAACGCGGGCATACCGAGTGGCGGAACATCTCGACAAGGGTGGGAACGCCTGTTTACGATGCTTACAAGATAGACATGGGTACGGGTTTTGAGGCAAAGGATAACGCGAACCTCCAGGAGAATGCCGAGACAAGCCATAAGAAAAAAGCGGATAAGATGAGCAAGGAGCAGTACCTTCTCATGCTTCCTCCGAAACTTGCGGATGCGCATCTGAACGGCGATATCCATATCCATGACCTAGAATACCTGGGTACACGAGCGTTCTGCCAGGACTGGGACCTGCGGTACTTTTTCTATTACGGTCTCATGCCTGACGGCAGCGGCACAAAGGCGAGCGTCGCAGGACCTGCGAAGAAAGCTGAAGTGGCGATACTCCATGCAGTGAAGGCGCTTGGAAGCGCGCAGACGAACTTCGCAGGCGGGCAGGGGTTCTATAATTTCCTGACCTTTATAGCGCCTTTCTTTGAGGGCATGAGCTATGAAGAGATAGAGCAGCTCATGCAGATGTTCGTTTATGAGATGACACAGATGATGGTAGCCCGGGGTGGACAGCTAGTCTTCTCCTCCGTCCAGTTGTCCCCGGGCATTCCCAAACTCTGGCGCGATAAGCCAGTCGTTTTTAAAGGCAAGATATGGGACGGCACGCAGTCGCCAAGGCGTACGTACGGCGAGTTCGAGCGCGAGGTGCGCCTGGGCTTTGAGGCGCTTATGAACGTGATGCTTAAAGGCGATTACTGGGGAAAGCCGTTCAACTTCCCCAAGCCTGAGGTAAGCATCGAGCCTGATTTCATGGAAGAGGATGCGGAGTTCAACAGATCGCATCCCGATGTCCTGAGCTACGATGAATTGTATACCAAGGCATTTGAGCTTGCAGCCAAGTACGGGGCGCCGTATTTCGATAACCAGTTACCCGAATACAGGGGCGCAGGAAAAGGCATCAGCTGCTACCAGTGCTGTGCATACAATTTCTCATCCTCGCACGAGAAAGATAACGAGTTTGAGGAGAAGCTGTTCTTCAGGGATGGGAAGCATTTCTCGATGGGTGCCTGGCAGGTGGTCTCGCTTAACTGCCCGCGAGCCGCATACAAAGCACAGAAGAACGATGAGATGCTCTTCAAGGAACTGAAGCGTATGATGGACATGTGCATCGAGCTATTCAAGGTCAAGAGAACGTGGATGGATATCGTTATCAAGAGCGGCAGGATGCCTTTCGCTACCCAGAGACCGAAAGACCCGGAGACCATGAAGCGGGGCGAAATCGCTGTTGATCTCAAGGGGCTTGTGTACACGATAGGCGTTGTAGGCATAAACGAGATGGTGCAGCACCATACCGGCAAGCAGATATACGAGAGCGAGGATGCCCGCAGGTTAGCGATACGCGCCATGTTCGAGATGAAGTTCTATGCAAAAGAGCTGAGCGAGAAGTACGGCATGGAGATAGCCCTTGCGCGCACGCCCGCGGAAACAACGGCGCAGCGCTTTGCAGTATCAGACCTGTTGCATGCAGAGTACAGGAAGTGCGCAGAGCCGATCATCAAAGGCAACGTGCCTGTCGCGCTTTCGCGCATACATGAGACGCGCGACCTGCCTGTGTATTATACTAACGGCACGCACGTACCACCGAGCGCGGATGTGTCGCTGCCGCAGCGCATCAAGCTTGAGGAGACCTTCTTCCCGATTGTGGACGGGGGCAACATACTGCATATCTGGCTCGGTGAAGCGGCGCCTGACCCGCACGGGCTCAAGGAGTTCGCCATGAATATAGCGAAGAATACGCAGGTCGGGTATTTTGCTTTCACGAAGGATATGACGGTGTGCATGGATGATTTCTATGTTGCTTCGGGATTGCAGAAAGAATGCCCCAACTGCGAGAGCGAGAATGTGGAGCATTTGAGCAGGGTTACAGGGTATATCCAGGCTGTCTCGGGGTGGAATGAGGGGAAGAAGCAGGAGCTGAAGGACAGAAAGAGGTATGGGGTAGGGGGGATGTGATGTTGTGAGGAGCCGTAATGTTTGCGAATAGAGCCATAAAGTCTGCGAACGTAGCCACCAACAGCTTCAGGAATCAAAAGTCAAAATTCTGATTCAATTAAAAACCGATAAAAAATGATTCTTTAAAAAGAGGATAAATGCAATCACATAGACGTGTTCAAAATAAAGTTTGTAAAAATGGGATAGTAGAGTTTCCTAAAGAAGGAACGTTCGACTAAAAATTAATTTTGACATACAGAAAAACAAAAGACAATGACAATAGAAAAAAGGATAACCAAAGACCTTGAAACCATACAAAAAAAGGACGCGCAAAAATGGTTTCAGCAACTCGTTCAAAAGAGCGAGTATGTTGGAGAACTTTTCTCCATAAACTACGAAAATGCTAAAGTCCAAATACACGACAACGAGAGACGAAGGGTCGGAGGAATACCGAGTTTGAGTTTTCTCATTGCCACACGCATTGACCCGGATAATTCAGAGATTGATTTCAAAGAGGAGGACGCTTCATTTATTCTACTTCGAGTAATGGATGCAGCACAATTACCAAATAGTTCAGAAGCAGAAAGAATAAGAGTTGAGACCGCTCAGCGGGTTAGTGGAGATACTGACAGGCATTGGGACGGAGACGGAATAATGGACGCAAAAACACGTGTCTATTTAGGTTATGCTGGAGTTCAATGTAGAATCATTGGAACATTTTATCTGGATACATCAACCGAAGAACAAAATGGAAATAGTCGGTTGCATTTAAAATTTGGTAGCGATCTCTCCAACTTTTATCCGAATAGAGGACTAAAAGTTTACAAGCCAAATGGCAAAGCACTGGAACTTATAGTAAATTATACAGACCCGAGTAATAGACAGGAGCATATCGAAAAATATGGAACAACCGAAAACGTGAAACTTGGGTTCATAAGGTATGCATCAACCAACAGGAAATTCCAAGAGATTGATGATGTTCCTATTCATATCTACCCTGCTGATCTGCTATCTCAGAAATCTGCATTATTCGGCATGACCAGAACAGGTAAATCGAATACCACCAAAATCATTGCAAAGTCGGTTTATGAATTGCGCTATCCTACTGAATCAGGGAACAAGGGATTAAGAATAGGCCAAATCATATTCGATCCTAATGGAGAATACGCAAATGAAAATGCACAGGACAAAGATGGTAACGATAATCCAAACGCATTAAAGAACATTTGGGAAATACACAAAGGCGCCAATAAAGCAAATGAAGTCGTTACCTATGGGATAACCAAACACCCAAGTGACCCTGACCGTATTTTAATGCTACTGAATTTCTATACAGATGAAAACCTTCAGATTGGTAAAGAAATCATTGACAATATTTTTGCGGATGATAAAATTACTTATATGAAGAACTTCCAGCAAATTGCATTTGAAGCACCTGACCCGGGAGACCGCAGTGCATTGACAAGATATAATCGAAGGGTATTGGCATACAGAGCAGTATTGGCAAGGGCTGGCTTTAAGGTTCCAAGCGGCTTGCGCGCAAGCACAGCAGGACTATTCAATCAGGATTTGATAAAAGCAATGCAGACTAGCCAGAGTGATAACGCACCCGAATACCTATCCGCAGCACAAGTTTTCTCTAACCCAAACCCAACTTGGGGACAGCTTGGAAACGCCTTTGAAGCATTGGACAAATTCATCCGAGATCGTAAAAGTGGTTATCAGGCATTTGAAATTGAATATGTAAATAAGCCCAACGGTTCAGGCAACAATTGGGCAGATGAGGATTTGAAGAAAATCATCGGAATCTTCCAGTACCCTAACGGAACAAGGAAAATTGGAAAGGCAGCAGCCCAACACAGTGCGGATACAGGAAATGATTATGCAGAGGACATTTACAAACACTTGGTTGCAGGTAAACTTGTTATTATTGACCAATCTAGCGGTGAGCCAGAATTGAACAAGTCATCTGCAAACAGAATAATGACTAATATTTTCCGAGAAAATCAGAAAAAGTTTATTCAGGGAGTAACTAACATCCCTGAAATCTTGGTTTACATTGAAGAAGCACACAACATTCTTCCTGCTGGAGGTGACTTGGATTTAAGTAATATTTGGGTCAGAACAGCTAAGGAAGGAGCAAAATACAGAATTGGGATGGTTTATGCCACCCAAGAGGTCAGTAGTATTCAAAAAAATATTTTGCGGAATACTGCAAACTGGTTTATTGCTCATTTAAATAATACGGACGAGACTAAAGAACTCTGTAAGTATTACGATTTTGCCGATTTCGAGCAATCAATAAGGCGTGCACAAGACAAAGGATTTTTACGAGTGAAAACATTGAGCAACCCATTCGTCATTCCTGTACAAGTAGATAAGTTTAATGTAACTGCCTAATTTGAGTATTTATGGGATTTGAAAACGAATTTGCAAGTTATGAACCGCTCCGCAGGATACTGGACAGCCCCAAAGTCCAATCACTACAGAATAGATTGCGAGTAAGGAAAAGAGACGAACAGGAAAATGAACAAGAAGAATTTGAAGACAGCATCATTAATAAGTCGGACATGACGAGCGATTTCATTCCTGACTACGTTATTGCAATTGATGGAAGTTACCAGCCAGCAAAAGCCGAAAACGGATTTCCCGGTGCAGAGTTTGGTTATATCACCATTTCTGCAGTTCTAATAATTGAAAAATCCGTCCGGGAATTCGCCAAGCAAGAATTTATTGACCCAAAGAAGTTCAGGGAAACCGAGAAAGCATCTACCATTGATACGGTAATTCCCGGCTGTAATGTCATTATTGAAGGTGAGAAATCAGCCAAAGCATCGATGCGTAGAGCGTTGTTTGAGGAACTTCAAAACACAAGAGTGTTTGAAGAAGGCGAAACTTTATTGGAAACCTATGAACACCTTTTTCGAATCAAACTCAAAAAGGATAGAGAACTTGGAGATAGAAATAAACCAGGAAGCCCTATTGATGGAGTTGACCAAAAAATGACTTACGATTTTGGTCAATATACCTGCCCCCATAGTGGAGAACCATTGTACTCGACAGATGCAATGCGCTTACACGAACTAATGAATCCGAGTGGCACAAATGGCGAAATGTACGGCCAGATTATGCAGATGTTTGAGAAGCTCTGGCTTATTCACATCTTGAGATCATTTGAGAAAAAGGATTGGCTAACCCTATTGGATAGATTTGCCTTTGTACTTGATGGCCCGTTGGCTTGTTTCAGTACTTGGTCTTGGATGAACAAATCTATCATTACAGAACTTGCTCGAATAAACAAACTCCAAAAAAAACAGACGGAGAAAGACCTTTTGATATTCGGCATTGAAAAATCAGGCACTTTCTACAATCACTTTGAGGAAGTTGATACAAAAGTGGATGGCACAACCGATCGCTTTCCGAAACAGTCGGCGTTTCTGCTTTCAGATGACTACATCAAAAGGAATATCATATTCTCTGAAAGCGATAAGCCGTATGGTCAAGATACTTATTTCGGTAGGAAACTGTTTTACAAGACAAAGACAGGATATAGAATTGTCCCTGTACTTGCCTTCTTCAACGACCATCAGCATAATTTGGAAACAGCAAGAGCAGACCAGTACCCAAGATTGGCTGATTTAATGAATGTGCTTGATGAATTGGTTTCCAGCCGCTATCCCAACTCTGTTTCACCGTTGGTCTCCGCACATGCAGAAGCAGCTATTCCATTGAATCTTGGCAAACGAATCTTTGAAGATATTGCAAGAGAAATCCGAGACAAATCACTACAGCAATGATAAACGTTGAGGACATATTAAAAGGATTTAAAACTCCTGAATCTCGCTGGGCAAGGTTCGGACCTTATTATGCTATGTTCCCTCTTGACTTTGCCTTTGAAGTAGTTAAGCAGTACTCAAAAGAAGGCGACTATATAATTGACCCGTTTGCGGGTAGATGTTCCAGTATTTATGCCGGTGGCGTTTTGGGTCGCCACAGCTTAGGAATTGAAATCAATCCTGTCGGTTGGCTTTACGGAACTGTCAAACTCCAACCTGCTGATAAAGCAGAAGTAACCGACCGCTTATTAGAAGTTTACTCCAAAAGAAACGACTTCAATCTAGCAATTGAGAGAATGCCTTTATTCTACCGAATGTGTTACTGCGATGAGGTTTTAAAATTTCTTTTATCAGCACGGCAGCATTTGAGCTGGAAAAGGAGCAGCATTGATGCAACGCTAATGTCAATATTGTTGGTCTATCTGCACGGTAAATTAGGTGAAGGACTCTCCAATCAAATGAAGATGACCAAAGCAATGGGCATCAATTACTCAGTGAATTGGTGGAAAAAACACAAACTGACAAAACCACCAGAAATCAACCCTGTTGATTTTGTCATAAAGAAATTGGATTGGCGATACGAAAAGGGAATGCCAACAGTATTCGACAGTAAAGTATTTTTCGGAGACAGCACTACTGAATTAGACAGAATTGTTCAGAAAGTACAGGAGACTGACATTCGTTTTTCGTTACTGTTCACTTCTCCACCCTACTGCTCTGTGACTGACTACTACGCTGACCAGTGGTTACGACTGTGGTTGCTCGGTGGACCAGAGATACCGAAATATAATCAGGAGAAACACAAAGGACGTTTTGTTTCCAAAAAGGACTATTACAATCTCCTTGACACCGTTTTTGGTAATTGTGCCGCTTTAATGGACGAGAACAGTACAATCTACGTTCGGACAGATAGACGCGAATTTACTTTCAACTCAACACTTGAAATCTTGCAGATACACTTCCCGAAACACAAGACAGAAATCACTGATAGACCATTTAGAACGAGAACTCAAACGGAAATACATGGGAATACTTCAAATGAGACTGGTGAGATTGATATTATAATGACGCGTTGACAATGCAGACACACAGTCATATACATTGGCTGGCTGTACAAGCCAGCACACAAATCGCTGGCGTTCCCTTGCCGACAACAAGCCCATCCTGCGCCGTTATAAGTACAGCCGCAAAATAAATCCGCGTTTATCTGCGGTTTGTTTTTTGCGGAAGCGCCGGACAGTAAGGATTCAGACAGGATTAACAGGATGGACAGGATAAACCTATCTACTAATCCAGTTAATCCTGTCCAGTCCGGCTCTTCTTTTAGCGCGGCGCCGGTCATTAATTGTTTTAAATTTATAAAATTATAGCCAGCTCAAAATTCCAGCCCAAAAAATACTCATATTTCGCCTTCAGCGCCGCCATCGAACCAAAACCTGATACCTCCATTGGAAAGCTCCCATATGGCGGAATCATAATATTTTCTCGGATTTTATCGACAAAAAGAAAAAAACTTTGATTTAGACAAGTGATAATAACCTCGTAATGTTATCTCTTACTGCTTCCTGGCCCATTCCATTATACATTTCCACTGCATCGCGATTTTCTGGGATTCTCCTTAAACATTCCTTGAGAAAATAAAAATCTTCAAGTTTTTCTCCAAGAAAATTTATTTCAAGTTCTCTCCCTCCATGCGCAGGGTCGATAAGTGCAATAATATCCGCATAATCTTTTATGAGTTTGCCCTGTTCCCGGAACATATCATCACTTGTTTCCTCTTCTATTCGGTATACCCTATCCCATGAAGCTTTTAATTTAAATAATAGCAAAAGAGACCGAGTAGGTACAGTCATGGGAATACTTATTATATCCTTTGCGGTAGTCTGACCATTCAGGCTATCAAAATTTAAATCTTCATCCCTTCCTTCAAATTTATAACGTTCATCTCTGTTTCCAAAATCAATTATTATACCCTGACCATAATCAGTAGGTTTATAGACTGAATGGACTCCTGGAATGCGATAGTGATCATAACCACGCTCTGCAGCAATTAAATATCGCATTAAACTGTCTTTAGTATCTCTGTTCGTAACAAGATCGATATCTATAGAGCCAAGCCATGGATTATAAGCGTATACGGCCCATCCACCCACAAGTACAGTTAGTGGATTTTCTGTAGGCTCTCCACGCTCTCTGACCCAATTTAATACAAACCTGAGTTCTTCAAGAGACGCAGCTATGATCCGTTGGTCTAAATCAAATCGAGGCATATTTGTCTACCAATGATTTTGTAACATCCCGTCCACTATATCCTAATCCGGCCAGATCAAGCAGTGTCTGACCAGGGGAAACAACCTGAACACTTTCGTTTTCTCTTGCATCATCAAAAACGTCTCTATCCGGCGCATATATTCGTGCCTTAATTCCCTGCTTATCAGATTTAAACGTCTTCATGAAGAAATCTATTTCTTTTTTTTCAAGATACAGATAAACGGAATCATGCCTGATAACATAACCTGTATATAATCCTCCGGCCGTGTAGCTTGTAAAGGCGAATTTAATCCCTTTATTCTTTAACATATAAGTCAAATTCTGAGCAGCTTTAAACGCATCATCGTATTCGATATTGATTTCTCCAACAAATAGATTCTCAAATGGTCTTTCCCAGCCAGCACCATTCAGTAATTTATTGATATCAGAGATACCAACATAATTCCCATTTTTAGTCACAATTCCCTGGCTTATCAAACTCTGTATTGTGGCATACGCCCAACCATAAGATACATTCTCCAAAAGAGATAATTGCCTTATAGATGTCATTCTCTCTTTCAAGAGTCTTGTGATCACTTTCCATGATTTTTCTGACGTGATTTTGATCTTGTTTGGAAAATAATCATATTGATGCGTAGAGAGACCGATATTATGAGGAATAAGAACTAATTTAATGCCTATCTGGTTTGCAACCTCTTCTACGATAGGTGGGATGATCTTACTTGCAACCACAAGAGAGGTTTTAGATAAATCTTTGCCCTGTTTTAGTAGAAGCTCTTTTAATAGAACTAGCCGGGCTATTGTATCGACTCTTACTTTGGACTTTATCTCAATAAAGTATTTATTTGTTTTATCTTCGATAACTAAGTCCACTTCTATAGGATTCCACGCATTATTGAAAATAGGTTCTTTTATGACAACAAAACTATCGCTCAAGTTTAAGTTTGCACGTAGTATTTCGAGAAGCACCTGGTTATTTTCTGAGTTATTCATGATTTTATGTTAGATTATCTGTATATACTGATATGTATTTAAAGTTATCAGTGATATATATCATTAGATTATGATAACTACTTATAGTTATCAGTGATAATTTATCCTAAAAGCCATACCTACCAATTCCGTAACGTAACTTCTCTCCTGCGCCTCCCTATAACAAAAGTACAGCCCCTTCATAGAGGAGCGCCCCCACTGGCGCAGCCCCGTCCCCTGCACCGGCAGCGAGCCTGTGCCGCGCCGGTACAGACCCGGCACAATAAATCTGCGTTCATCCGCGTTCATCTGCGGTTCGTTTTTTGCAGGAGCGCCGGACAGTAAGGATTCCGACAGGATTAACAGGATAAACAGGATTGGCTGAATTATTTTCATGATTACCGTTACGGTATTACTCTGACATAATCCCGTTACGGTAATTTCTCCTGCCCCTAACCTCCCGCTCAAAGATGCCCTTTTTCTTGCATCAAACCTCGGCGCCCCTGCCAATTGTGGCGTCCTGCTCCCCGATAAAAAAACGGCTGATTGTTTTTATAGCGGCGCCGCAAATTAATCTGATGGGATTTATAAAATTGTTATCAACTCTTTGCGTCCTTTGCGTTCTTGGCGGTGATTTACACTGATCGTACCGGGCGTACAAGCATTCAAACTATCCATTTTAATGCGCTCGTCATTTGACCGAACAGGCGCCTGCGCTTTTCATAAGGCTGGCACGGCGGTGGCGCGCATAAATAATGGATGGATTCGGATAATTATATTTAAGTGAAAAACAGTTATATTAGCTACTATGAGAACATTTCTGGTATCTATTCAGAAGGAAGACAAATTCTTTGTTGCAAGATGTCCCGAACTCGGCGTAACATCTCAGGGCGAAACCCTTGAAGAAGCCCAGGCAAACATCAAAGAAGCTATAGAACTCTATATCGAAAGTTTTGGCGAAGACCTTCCCCGTAAGACATCCAAGCCTTTCTGGACAACAGTTGAAGTTGCTTATGCCTAAACTGCCTGTTGTTTCCGGTAAAGAGCTTGTAGCTGCGCTAAAAAGGGCGGGATTTGTTGAAGTGCGGCAAAAAGGTAGTCATGTGTCGCTTCAAAAAATCACTCCAGAGATGACTTATAAAACAGTCGTTCCTTTGCATCAAGAACTTGCTAAAGGTACGCTTCTTGACATTCTCCATCAGGCTGGAATGAGCAGAGATGACCTGCTTAAATTGCTTTAATAAAACCATCCTTCTCTCCACCTGCCATCTCACAAAAATACGGCGCCCTCATCGAAGAGCGCCAAGGCTGGCGGGCTGACTTAAACCCAGCAACGAACTAGAATGAACTCGTACGAACTCTGGTTATCTCGAGTTCGTTGTGAGTTCGCTGTGAGTTCGTTGTTAATTTTCTTTAGTACTCCGGCGCATGTAGTAAAAAGAGTTGTTCGGAATTTTGCAAAAGCGCCGATAAATTAAATCTGCGTTCATCATGCCCGCCGCTATGCATAGACGCGTATCTCCACGTATTGCGAAGCCATAAGTGTGTGCGACGTCAACTGGCGCAACGGTTGACGTGTGTGCGCTCTCCCGAGGCGCTACCCGGGGCGTTCATCTGCGGTTCGTCTTTTTAGTGTGATATATTCATTCACTGGAATGAAATGATTATCAGATATGCGTATACTTGTGACTTGGTGATTTTTTAATATACATGAGTATAATTAGTATAGTGCGTATATATATTATTAGTAAGATTTATATGGACAGAGAGCAATTCTATTATATTGAATAGCAAGGTGATCTTATGAACTGCCTGAAAAATACCGGCCAAAAATGTCACTCCAGAGTGATTACGGATGGATGGGATGAATATCCATCCTGCTTGGAAAACAAGGATTGCAGTTGTCAATCCAAGAATCGAGGCTTTTTAAGCTTCCAGAGACATCTTATTTAAAATTTTGTTATTAAGAATATCAAAAAGCCTGAGCTGGGAAAATAAGAGACCCATGAACGAAATATTTGAAGCCCTCATATACCTTTATTTTGGTGTCCTCATAGGACAGATAAATTTATTTGGCTTTATGTTTTCTTCATTGTCCGTATCGATCGTTAGTTTTGTTATCCTTTTTATAATTCTCGTTCCCAGGCTCGGGAAAAAAGGAGCTTTTCTGGTCTCAGGGTTTTACTTTTCGAATTTGTACTCCAGATTCTTTTAGCCACTCTCTCCTTATCCTCGTCATCCTTGAAACCCATGCTCCATCACAAACCGGCAGCCAGCATGGAGCCACCGTACGGCATTACAATGAGCTTCGCATCCCCGCCGTGCTTCAGAAGCGCCATTTCCAGAGCTTCCTGCAAAGCCGCCGGGATAAAATACGCTTTCCTGACTATTTCATCAGGCAGCGAAGATACAAGATACAGATCAACCCTCTTTGCCAGAGCCGCTATGAGAGCCGCTTTATGCCCACCCATCACAAATCCTGACTTGAATCTCTCTATTACCTCTTCCCGGCTGAATTTCAACCACTCTTCAAAAACACGGTTCCCGTACCCTTCCCTGCACTCTGCGACGAGGATTATAGAACCGCCGTCTTTTACGGCATTTTTTGCATGCTCAAGTGCTTTATGGGACTGGAATATATCGATATCCTTCGGCCAGCCGCCCGGGGAGACTATTACAATATCAGCAGGCTCAACCCTGACCTTGGACATTTTATCAAGGAACGCAGCGCCTTTTCTGTGCGCATCTATATAATTTCCTGCTGCAGCAAATATGATTTCCTTCCTCTCGTTCAACACCGCATTAAGGATAAAATCAATGCCAATCAATTCCGCCGCTTCCTCAATGTCCTCTCTCACAGGGCTATCAAGCATGCCTGCGCATGATCCGGGGTCAAGCATCAGGGCGTGGTTCGCATCTATGCTCCTTTTTGAAGAAACGGCTGGAAGTATGGACTTTGCACCGCCGGAGTAGCCGGCATAATAATGGAACTCGATGGTTCCCGTACAGACCACGATATCAGCATCCGCTACAGGCTTGAATATCTCCACAGGCGTGCCCCGCGATGTGGTGCCAAGATAGATGCAGTTATTAACATCGTGCTCGATGCTCTTTACCCTTCCGTACAATCCCCCCAGTATGGCTTTTTTCTCCTCCCCGGTCTGCTTCCTGTGAATGCCAAGCCCGAAAACAACGGTTATATCTTCGACCCCACCCGCATTTAATTCTGATATCAGAGGCGGCAGCAGTTTTGCCGTAGGCGTCGGGCGCGTTGTATCGCTGACGATTATCACGGCATTTTTGCCTCGCTCTGCAATCTCCGATAGGCGTTTGCTGTTAACAGGGACCCCAAGCGCTCTTCCTATCTCTTTTATCTCATCCTGGGCTGAAGCTACGTTACCCGGTTTTAAGAGCCTGACCTGGTACTTTGAAGGTATATTTAGTACGATCTCTGTTTTACCTAAAGGCAGATTGTATAACACACAATGCCTGAATGCATAAAAATAACTTATACGTTTGCACTCGTCCCTTTTTCCACGATATCCAGCCGCTCTATTTTAATTCCGCAGTAACTTCAATACCAATATGCATGACCTGAAGAGCCGTCTTCCTATCAATTTCTCTTCCGGCAGCATAGAAGTTCCAATCCTTTGCTCTCATATCTGCTATATTGTAGCCATTGACTCTTACTGTTTCTTTCATTTCTCCTCAATTTTAGCCCATCGACATGATATATATGTATATGAGGGTTATAAATACATACGCATTTAAATTATATATGCTTGAGTATATAATTTAAAATTATAGTGGTTTAAAAATAGCCAGGAACATACTTTTAGCGGATATCGGTCTACTCTTTATTTTGACAGGGTCTGCAGGATTAACGAAACCATTAAATGCTTTCAATCACTTAGGGAAGCATCGTTGCACCGATGGTCTAGTGGCTATGACTTTAGCCTTCCAAGCTAATAACTCGGGTTCAAATCCCGATCGGTGCACCTCTTTTATCAAAATCCAGAATTATGAACTAATCGATACTCCATCAAGTTAATTTTTATTCATCGCCAATATGAGCATGGCAATTATTGCAACTAACATTATCACTATTGTTAAAAATATATACCATCCCGTAACTGCTAATGTCAACGTAGGCAGGGCGAAGATAGTGACCGCAACCGCTGCAATCATAAATGCAACTGGGTTCCCTATCTTCGCCATCCTTTTCTCTCCCTATCCTATCCATTTACCCGATTTCCTATCCTATCATCTGTCCGGATTTCCCATACCAACGATTTAGTTGGATTTGGGGGTGATTCTGGTATAATTTGGGTATAATTTACAATTAATCGTTTTTATTATTTAAAGTTTCGCTTTGTATAATTTTTATCGCTGTTGGAAACTAGCAAAATAAACTGGAAAGAATATTACTTGTAGAAGCGATAAATAAAATACTTCATTAATTGCAATTTAAATATTAAGAATCGTCGATAACGTCACTGCAACAATGGTGCATGATCAATCATTTCCGTTTTTTAATCTCAGGAGAGCCTGGTAATACGCCCATATCATATGCGATTTTAAAAAATAATATACTTCTGAAGAAACCCCGCTGCTCCTGATTTTCCTGATCATTGCGGGTATATCCAGTTCCAGTGGGCAGTTCTGCCTGCACCTGCCGCACGTCAGGCAGAACTCAAGCTTTTCATCTTTCTCGTTGTTGTAAAGTGAATAATACGCAATGCCCTTCCCGCCAAGATGGCTATCCCTGGCGAACTCATTGCCGATGGTGTTGTACATCGGGCAGAAGAGCAGGCAATTTCCGCATCCAATGCAGTAGAGGAGTTCTTTAAACCCGTTCCTTGCAAGTTCGCTTCTTTTGTTATCGACAAGTATTAAAGTGATCTCAGACGGGCTGTGGACACCTTTAATGAACTTCTTCTCAACATCAGCGGTCTTGCTCACGCCCGTGATTATCTCAACGAACGAAGGTATTATGGAGCCTGTGGCATTGTAGCTCAGGACTTTCAGCATACTTATCGCAGATTCGATATCGGGATATATTTTATCGATAGAGGTCACGACTATATGCTTCTCCTTTCTCATGACCTCATAGATGTTCCCTTCATTATGAGTTATCACGATAGAGCCTTCCTCTGCCGTGATGGCATTTGCGCCTGTGATGCCAATTTTCGCTTTATCCAGGTTAGAGATAACATCTGCCCTGACGATTTTTACGATCTCTTCAGGGTCGCCTTTAATGGGCACATCATAGTATTTCGACAGCCCTTTTGCTATATCCTTTGCAGAGAGATGGGTCACAGGTCCTGTGGGGTGGGACGGTTTTGCGTCCAGTATCTGTAAAATCCTGTCCCCGATATCGGTCTCAACTACTGTTAATCCGTCTTTTTCAAGGGCTTTTGTTAATTCTATTTCTTTTGTGACGTTGGATTTGGATTTTACAATGAGTTTTTCCTGCCCGATCTCGCTCAAAATAATGGCTATAGCTTCATTTTTTTCTTTTACAAGATGTACTTTGATCCCATTTTTCTTAAGTTTTTCAATAGTCCGGGCAAGAAGCTCTTCATTTCCCACGCAGAGTTCCCTTGCGGCTTTAAGTCTCGCTTTTCTTTCAGCGAAGTTTCCGGGCAGGTTTAAACTCTGCCTCTCCTTAACCGAATTAAAGGCTTTCCTAAGGGCTTTGATTTCTCCGTAATTCATAATTCCCTTTTCTGATTACATTTGATAATCCAATTATCAGGAGTACTAATTTCCACTTTGCACTATATAGATTTTCTTCGCGGAAAGTTTATTTTAGAATTTTCTTAAGAAGATAAGGAGTTATAAAGGTGGTGATTATGCACATAGCTACCAGCATGGCATATACGCTCTGCTCTATCAACCTGTGTTTCAGTCCTATTTCCAGGATGACCAGTCCCATCAACCCGCGCGCGTTCAACCCGATACCTACAGCAGCAGCGTCCTTGAGCTTCATGTTGGCAAGCAGACCTCCCATGAACGCGCCGCCGCTTTTCCCCACCATTGCGAATACCAGTGAGCTTGTGAAGAACATCAACTGGTATATATTTTTACCTGAATATGGATTGGCGTAATCAAAAATCGCTGTTGTATCCATCAGCAGTCCCATGTATGCAAAGAAAATAGGGGAGAAAATACCGAATGTTATAGATGATATCACGTTAGACACATTGGAATATGCTTCCTCGCCAACCGTCGTACCTTTTATAAGGATCCCTGCATAAAAAATCCCTATGATGACTGTAATCCCGAGCAATCCGCCAAGGTTCCCTATCAATATCCCGAATAAAAGGATGTAAAAGAACTGCGATTCCTTTGTCAATTTTCCGACCGCGAGAGTTATATATCGTGCAGGCAGCCCGCCTTTAATAGTGAGGATTTCATTAAAAAGATATATTAATACTAAAAATATCAATATTTTAATGATCGATGCCGATACAAAACCCACTTCCGGGAGCCTGGAATCGCTTTCAGCGATAAAGAGGACCATCACGAACAGGAAGATACTGAAAATATCATCGATCACTGCTGATGTTATGATTATTTTCCCGGTGGGTGTATCTATCTTCCCCAGATCCATCAGTATCCTGACGCCTACCGGAAGGGCGGTAAGGGAGAATACTACCCCTATAAATAAGGAGGTTATTGTATCCAGGTCGTAGAGTTTCCCTAACAAAACTCCTGAAAAGATGGCAAGGTTATTCCCCATAAAAGCAATAAAAAAAGCAGGGCGGAAGTATTCCCTCATACTTGTCATGTGCATCTGCATCCCCGCAAACAGGACAAGAAAGAGAACACCCAGTTCAGCCAGAGCATCCAGCCCGTTCGTATCAGGGCTTATAAGTTTGAGTATGGACGGCCCCAGAATGATCCCTGCGATCAGTTCTCCGATAACAGGCGGCTGCTTTATGCGAGAAAAGAGCCCGCTTAAAAGCCTTGAGACCACCAGTATTATGAGTATGGTGATGATGATGTCCATTGCCCATTATTATATCTTCATATTATATTAACCCTTACAACGGCTTGCTTATACCTCCCGCTCATACCGCCCTGCAACCGGCATAACATATATAGCCTCCTACATGTATTTTCGCTCATGCAACGGGGAATAAAAGAGAGCGCGATACAACAGTTCGGCAGGCAGGCTGAAGCTTACTCAAAAGGGAATATTTTCGTAGATGGTGTTCATCTTTCCGAGGTAGTCAGAAGAAGCGGCGTAACAAAGAATGACCAGGTACTCGACATCGCTACAGGATCTGGGTTCCTGGCGCTTGAGTTCGCAAAATCCGCACAAAAGGTTATCGGCGCAGACCTTACGCGCAACATGCTGCTCCATGCCCGCGAAAAGCAAAAGAATTCTGGGCTTGGAAATACAGGATTTCTCCTTTCAGATGTGGAATCGCTGCCTTTCGACAATGAATCCTTCGATATAGTATCATGCAGGTTCGCATTCCACCATTTCCCTGACCCGGTGAAAGCCCTGCATGAAATGAAGCGCGTGTGCAAAACCCACGGCAGGATAGTCCTTGTAGATGGCGTTTCATCGGAGGACCGCGAGAAAAGCCTGTTCCACAACCGTGTCGAGAAGTTCCGTGATCCGTCGCACGTTCGAATATATATGCGCAGCGAAATGGAACAAATGTTCAAGAATATAGGGGCTACCATTACCAATATAACGCATTGGGAAATATCACAGGATTTTGAAGACTGGATGAATAGGGCAGGGACTGGCGAAAAAGAAACAAAAATCATTAAGGGGTTGATGAAGGAAAGTATGAAGGGTGACAATACAGGCCTACGGGTAAATCTTGAGGGAGGAAGGCTGGGGTTTACTTATGATACTGTTATCCTGATAGCAGAGATATTCCGCAGGAGTTGATTGCCGGTACTTTGTACTCCAATCGGCTTTGCACCTAAAGTCTTAATTCTGCATCTAAAGTCTTTACTTTGGTTGGGAATTCTTTGGCTTATTATGTTATCTTTTTGAGGAATAAACTCAACACTAATCTTGCTCAGCAGGACTCTCAGGTATCAAGAAGGTATAGCATATTTTCTTCTTTAACTCTGCCAAAGGCTTTGTTGTAGAGAAAAAAATAAAAGGATTGTCAGGACTCCTACTTAGCGTTGGAACTGACAACATTGAAGAAAAGATATATGTTCGTTACTGTAGGACCTTCGACTTTTCCTGCCGCCTTAGCGGCTTCTAAAGCAGCGTTAGAAGTTAGGCAAGCTGAACCTGCACTGCATACTCCAGTCTTAGGATTAGGCCAGATAGCAGGATCTGTAACTGCCCAAACATTTAGCTTCCACCAGCCACCTTGAGCACCTTTAGTTCCATGGCCACTGATAATATGGCTATGTACAGGTACTGGACTGACCACTCCCGCAGGGTTGGCAGTAAATGCAGGATGATTGATGCATTTGAGAGTTGTTGTAGTATCAGGGCATTGGGTGAAGTTATTTGCTCCTAATGTCGGATCAAATAATCCGCCAACTGTTGATGGCCCAAGGAATACTGGTACAATGACATTCAGATCATTGCTTGCTACATCCGGAACAGGGTCTTTAAATGCATCTACTCCTATTATACAAGGACTGGATGTCGGACTTGTCGCTGGTCCGGGAGAATTGCAGAAATAATTCTGCGAATACTGGATTGTAACTACCTTGCCATCATCAAAAGCCAAAGTTGTCCCAATACTTTCAGGTGCACGGGACTTTCCTGCAGCGGAAGCACCCTGGAGACCTACGGCGGTAATTAGTCCTAATAGTAGAACGATACCAAATAGCTTAGAAAATTTTGTATATCTCATATTAAACCCCCTTTAATTTAGGCTAATTTACATTGCATATAACATTTTCCCCAAACTATATCCAAACATTTTATCGAAAAATGATAACTTCATAGCAACTGGAGACGCAGGGTGATTAAACCAATAATATTTCACTAAATATAAAGATCCGAGATAGCTACCACAAAAAAGTATAAATAGTAACACTTGCTTACGCTTTTTGTCAGAATTATCTGATACAAGGATAAAGTGGAGGTAAATATGAAGAGATACTTAATTGGTATTTTATTCGTTACTCTCATAATTGGGGGTTTTGTTGGTTTTAATGCGGTAAATGCTTCTTCGGATCAGGGGAATAGTATTAATGCTCCCGGGCAAATCAAAAAAGATCCAGCCGTGGAAAATGCACAGCAGTTGGTTTTAGAAGGTAGACAAATCTTTCGTTTCGATACTTTCGGTGATGAAGCCTTCTGGGGCGATACGCTCAAGTTGCATCAGGCCATTGCAGGCGCGGCTAACGGAGGGGTAGGTCCGGGCGTAAGCCCCAACACTGCTCTGGCTGTGGGCTTAAAGGTTGATGTGGATGCGCTTCCCCAGCCTCTTATCCAAGATATTAAAAAAGGAAGGGTCAATCTCAATGATCCGGCTACAACTCTTGCGCTACTTAAACTGAACGCTGTTGTTGGTATTAATGGCTCATTTGATAACTCTGGAAAACTAAGTTCAGTTGGAATTACATGCGCTATCTGCCACTCAACGGTAGATGATTCGTTAGCTCCTGGTATCGGGCACAGGCTCGATGGCTGGGCAAATCACGATCTCAATGTCGGAGCGATTGTAAATCTTTCTCCCGACCTGTCATCAGTCGCCAATCTTCTTGGTACAAATGAAGCTACTGTACGAACAGTGCTTAACAGTTGGGGACCTGGGAAATTTGATGCCGAACTATTCCTAGACGGCAAAGCATTTAATCCTCAACAGGTCACTGATGGCGTCGTGACCGGGACGAATGTGCCCGGCGCTACATTGATTCCGAACGCTTTCGGCCTGGCAGGTTTCAACCAGCACACATGGACAGGCGCATGGGGCTCGGTTCCGTATTGGAACGCCTTTGTTGCCAATCTCGAAATGCATGGGAAAGGAACGTTCTTTGATCCTCGATTGGATAATGCCGCGAAGTTCCCGATAGCAGCCCAAAATGGATTTGGACATATACGAACTAACCCTGATGATGACCTGATTACATCGAAGCTTCCAGCTCTACAGTTCTATCAGCTTGCTCTTCCATCGCCAGTGCCGCAGCCAGGCATAGACTTTAATAAGGAGGCTGCGGCGCGTGGGGATGAACTCTTCAGTGGAAAGGCGCAGTGCAACAATTGCCACGCTGAGCCTCTCTGGACTGAGCCTGGTTGGAATCTGCACAAACCGTCTGAGATAGGTATCGATAGCTTTGAGGCAGACCGGGCACCTGATGGGGTTTATAAGACTATGAATCTGGGCGGTATATTTGTACGAGAACGCGGTCTTTTCATGAAACCGGAGAATAAGGGTCGGTTCTATCATGACGGTCGATTCAAGACACTTCTTGACGTTGTGAATCATTACGACAAACTCTTTACTTTAGGTCTGACAAATCAGGAAAAGGGCGATTTGGTCGAGTATCTAAAGTCACTTTCGAGTCCATGAGACACTTTAAACGCTCGTTAACAGTGGGAGAGAAAAGCCGCATCCACATGCTCGCTCCATATGGGTGCCAAAAATAATTAATGAGGTGGTCAATCCACCTCTATTTCTTTAAAAAATGTTTTTTAAGATTTTTTAAAATAGAACAAATCGGCTCGCAGATGTGTTTGCTATTATATTAACTTCTGGATATTTGCACATGGATATATGAGTTCATACCAATCCCAAATATGCTCAAGTAGAGACTAAGTTCTGCACCTAAAGTCAATTGTTTGCATCTAAAGTATATATTCTGCCCCCTAAAGTAGCTCAAAAACCCGACTTTAAGTGCAAAGCCACTCCAATCAAAAACATTAAATACAATACTATTAATTTTAAACCAGGACTCTGGAGATACTATGGCTATTAATTTCATAGAAGTATTGCTTTTAACCACTGACCTTATTCTTATTATCATTGTGGTATATTTATTAGATCGGCTCAGGAAAATAAAAAAGGATGCCAAACCCGCAGAGGAGAAGCAGTCCCCGGAAACAGCTGCGCTTCTGGAGGTCAAACCGGATATATCCGTTATAAAAATAGATAAACCGGAAAAAGCCGAAATTAAGCCTAGAGATGAGCTGACTGCGTCAGCATCGCCTGCAAATTCAGAGCCTGCCCCCAGAAAGGATGAACTTGAAGACAGGCTGCTTGAAGAACTGCATGCAATACCATCCGAGGTAAAATCGGAAACAGAGACTACGGAACCTGTCACGCTCAAGCTTGAAGATGAGCCGCCTGGAGAAAACCCGGCCGGTACAGAGCCTGGAGATGCAAAGCCGGGAAAAGTACGAAAGCCCAAGAAGAAAAGAAGTAAAAGTAAGAAAGCTGCCAGCACCGGGGAAGCCGCGCCCTGGAAAAAAGCGGGAAGAAAGAAAAGGGCTGCTGAGCCGGCAGGGCTGATGGTAGAGGCAAAACCGGCGCAAGAGATTGTAAAAGAGGAAAAGGCGGAAGAAATCGTAAAAAAAGAAAATGTGGAAGAACTTGTAAAAGAAGAAAAGCCGGAAGAACCGATGGAACCGCAGAAAGAAACATTATTTTGATTATATCCTGAAACCTGCTGTTGGTTTGAACCTATTTAGGTCTATAATAGCCCCATTTATCCAGCGCCTGCTGCAATTCCATGTGCTCTGTGGCATATTCTTTTAGGTCGATCCCTTCCATCGATGCTTCTATCGCCTGCATCACGGCCATAGCACCCGCGCGCGTGCCTGCAGGATGCCCATGTATGCCTCCGCTTACAAGAAGCGTGCAGTCGTTCCCGAGGATATTCATCACTGTGGGTACCAGGCCCGGGTGAAGACCACCTGAGGAGACCGGTAACACAGGCTTTATCGTGCCCCAGTTCTGCGGCAGCATATCTTCTGCCTTTACATCGCGGTTTCGCAGCATAGTGGCGATCCGGGTAACTTCCGTTTTAGTGCCCACGAGTTTTCCGACAGCAGTTCCCACATGGATCTCATCAACACCTATCAATCTCATTATTTTCGCTAAAAAATACATTGAAATGCCGTGTTTTGGATTGCGGTCAAACGCCGCGTGCATGGCGCGGTGGGCATGTATGGCTATACCAAGGTCGCCGCATTCTTCACGCATCGTCTGGACAGCAGCAGTTCCGCATGTGACGACATCTATCATGGCAAATCTCCATCCCGAATCATGAAGCAGCCTTGCCTTGCGCATCATCTCTTTTGTCTCGCCTGTGATGTTAAGGAGGGCATCCTTCTGCTCCCCCGTTTCCTTCTCTGCCCTGTCCCTTAATTTTGCCATGCGCTCTACCCTGTCCTCGAAGCGGTTAAATGAAGTGGAAGTCAGGTTCTCATCATCCTTAACGAGGTCAAAGCCGCCCATCCATGTCTCATATGCGACCTCCGCATGTTCTTCCGCGCTAAAGCCGATCTTTGGCTTTGGCACAGCGCCTGTGAGCGGCCTTTTTTCAATTTTCAAAAGAGACCTCAAACCCGCAATGCCATGATGCGGTCCCTTGAAGCTTTTAATATAATTTTCCGGAAGCGAGGCATCTATCAGCCTCAGGTTCCGAAGTGCCTTCATCCCGAAAATATTGCCCGCGATGCCGCTCAGCAGTTGAGGTGCATTCCCGGGTTCCCACAAGTCTATCGGGTAGGCTACTTTAACATAATTGCCATTCAATTCAAAAGCACGCGCCTTTATCCTGGCCACTCTCTCAGGCAGCCTGGTAAGCGTGGTCCAGGTGCCGGCAGAACTTTCGGAGGCTATCCTCCCGACAGCTTCCTCGGCACTTATCCCTCTTGCCGGCTCAAAATAGTAAAGGCAGACAAGGTCGTCTTTTGCAGGAGTATAGTCCAGATCCACGAATTCATTATACCAGTCGATTTTCTCAGCCATTTGTTCACCTTTTGTCCCTTCAATCCTGAGGATTATGTGCTGTAAACGACGCGGTGAATGATAATATATTCGCTACGAGACCTCGACCTTTCGTCCCCTCTCCTGCAAGAGGTTTATGAAATCGTCCTTATCGCTGTATTTTTTAAGTTCTTTATCTTCCACCATTACAGTCCTTTCAATATTTTTGGTTTTACTGGCTCCATGTACTACAACGAGCGACTGTGTATTGGCGACCTCGGAAATGCTGCTCATGAGGTGGGCTTTTTTTATCGTTGTGGTGGTATATTCGCCCACGCCTGTCAGTATCGTGGCGTTCTTATCTCTTTTGTTCGCAGAGATGGATACGGCATCGAACGGTGCCTGTGAGATCGGCAGAACATCGAACCCCATGTTCTGAAGGAGAGATAGTATGTCTGAGGATTCTTTTTTAACATTCTCAAGCGTCAGGCTGTCCTGCCTCTGCAGTTCAGGTAAAAGACGCTTCTCAAATAAGCTTACTGCGAGTGCGAACCCCTTGTTCAGTATCTCTTCAAGCCGCAGCGCTACATCGACGCTGGCTGCCATTTCGCCGTCCTCGTATTTGCTTATTGTCCTCCTGGAGACGCCAAGCGAGGATGCAAGGGCTCCAAGTGAGATGTTTTTCCTGACGCGCTCTTCTTTAAGGGTAGCTCCGTCGATATGTACATATAAACCGCCGTGCTCGGCATAGATCAGGGGCGGGGAATTCTCAATAAAGTAATCATTCAATGTATCTATATCAAAGGCAGGAAGCCCGTACCTGAAGTAAACCACGCCCGTTTCAAGGGAGTGGTCGCGTGTTTTTTCGCCTATGACCACAGGGCTCCCGTTCAAATGTTTTGAGAGGAACAGCATCTCTCCGGCTGTTTCTTCATTTAAGCCGTCGATGTTATACAGTACTTTAATCAAAAGCAGCAGTTTATCACGCCGCGCCGCGAGATCAAAACTCCTGGGACGGATATCGCAGCGGTCCGAGATGATAAAACCAGCATTGATTAAAATGCCGATAACTTTATTTATAAGCAATTCCTTGTTCATCAAATTTTCATTGTTTCTACTTCTATATAAATGGTTGCCAAAGTTTATTATACAAGTTTGTAAAAGTGAGGTTCCATGATTATAGGGCTCGATGACACGGATTCAAAAAACGGCATGTGCACGACATATCTTGCAGCCGTGCTCATCGAGAAACTCAAGGAGTATGGGACTATCAAAGGATATCCCCTGTTGATACGGCTGAACCCGAATATAAAATACAAAACGCGGGGTAATGCCGCCCTGGCTCTTCCTGTTGAACTGAATAGCAGCGCAGACGCAGAAAAGGTTAATCAATTAGTTACTTCCACGCTTGAGGAAATGGCTGTCTTTTCTGAAGAGAACACAAACCCCGGGGTGGTTTTCATCGAGAAAACTGCGCAGCAGATGCAAAATGACCTCGCCCTGTTCTCCATGCGCGCAGTGCAGGATGTGCTGGAAATCCATGAAGCCCTGGAATTGCTCGCGCGCCATGGAATAAGCTACCGGGGATATAAAAACAAAAGAGGGCTCATCGGTGCCCTTGCGGCAGCAGGTTTTGCACTGTGCGGTCTTCCGGACCATACATTCGAGCTTATTGCCTACCGCGAAAAAGATAAGTGGGGCACGCCAAGATGGATAGATGAAGATTCAGTGTGGGCTGCCGCTGCGACCCCCGGCACATGGGATACGGTTGATCATGAGAACAAGCGTATTGTGTTCGCTCCCCATTCGCCCGACCCTATCCTGTTTGGCATCCGCGGACAAAACGAAAGCGCAGTGAGGCATGCTTTTTCGATGATAAAGAGCGAGCCTGTTGAAAGGCATGTGGTCTATAAGACCAATCAGAATACCGATATGCACCTTATAAGGGCAAAAATCAGCGATGTGCTGGATGACCGCTCTTATATTCTTGAAGGCAAAATCAACAGAGCGCCCAAAACAATCGAAGGCGGGCATGTTATATTTGAAATTTCGGACGCCTGCGCTGAGCTGGAGTGTGCTGCTTTTGAGCCCACCAAAGGATTCCGCAGCACCATCAGGCAGCTCCGCGTCGGAGATGAAGTAATAGTATACGGGAGCGTTAAAGAGAGCACACTTAACCTCGAGAAGATCAAAATCCATTCACTGAACCTTCATGAATCGCGAAATCCCCTCTGCTGCGGCAAGCGTATGAAATCCATGGGCAAAGGGCAGGGCTACAGGTGCGAGAAATGCGGCGCGACCAGGAAAGAACATGTAACGGAAAGTTTGCAGAGGAACATTTCGCCCGGGTTCTACGAGGTACCGCCTTCGGCGCGCAGGCATTTGGCGAAACCGCTGGTCAGATTTCAGATATAAGCTGTGCTTCCTGAATATTTATTATAATCATTTGTTAAGAGACCGTTGCTGTAATGGGACCTGCTGTCATAATTAACTTATTAGAATCAGGGAAATCCTCAAGCTTCCATATACTTGCGTTCAGGTTGAAGTTACCTGCTGGTGCTGTTGGAGGTATTAGCACAAGAACTGGAACGTTGTTTATAGACTGCTCTGGCGCAAGTATCATGGTAGCAGTACCTGCGATCTGGTAGCCGTCAGAGACTCCTGAAACCATGACGACATAAGTGTTGGCTAAAACATCAGTATTTGTAACGTTGACGCTGGTGATTATCCATCCGCCGGGGTGCCCTGTGTCGTTCTCTGCGAATCCGAAGCCTGTGATGTTTGCAGGTGGGATAGTATCAAAAGTGAAATTCATTGAAAGAGGCAGGTAGTCGGTATTATTCGCATCAAGAATATATGGCGAATCGCATATGCTATCTTTATCAGCATCCGCGCAGGTCTGGCTGAAGCCTGTACCGTTCGGGTTCGCCCAGAAGTTGCCGCCCAGATTGTAGCCGCCGATGATGTTGGTGCCCGGAGTTTTTGTGGTGTTCCAGGTGTTGCTGTAGATTGTATTGGTAAAAACAACGTTGTTAGTGTTATTGAAGTAATTATTGTAAATGGTATTGTTGTTGGAAGAGTCCAAATGGATACCCTCATTGTTGTTAGAAGCATTGTTGCCACTCAGCGTGTTGGTACTGGAAAATTGTAGGTAAATCCCATACTGCCCGCTAGAGTCAGCCGTGTTGTTAATTAATGTGTTGCTACTGGAAGATTGGAGGCGGATTCCGTAGGGATTTGAGCTTACGATGTTGTTGGTTAAGGTGTTGTTGCTGGAAGAGCGAAGGTGGATTCCATCCCAGTTGTTTGAGTTTGCGGTGTTGTTGGTTAAAGTATTGTTGCTAGACCAGTCGAGAATTATTCCTTCAAAGTTGTTAGATGATTTTATATTAGTAAGATTGGAATTATTTGTTCTGAGCACGTGAAGCAGATTGTTACTTATTGCGGCTGAACCGCTGATTGTTACATTGTTTATATTTGAGTTGTTTGCATTGCACAAGATCAATTCAGAAAGAACTTCATCTTGCAAATTTACCGAATTGTTAAAGTATTTAATTTGTCGGTCACCTGAGCCGATGGTGTTTTGTATAACATTGTTGCACTGAGCATCTGAATTTGCTTCGACATGAACATCATACTGGCCATTTTCTTTTGCGGTATTGTTGGTTAGGGTATTATTGCTTGAAGATTCGATGTAGAGCCCAATGCTGAATGAGTTTGCGGTGTTATTGGTTAGGGTGTTACTGCTGGAAGAGGCGAGGCGGATTCCAACACTGTTCGAGCTTGCGGTGTTGTTGGTTAGAGTGTTGTTGTTGGAATAGCCGAGGTAGATTCCTAACCAGTTCGAGCTTGCGGTATTATTGGTTAGGATGTTACTGCTAGAAGAGGCGAGGAAAATTCCGATGTTGCTGTTCGAGCTTGCGGTGTTGCCGCTCAGCGTATTGTTGCTGGAAGAGTCCAAAGAGATGGCATAGCTGTTGTTCGATGCGCTATTATTTTTTACAATATTATTATTTGAATTAATTTTTATTCCAGCCTCTGGATAGCCTGATGATGCATTCATAGCTTTGAATCCATCAAGCGTACTGTACCCTGCGCTTAAGGTTATAGCACTGCTGCTTCCGCCAGCATCCACCATGGGCTTCCCGCCGCCCGTATCCACACCCTTCAAAATAAGCTGTTTATTCACATTCACATTTTCATAATACGTGCCGCTCTGTACCAAGATTGCATCTCTGACGCTCGCATTATCAATCGCATCCTGTATCCTCGTGTAATCCGCGCCGCCGCTGGCGTTTACGGTGATGGTTCTGGGCGCTGATATTGCAGGCGAAGCAAGCGGAAGGTAGTCTGTATTGTTTGCATCAAGAATGTATGGCGAATCACATATTCCATCGTTATCCACATCTGCGCAGGTCTGGCTGAAGCCCGTTCCATTCGGGTTCGCCCAGAAATTGCCGCCAAGATAAGAGCCACCTATAATGTTTGTACCTAGAGTTTTGGTAGCATTCCAATAGTTGTAAACTGTACCATCAGAGTAGATGTTATTGGTATTATTGAAAATATTGTTATATATTTGGTTATCACTGCTGTTTATAGAGAAATAACCATTATTTTCTATTCCATAAGTGTTATTAGAAGCTACATTATCAATCAATACATTGTAGCTGGAATCATGTATACGGATGCCCACATAGTTATCAACTGCAGTATTGTTAATTAGTGTATTATTGTTTGAAATGTAGTACAGATCAATACCCATGCTGCTATTCAATACTGTGTTGCCTCTTAACGTATTGTTGCTGGAGAGGCTAAGATTGATACCGACATTATTATTCGAAACAATGTTGCCAACCAACGAATTGTTATCGGAATATATGTAGCCACCGCTCCAGTATGGTTGTAGGTCAATACCTCTCATGCTATTCAAAACAATATTGTTCGAAATGTTGGAATGTTTTGCTCCTTCGAGTAATATGCCAGAATAAGTGGCTCCCGTCACCGTAAATCCGCTAATATTAACATTGTCTACGGTTACTCTAAATACATTGTTATTAGAATCAAATGCCCTTACTATCGTAACCCCAGCTCCAGCCCCTGCCAGAATTATTGATTTATTAACAACTACATTCTCATCGTAAATTCCAGCAGCAACAGCTATAGTATCCTCATCACTTGCAGCATTTACCGCATCTTGTATCCTCGTATAATCAGCGCCGCCGCTGGCGTTTACGGTGATGGTTCTGGGCGCTGATGTGTTAGGTGCGGCGAGCGGGAGATGGTCAGTGTTGTTCGCATCCAGCACATACGGCGAATCGCAAATCCCATCTCTATCCGTATCCGTGCATGTCTGGCTGAAACCCGTGCCGTTCGGGTCCGCCCAGAAGTTGCCGCCGAGATAGGGGCCGCCGATGATGTTTGCGCCTGATGTCTTTATGGTGTTCCATGAGTTGTAACCCGAGTCTTCATTGTAGAAATTATTAGTGTTGTTAAATATATTGTTGTAGATGGTATTATTGCTAGATAAATTCACATATATTCCGTACTTAGAGTTGTTTAAAATTTTATTGCCAATTAGTGAGTTATCGTTGCTGGAAAGGTTCACGTCTATGCCATAATAGTGGTTTGAATTTGCAATGTTTTCAATCAAAGTGTTGTTATTGGAAAACGATGACATCCGGATGCCGTAATTATTCGAGTCTACAATATTACTGTGCAGCGTGTTATTGCTTGAAAAGCTGGCTATAATAATTCCAATGTTGCCGTTAAAGTTTGCAGAATTGTTTGTTAAAATGTTATAACTGGAGGAATTGCCGAGCATGATTCCAGCTAAATTATTCAAGCTTGCATTGTTATTAGTCAAAGTGTTATTATTTGAGTTATCTAACATTATCCCACGCATATTGTTCGAGGCGACAATGTTGTTTAACAGGTTGTTATTATTGGATGTGCCCAGATAGATGCCATGCTTATTGTTATTTGATAAAGTATTATCTATGATATTATTTCCAGTAGATAAACCAACATCAATACCAAAGCCGTTATTATAGCTAGCGGTATTATTTATCAAAGCGTTATAGTTACTGGAAGACCATAAAAATATACCATAGTTAGAATTTGAATTTACTATATTATCTTTTAAAGTATTACCACTAGAATTAATCAAAAATATGCCATAGCTATTTGAATGTATATTATTGTTTGAAATGTTCGCATAATTATTGGCACCATATGAGTTAGAAAAACCATTCCAACCACCAGTAGCAGTGAAACCGCTAATATTCACGTAATTTGCTGCTATAAGGAACACAGTGGCATTTGGATCTGAAGCGTTTACAATTGTAACCTCGGCTCCTGCTCCTATAAGGCTCACCGATTTAGTTACTTCTACATGCTCATAATACGTGCCGCTGTCCACCTGTATCTCATCGCCCGGGCTAGCATCATTAATGGCTCCCTGGATAGTGATGTAATTGGTGCCCTTGTTGATGTTATGAACTCTCAGTACAAGGAGCGGAGCTGTTGTTGCCGTGCGGTTTACCCACGTTGGATTGATATTGCTAGCAATATCAACGGTTCTTGTGCTAATCTCATAAGTTGTACTTGGGGTTAAGCCTGTTGCATTGTAATATCGTACACCGTTAGTAACATTGTTTTGGAAATTTCCATTGAGATAAATCATCACTTTGGAGAAATCAACATCTGAAGGGTCAGTCCACGTCCAGTTAATGAACGTCTGGTTATAGGTAATATTCGTCAAGTTCGTGATACTGGCGGGCGGCGCGATGTTAAACGCAAGCGGCAGGTAATCGATATTGCTGCTGTCAAGGACAAAGGAGGAATCGCAAATACCATCTTTATTCACATCCGCACAGGTCTGACTGAAGCCTGTGCCGCCGGGATTTGCCCAGAAGTTACCGCCTGTGTACGAGCCACCTAAGATATTTGTGCCCGCAGTCTCAGTAGTATTCCATGTATTGATAGAAATCGTATCTCCAAAAATACCGGCGTTATTGGTATTGTTGAAGCGGTTGTTATTAATTGTATTACTATAGCCTGAGTTGTTATTGGCAGGGTTAATCAATAAGCCCGTGTCGTTATTATTGTTGATATCATTACTTGTGACAATGTTGTTTGGGGAGGCTAGGATGATTCCAAAGACGTTGCCGCTAATAGTGCTGTTGCTAACTATATTATTGCTGCCGGTCAGAAGCATACCGATGCGGTTATTGTTCATAACGATGTTCTCGCTCACCTCGTTATTGCTTGAGCTTATACTGATTCCAGCATTCCCACGTACATTGCCTGCACCCGTAGCTATGAATCCCTTTAGCGTTATCCCATCCGCCGCCAGCTTAATCGCGCTCCCGCTCCCTCCAGCACTGACCACTGGCATACCGCCGCCTGTGTCCACACCCATCATGATAAGCTGCTTGGTCACATTCACATTTTCATGATACGTACCGCTCTGAACCTCTATCGTATCCCCGGCATTCGCATTATCGATCGCATCCTGTATCTTTGTATAATTTGCGCCGCCGCCGGGGTTCACAGTCAGCGTTTTCGGGCTCTCAAAGATCCCAAATAAGCTCAGATGCGTTACGTTGCCCCAGACGATCTTATTCAAAGTATCCACGCCTCCGTCTGCCAGTACCTCCCATGCGGCAGCCGATTCGTTCCACCAGTAAACTCTCAATGAATTTTCATCTATACCATTGAGGTTCGATCCACTGTAGTTGATTTGTATAGTTATTACGGAGATATTCGATTTTAGCTCAGGACTAGCTTCGATCTCAACGAACTTATTGAGTGAAGGAACTGAGACCACTGCTCCACTGCTTATGATATTGTCATTGGAAACAGGATTTGCGATATGCTCTGTAATGTTAAGAGGTGCATCAGAAACACTGTTGTTTGTCGTTATGTTAAGGGTAGTATTCCCGCTGCCTGAAATCGCCTGGCTCTTGTTATCAATAGTGGTGATGGTCTCTTCTATAAATGAAAAGGCTGTAGTAAAATTATGTTCAACTGTCTCTTCTGAATTACCCAATGCGTCTGTGCTGTTTGCTATGAAATAATATTTTGTGGCTGATGTTAATTCTTTTAAGTCAACTCTATGGGATGTGAAGAAATCCGAACCACCTGCTTGACTGAACAGATAACTGCCTGAAGTAGTTCCATATTTAACCACACCAAGACGTGCATCGCTCGTTGTCCAGTTTATGCTTGCGGAGTCATTTGTTATCATGCTCACCTTAAGATTTTGTATTATTAGAGGCGCTGTAGTCGAAGAATAGGTCACTCCGGTTGAATTAACATTGCCAGCAAAATCAACCGTTCTTGTACTTAGGGTGTATGTTGTGGCAGGTGTCAAGCCAGTTGTGTTGTAGTATTGGACTCCTATTGAAACTTCGGTTTGGAAGACTCCATTGAGATAAATCAATACTCTAGAGAAATCGGGATCCGATGGATCTGTCCATGTCCAGTTGATATAATTCTGGGCATAACTTGCATTCATCAGGTTTGTTATGCTCGAAGGAGCTATGGAATCGACTGTGAAATTTACTGCACTCCAATTCCAATTGCCTGCTGTATCATTAGCGTATACGATTAGATTATTTGCTCCTTGAGGGGATATTATTGTGGTATTGGGAGTAAAAGAAATATTAGCTGCGCTATTCAGGCTATAGAGCCATGTTGAAATTGCTTCGTTGGTTGAGACATTTAAAGGAATGCTGGTAGTAGTGTAGTGTGTATTTTGAGGAGAGGTAATAGTGATTATCGGTGGATTTGTATCCGAGATCGGTGCAGTTCTCACGGTTTGATTTACCCATGTCTGGTTGATATTGCCAGAGGTATCAAGTGTATGCGTACCTATGATATATACAGTATCTGGAGCCAAGCTAGATGCATTGTAATATCTGATTCCTTTTGTAACATTTGTCTTGAATGTCCCATTGAGGTAAACCATTACCTTGGAAAAGTCAGAATCTAAGGGATCTATCCATGTCCAGTTAATGTAACTCTGGGCATAGGTTATATTCTGCAAATTAGTTATGCTTCTAGGTGGAGTTGTGTCGGAAGCGTAAGGGTTAGATACCGCGCTTACCGTATTATTATTAATATTGACAAATGGTGAACCAGCCAGAATGAGAAACAATACTGTTGCAGCCGTTAACACCCTGACAGGAAATTTTTCGTTATCAACCGATGGCCCAAATATCTTTGAAATAAAAAGCCATTCTGCAGTCCTATTTAAAAATAATATGTTTTTCCGCATTTTTGTCCACATGCCTATCCACCGCTAAGGATGGCAAGCTCTAAAAGTTCTTAGTATTTAAAGTTTTCGAAACTTTGATATTATCCCAAGTTATGCCACCAGAATATTTATCATCAGAGCTCGCATGCCTCCGGCGGCATTCTCTTGTGCTCATTAGTTCGCATCAACCCAACCAGCCTGTCCACCTGCTCAGCTGGGAACTTTCTCTTAACCGCAGAAATATCCTGTTTCTCATCCACAAGCATAGTGAGAATCTTATCAGCTATCTCATAAGTGACTCCCAGTTCTCCCTCATCCGTCTGCCCCTGCCATAAGCCTGCTGTTGGTACTTTATCAATGATCCCTGCAGGTACGCCCATATGCCGCGCAAGACCCCTGACCTGCGTCTTATAAAGACAGCCGATGGGTTCTATATCCACTCCACCATCGCCGTATTTTGTGAAGTATCCGAGAAGCAGTTCTGTCTTATTTCCTGTTCCCACGACCATTCGGTTCATCAGATTGGCATGGTAGTATAATATGCACATCCGTGTGCGTGCCTTCAGGTTCCCGTTTGCTGATCTTGCAGTTTTTTCAAAATCAGGGATGACAGACGAAAAAGATTGTAAGACCTTTGATATCTCAATTACTCTGTGCTCGATGTCCAGAAGCTTTACGACTTCCAGTGCATCGTAGATATCCTGCATGGTTGTCAGCTCCTTCTCAGGCATGAGGATTCCCAGTACATTTTCAGCACCGAGGGCTTCTACTGAAAGATATGCGGTTAACGTCGAGTCTATTCCCCCGCTTAGACCGATAACAGCGCCTTTTGCGCCAGCATCCTCCACTTTCGAGCGTATGAAATTTACGAGCCTGTCTTTTATATCGGGATAACTCTGAACCATATTTCTATTGATGGAAAGCTTTACATATCTATTTTTGCGAAGTGTTCTTAAGATATCTTCAAAACACGAAATTACCCCTATAGAAAACCTTTTAAGCAGTAGCGTTTATACCTGTTATGCTTGTCTGGTGGTGGAAGTTTCGAAATTAATTGGCTGATAGTTGATATTGAAACGACTACAGGTAATGAAAGTTCCAACATTGGATGAGTCAAGGAATAAAAGCGGAGTGTAAAATGGGAAAAAACGGTTAAAAAGGGAGGAAATATGGAATTATTTCAGAAGAAACAGGAAAAATCGCTCTACGAGCGGCTCGGAGGATACAATGCAATCGCTGCGGTAGTAGATGATTTCCAGGGGCGAATGGTCTCAGATAAGCAACTGGGACGCTTCTTCGTCGGGCACTGTACGGACTCGAAAAAGAAAGTGCGGCAACTGATTGTAGACATGATATGCGAGGCCACTGGCGGACCCTGCATCTATACAGGTCGTGACATGAAGACAGTCCATACAGGACTCAATATCACCGAAAGTGACTGGCAGGTTAGTGTGAAACTTCTTACTGCCACGCTGGATAAGTTCAAAGTGCCCCAAAAGGAAAGAGATGACGTGTTCGGGGCTGTATCAGGTCTCAAACCGGATATTGTCGGGCTATAACTTTTGATGCCGGCAGCGCGGGAGGCAAAACATTAAATCCCGCCAGTCGCATTTTTTTTATACTGTCGTTAAGTAATCAAACCGCTCGAAAGAGTGCAAACCACTCGAAAGAGTGAATAACTATAAATAGCATATAATGCACGTTTATATAAGCCAAAAGCTATATATCATCAATAATCATTAAGAATCTGGAGAACTGATGCAAACAGGTGTATATATCTGCCACTGCGGGTCGAACATAGCAGGCACTATAGATGTCGAGGATGTAAGGAAACACGCAGAGCGATTAAAAGACGTTGCCGTTGCCCGTGATATTACTTTCGCATGCGGCGACGCCGGGCAGGAACAAATCAAAAAGGACATAGCCGAGCTTAAGCTTGATAGGATCGTGGTAGCGGCATGCTCGCCGCGCCTCCATGAGATCACGTTCAGGCGCGTGCTTGAGCAGTCGGGCATCAATCCCCATCTTCTTGAGATGGTCAATATCAGGGAACAGGGGTCATGGGTGCATGCAGATAAAAACGGCCTTGCCACGCAGAAAGCCAAAGACCTTGTATCTATGGGCGTGGCACGCGTGGCGCTGCTTACCCCTCTTGATAAGAGGACCGTGCCTGCAAATAAGGATGTCCTGGTGATCGGGGCGGGTGTGGCCGGGATAGAGGCAGCTCTTTCCCTTGCGAACATGGGCGTTAAAGTGCACCTTGTTGAGAAGGAGCCAACGATCGGCGGAAAGATGGCATTGATGAACGAGGTCTTCCCTACCAACGACTGCTCCCTGTGCGTTCTTGCCCCCAGGATGTCAGAGGTCCAGAATAACCCGGACATCACGCTTTACACTTATTCCGAAGTAACGAACATAGAAGGGAGAGCGGGCAATTTCAAAATAACAGGAGTAAAAAAGCCGCGCTACATTGACGAAAAGAAGTGCAAAGGGTGCATAGATATCTGCGCCCGCGTCTGCCCGATCGAAGTGCCGAACCAGTTCGATTTCGGCATAGGCAGGCGAAAATCGGTCTATATCCCTTTTGCGCAGGCTGTACCGCTGGTGGCGTGCATCGATGAGCACTGCGTGGGCTGCGACTTGTGCAGGCTTGCATGCCCTGCCGAGGCGGTTGACTTTTCACAGAAACCGGAAAAATTCGAATTCAATGTGGGCGCGGTGATCCTTGCAACAGGATACCAGCCCTTTGATGCCGCGCGCAAGGAAGAATACGGGTACGGCAGGTACAGGAACGTTGTAACGAGCCTTGAACTTGAACGTATGCTCAGTGCGGCAGGCCCCACCCACGGCAGGATAGTGTCACCCTCAACAGGAGAAGATGTAAAAAGCGTGGCTTTCATCCTGTGCGTCGGGTCAAGGGACGAGCAGGTTGGGAACCCTTACTGCTCCAAGGTTTGCTGCATGGCTTCGATAAAGAACGCCATCCTTATCTCGGAAAAATATCCCGATGCGAAAATAACAATCCATTATATCGATATCCGCGCAGGCGGCGAGATGTATGAAGAATACTACAGGCGAGCCCAGGAGAGAGGCATCTCCTTCGTTCGCGGACGCGTGGCAGAAGTGGAGGAATCGGAAGGTAAAACATTCATCCGCTACGAGGACACGCTCATGGGAGAGACCTGCCGCGAGCCATACGACCTTGTAGTGCTTGCAGTCGGCATGGAGGCGAACAGGGATGCACAGGATCTGGGAAATATGCTGAACCTCTCCACCCGCCCCGACCGTTTCTTCCATAGCGCACATCCCAAGATGCGCCCTGTACAGACGCACACAAAAGGCGTGTTCATCGCAGGATGCGCCTCAGGCGCCAAAGAGATACAGGTGTCCATAGAACAGGGGAGCGCCGCGGCAGCCAAGGCTGAGAGCCTGCTGCACAAAGGTGAACTGGAGATAGAACCCATGAGCGCCTACGTACTGCCTGAATTGTGTGACGGATGCCGTATATGCGAGAGCGTGTGCAGGTTCGGGCGTGTCAAAGTAGCAGATAAAAAAGCCAGCGTCGATGAGTTAGAATGCCAGGGATGCGGAGCGTGCAGCGCAGCATGCCCCAACGGCGCGATCCAGCTTCGGAATTATACGGATGAACAGATCATGGCGCAGATAAAGGAAGCAACGCGGGAGACGAACGAATATCCGCTTGTTATCGGTTTCCTGTGCCACTGGTGCTCATATGCAGCAGCCGACCTTGCAGGTTCCCTGCGGCTGCAGTACCCCACGAACATCAGGAACATCAGGGTGCTGTGCGCCGGGAGAGTGAATCCCTCATTTGTCCTTGAGGCGCTGCGGCGGGGGGCCGATGGCGTGCTTGTGGCAGGATGCAGGCTCGGCGAGTGCCATTATACCATAGGGAATTACTGCGCCCTCCAGAGGATGGACGTGCTGTCAAAGCTGCTTGTCGATCTTGGCTTTGATGAGCGACGGCTTCGGGTTGAGTGGATAGCTGCAAGCGAAGGCGAGAAGTTCGCAGGCACTGTAAAGGATTTTGTGAAGCAACTGAAAGAAACAGGACCTATAGGGAGCGAGTTTAAGGAATGAGCGAAGAACAAAATCTTGACGTTACTGTGGATAGCGAGATAAATGGCTCGCATTTCCTGTTCACCCAGAAGACAGGAAAATCAAAGAGAGTCCTGAATTATGATTATAAGCGCTGCAACGGCTGCGGTATTTGTATCGATATTTGCCCCAAAAAAGTAATAGAGTCCGGACCGATAATTGAGATCGCTACCGGACTGGACGCTCCTCCCGTTATCGTAGACCATACAAAGTGCTCGTTCTGCGGCATGTGCGCATCGTTTTGCCCTGTAAAAGCCTTCAGGATGTCGGTGAACGATAAGGACATCCTTGAACTGGCAGAGTTCCCGCATCTTGATTCAAGCGTTGTGTTCAACGATAAGTGCCTGCCCTGCCTTATATGCAAGAAAGCCTGCCCCGAAGAGGCTATCAGCGTGGAACTGACATTCCCGAAAAAAGAAACAGTAGCGCCGTTTCAGCCCGGAAAGACCGGTGAAATAGAAGTGGATATGGACAAATGTACTTTATGCGGCGCCTGCGCAGACATGTGCCCTGCATTTGTGCTCGTTGAGAAAAAATCAAAAGCTGATGACCTCATGCCTTTTGATAACCTGCTGGTTGACAAATCAAAGTGCGACTACTGCGGCATCTGCGTCCCTTTCTGCCCTGAAGAGGCGATAAAAGTAAAAGGGGATTTTAACCCGCAAGAGAATAAAAAAATCGCCCCGAAGCTCACAGGGAACATCAAAGTAGATAATGACAAATGCACACGCTGCGGCTGGTGCGAGGCCGTATGCCCGTATGATGCGGCGGTTGTTACTAAGCCTTTTGAGGGTGATATTGAGCTGATAGACGCAAAACTTGAAGGCTGCGACCCTGTTGGCTGTCATGGATGTTTCAATGTGTGTCCTTCAAAAGCATGGATCATCCCTTCGGATAAGAAGATAGATGTTGTGAAGGATTTCTGCACATACTGCGGCGCATGCGAGAGAGCATGCCATGTAAAGGCTATCGGAGTTAAAAGAAAGGAGGCAAAACATACCCCCGTGGCAGATGTGCCCTGGGCGCAGGACTGGAAGAAGGCTATAGCATCCCTTACAACGGATGACAGGAAAAGACCGGATATCTCACGTACTTTGCAGGTAGATAAAGCTGAAAAGAAAATCGAGCCGCCGCTTGTCAGACCTGATGTAAATCATAAATTAAAATTGGTAGATGAGAGGATTTCACAGGTCTCATCGCTTCTGGGCGATAAATTGGTACGGCGCGTATGGGAGAAAAAAGAGCCAGCCGTTGCGATGCAGGAAATAAAGAAACGTCTCTTAAAATCCACATCCTGATATCGCAGCGGAGATGGAGGACTATTTTAATCTTCAATTTTTCAGGCGGTGTTACGGGACAGCACCGGATACATCCCATGTTTTAACAGGCATGTTTTTATATTTCGATTCCCTGCCCGCTTTTATCAACGTCTTAACCTTCCAATAATACTCCCCATGCTTTTGAAAGATCCGGTCATATTCGTTAAGCAATTGCGAGTCATACTTTTGAAGAAAATCCGTGACGCAATCCCATATCCCTTCTTTCAACCTGAGCCTGTCCACAAGCACATACTTCGGCTTCACCTCTGCAATGACGCCGAGGAGCGCCTCAACATCTGTAATATAAGGCATCACAGGTCCCATGAACACCCATGTATCTATACCGTTCTTCCCGAGCTCCTCCAGCGCATTCAGCCTCTCCTGGATAGACGGCGAGCCGGGTTCAAGTTTTTGCCGCACGCTGTCATCATGCGTTGTGAGCGTTATTCCCACTTCGATCTTTGAGAATCTTTTCAGTAAATCCATGTCTCTGAGGACAAGAGATGATTTTGTCTGGATGCACACGGGAAAGTCATGCATCAGCAGGAGTTCAAGGCACCTGCGGGTTATCTCATATTTTTTCTCGGCTGGCTGGTAAGGGTCTGTCACAGTGCCAAGCCCCACAACGCCTTTTTTCTTCACCCTGAGTTCTTTTGATAGGATGCGGGACAGGTTTATTTTTACTTCAACAAGGTCGCCCCATTTTCCTTTATCCCAGTGAATCACTGCGGGGGCGTAACAATAGATACAGGCATGTGTACAGCCCCTGTAAGGATTGAGGGCATAATCCAGTCCGGGCAGTTGCGAAGGGGAAAGTGCGGTTTTTATTTTAATTTCTTTTATCATTTTTCTATTTCCCGAAGAAATCCTCAAGACCGCGCTGGAATAATGTCTCTTTCAATACGGTACTCTCCTTTATCCATCTCTCCTTCGGGATAACAAGCCTCGTTGAAATATATTTAAAAGCCTCATCCAGGGAAAGGAATTTTCCGGGAGGCGTTTTCAGCGCAGCCCTCACGTTCTCCCTCACGTTCCACACGCCGACTGGCATTATGTAGCCGGGATGCGCTTCTCTCAGTATTACCACGCGCGCCTGCCTTTTCTCTTTTACGAGATATTCATTGACAGCAAGCCGTGCCGCATAGTAACAGCCGCCAATCTCCGCGTAGGTCGTCCTTCCTTCATAGCCTTCGGATGAGGACATTATCGCAACTTCCTTCCCGAACGGGTTCCAGACTGTATTGGGATACCAGGCTTCGATAAGCTCATAGCTCCAGGCGCGTGGCATCATCAGGACAACGAACCTGTTATCCAGTTGCCAGGATTCAAAGACAAGGTATTCATTGATCAACGGGAAGTCTTTCATTTTCTCCATAAGATGAGCGCCTACCATACTGTCCACTGCCGTGATACTCCACCGTGTCGGGACAAAACGACGCGCCTTTCCCTCGCCGAAGGCGCCGACGCTGAAAGCTTTCTGGATTCTTGAAACCAGAGTCCCGTCCTTGTAGAGCGAGAGCACAGCCTCTTTTGCTTTCAAGTCGGTATCACAATAGGCTTTTTCCATCCTCTGGTCAAATTTCGTATTGCCCACATCAATTTTCTTAAGCGGCGCCGTCGGTCCGAAGGGCTGCACCTCGTCATCGAGGACAAGCCTCGCACTTGGCTTTTTTAAGAACTCAGCCTCAACATCGATCGGTGTTGTGCAGAGCGCCATCTCCCGCGTGGCTTCTATGATGCGGCTGCCCTCAAGGTCTCTTATATGCACAAGGTGTTTTCCCCGAACAAGCTGGGAGCGGAAGTCCACGATATCATCTATACTTCTCCCGATCCACATTTCAGGCGTATCGAGAAGTGTTGTATCGCCGTGAGATGGGGGGATGAGCGGACCCACAGAGACATACGGGTATCCTATCCTGCCCACGAATACTCCGGGCGGGGAGGAGCCGTCGATGTTCAGGCTGTCGGTGAGCGGCTTAATTTTAACGCTGGAATAGAATTTGATAAGAACAGGACACCTGTCTTTACCGCATAACAATTTTGCCCCTCTGCATAGGATGCAGAGGGAATCACTGCCGCTGAACAGCGAATCTACTGAGTCCATGCATCAATTGACGATATACAGGGATATAAAATAAATGTAAGCTCCGTGAAAGTAACCCTGGGAAAAGGATTATACATGCAGGAGTAGTTAAGCCAATCCCATGTTCATTGAGATAGACGGCTGGATGGCAAAACTGCGGTTCTCAGCATGCCATTTCATTCCGAACCACCCGAAATGCGGATGCCTTCACGGTCATACGTATGCGATCAGCGTGCGCATCGAAGGCGAACAGGCAGGGGAGTTCATCATCGACTTTGAGCAGGTTAAAGGGATCGTCAATAATATCTGCGACAGGCTTGACCACAGGGTCCTGATAGCAGAGAAAGACCCGCGCCTGCGGATAGAGAAAAAAGGAAGCGTGTCCATTGAAATGATCGAGAGCAAAAAGAAATATGTGCTGCCGTCAGAGGATGTCGTATTCCTGCCCACAAGCTCCGTGAGCGCCGAGGACTTATGCAAGTATTTTACATCAGGTATCGCAAAAGCGCTAAAATCAAATGGCGCAGAGAATATTACAAAAATCCATGTCAGGGTGGATGAGGGAATAGGGCAGGGTGCGGGCTGCGAGTTTGAGATGTAACATTTTAATCGGATGTTATTTTCGACCGGATATTGAGCAGTTTAAACCATGCTACACTTAAAATCCCCGCAAAAAGCGCTATGAGCATATCGTCTAAATGCAGCACTGAAAAGTGAAACAGGGCTCTAAAAGCCGGCACATACAGAACAAGGATAAGGCTGAACAGCGCCCCTCCCAGCACCAGCCACAGTGCTTTGTTCTCAAAATCGAATGTTTTTATTAGGCTCTTTGACCACGACAGGTTTGCCAGTATAAGAGCAAGGTTGGCAATCACGAGGGTAGCGAACGTAAGAGTACGCGCTTCCGTCTCTCCCCTACCAATATGCAATGCTAAAAGAAAAACAATAATTACAACTGCCAGCACGCTTGTGCCCTGCAATAGACTTAAGATCAGGCTTTGCCTTCCGAACAACCGTTCTTTTAAATTCCGGGGCGGTCTTTCCATTATATTTTTTTCTTCAGGCTCAGCCTCAAAGACAGTTGAACATGCAGGGTCGATTATCAATTCAAGAAATGCGATATGTGCCGGCAGGAGCACAAGAGGCAGATCAAAAAGTAGAGGGAACAGCACAAGACCTGCGATAGGGACATGAACGGAAAATATGTAGCCGATCGCTTTCTTGAGATTATCGAAAATCCTTCTGCCCAGCCTTACTGCTGCAACTATGGATGAAAAATCATCGTTTAGAAGTACGATTGCAGATGATTCACGTGCTACATCAGTGCCCCGCCCGCCCATCGCGATACCAGTGTGGGCAGATTTCAATGCAGGTGCATCATTAACCCCGTCGCCTGTCATCGCGACCACCTCCCTGTTTGTTTTTAAGGTATTTACAAGGATTAGCTTTTGCTCGGGAACGACCCGGGCGAAAATGTTTGTTGTCCTGATTCTAAGAGCAAGCTCATCCTGCTCCAGTTGGGCAAGCTCAGCACCGGTCATATACTCATCCGGGTCTTTTAAACCGATCTGCCTTGCGATATGCCGGGCCGTGCCAGGGTAATCCCCGGTTATCATAATCACTCTTATCCCCGCAGAATAACATTCAGAAAGCGCCCGGGCGACTGAGGGGCGAACAGGGTCTTCAAAGCCAAGCAAGCCGATGAATTCAAACTTAAAAACATGCTGCTCTTCAGGCAGAGAATCAGCCTGGAAGCTGGAGCCTGCTACACCAAGAATCCTCAATCCCTTATCAGCCATCTCCTGGACGTGCGACAGGATATCATTTTTCCGTGCCTCATCCATGTGGCATAAATCGATAATAGCCTCAGGAGAGCCTTTTGCAGCGATGACATACTTCCGCCGCTCATATGATGCCCATACATTTGATAACGCCAGCAAGTTTTTCGACAGCGGATATTCCCGTACAAGTTTCCAGCTGCGATGTACGTGTTCGGTATTGGAAAGAAATCTCTCGGTACCTTTTTTTATTTCTTTCTCGATTGGGTCAAAAGGGTCTTTCTGGCTTGCCAGGTAACCGAACTCAAGTAACTCATGGAACTTCTCAGGCAGCGATAGATTCTCTTTCGTGACGGGTTCATGATATTCACCGTCGCAGAAAAGAGAGCTTAAGATCATCCTGTTCATTGTCAGGGTTCCTGTTTTATCCACGCATAGCACAGTCGTGGAGCCGAGCGTTTCAATAGCCGCCGTGCGCCGTGTTAAAACATGCCGCCTGGATAAACGCCAGGCGCCCATGCTCAGGAAAATAACTAACACAACAGAGAACTCTTCAGGAAGCAGCGCCATGCTCAAACTCAATCCTGCAAGCAGTCCGCTTAACCAGTTCCCTCTTGTCAGTCCGTAGATAACTACCACTAAAATGAAGAGTATCAGGCCTGCAATGGCGAAATTCCGGACAATCAGCCCGGTCTCTTTTTTAAGATAAGTGTCTTCCCGGGTAATCGTCTCCAGGGCCCTGCCTATCTTTCCCATCTCAGTGTGTATTCCTGTTGCTGTGACCCGTGCTACTCCGTGACCCTGGACTACCAGTGTTCCTGAATACACAAATGGCAAATCGTCCCCTCCTGGCTGCCCGGGCTGGATTTTGCCGTCCCATTGCGACTTCCTGACAGCAAGCGACTCGCCGGTGAGCAGCGATTCATCCACCAGAAAATTGGTGCAAAAAAGCACGACCCCGTCTGCCGGGACACGGTCGCCTTCCCTTAAAATCAAAATATCACCCGGAACGACATCTTTTCCCGGGATTCTTTTTTGCTTCCCGTCCCTTATCACAAGAGCCCTGGGACTGGAAAGGTTTTTTAAAGCCTCAAGAGCCCGCTCTGTCTTCCTCTCCTGGTAAAATGTTATGCCGACGACTACGAACACGAACATGAGCAGCATTAAAGCATCGTTTGTTTCCCCTAAAAAAAGGTAAATCATGCCTGCGCCTAAAAGTAGAAGGAGCATCGGTTCCCGGAGAACATTCAGCAGTATTGAAAAAAGACTCTGTTTTCTTTGTGATGGAAGTTCGTTGTAACCTTCCTTCTCCAGTTTTCCGGCGGCATCTTCCTCCGAAAGCCCGGTTATGCTCTCAGGGTCGAATGTTTCCATGGTTTATATCAAACCTTTAAAGTATTTCCCTCGGGTCAGCAATTTCCCCTTTTAGCGCACTCGCGGCCGCTGTTTCGGGTGAGGAGAGATATATCAGGCCGCCTGCCCCCATCCTGCCCTTGAAATTGCGGTTGGACGTGGAGAGGCACGTCTCACCTTCGCATATTACTCCCATATGTGCTCCCAGGCAAGGTCCGCAGCCCGGCGGTGCGATGATGACACCCGCTTTCAGGAGCGCCGCGATTATGCCCGCTTCTGTTGCTTTGATAAGAACAGAGCGCGAGGCGGGCAGGACAATCGTTCTTGCTTTGACTTTTTTACCGCTCAGGATTCTTGCAACAGCCTCCAGGTCCTCGTAGCGCCCGTTTGTGCATGAACCTATGAAGACCTGGTCAAGAGGGGTTCCTGCGACTTCGGCGACGGCGAATACATTATCCACTTCATGTGGCTTTGCGACCTGCGGCTCCAGGTCTCCGACATCGAAATTATATTCCTCGCAGTATTGCGCATCCTTATCTGCATATACCGGCGTGTATTTTTCATGCGCAATTCCTTTCAGGTATTCAAAGGTCTTCTCGTCGGGCGGTACTATGCCTGCTTTTGCTCCCATCTCGATAGCCATGTTGCACAGAGTCATGCGCCCGGCGATCGATAAATCGCTTATTGTCTCGCCGTAGTATTCTACAGCTTTATAGTTCGCCCCGTCTGCGCCCACATTTTTGATGATATTAAGCGTCATGTCCTTTGCAGACACACCTTTTTGCAGTTTCCCTTCAACCGTTATCCTGATGGTTTGCGGCACGCGCAGCCACAGCTTTCCTGTAGCAAAAACCTCAGCCATATCTGTTGCGCCCACGCCTGTAGCAAAAGCGCCAAAGGCGCCATAAGTGCATGAGTGTGAATCCGCACCTATAATCAACTTTCCCGGCAGGGCGAACCCCTGCTCAGGAAGAACCTGGTGGCATATGCCGCCTCCTATATCGGAAAAGTTGGTGATGCCCTGCTCTCTGACCCATTTCCTTATGCCCTGCTGGAGTTTTGCGGCTGTCTCGTTATTGGCAGGCGCGATATGGTCGAAGGGTATTATTATTCGCTTCGGGTCCCATACCTTTTTTATGCCCATCTCTTTGAACGCTTTTACGGCCAGCACACTTGTTCCGTCGTGAGCCATTGCGTAATCTACACCGGCTATTACAAAATCGTCAGCTATTGCAGGTTTACCTGAGGCTCTGCCGAGTATCTTTTCGCTTATCGTGGGCATCGGCTGGTTATTGGGGGTTTAAGATAGATAGAGGTTTGCATTCGGACGAACTCATCCGTTAATTAGACGGGATAACAGGATTAACAGGATAAACTGTAAAAATCTATCCTGCCAATCCTATCAATCTTGTTAATCCCGTCCATTGGCTGAATTTTACCCTTAAACTTAATATGTAATTTGAGAATTTGAAAATTCTCTTTCCTCTATCCGCCCACGGCAGATTTCGTTCGCGCCATGAATAAAGCAGTCAACGTTATCTGTGCCAGCGGTATATCAAGAGGGATATTTGAGAGTCCGATATCAAATTTCGTTTTCTTGTTCTTGTCGCACAGGACAGCGTTCCCGTTTGCAAGGATCAGGGTCTCTATCCACTCCCTGGCATTCGCATCAAAGAGATTGAACTTGAATTTCAGGGTGCCCAGGTCTTCGAATTCAATGTCAAGGAACATCCATGCTTCACGCTCGGTCAGGTCTCCGTTGATCATAGACCATTTGCTGTGCATCGTAACCCCGGGATACTTATTCTTGTTTTTGAGATTTTTTTTCAGGAGGATCGCAGGGATTTTTATTTCATGGTCGCCTATGTCGGTGACTTTTGAAAAAATATATTCCGCATCCATGCATCTCCCTAACTCCTTTTCCAGAAGTTTTTTCCCTTCTTTCTGGTTCAGGGTATCGACTTTTGATCTCATCAATTGCGTTGCCATATTTTATACCTCCTAAGTCAGGGTCAGAGCGAGAGGGATAAGAGCCACTGGTTTAAGGGAGTGGCGGTGGAAGACCACTCCTGGGCCAGCCTTCCTATCGTTACTTAGATAAAATCGGATGGTATATATATTTAGTCATTTAAATAATAATAGTGATGGTTATTATTATGAAAAAGAGGTTTGTTGGGAACGGTTCTTTGTAGAGCATTCAAGGCATTGAACTATGTCACAGACGCCGGAATTCTATTCTGGCGCATCAACAGGAGGGTGCATGAGGATTTTATCGCCCTTTCTTGACTTTGGCTTGGATAGACAAAAGGGACACGAACTGGCAACAACGCTTTGTTATAAGTTAGAGATTCATTTTTCACAAACTTCAGCTTTTATTAAAGGTAAACCTATTCTACTTAAATAGAATGCAAACCTTTGTGATAAACATTCTCTAAATAGTTCATTAATTGAACCTATATAATATCTTTTTATTTCTTTGTACAGTATATCCCTTTGTATGCTGTAATAATGCTTAAAGTCTATAACCAAATCAGGGATTTGTAAATCAGATTGGTTATCCAAAAAATAGTATCTTGAATTCTGATTCGTCTTCACCAAGTTCCATCTATCACTATTTAATTTTTCCATAGTAAGATTTAATTCCTCAAGATGCGTACCTAACCTCACTTTTTCTGCGGGGTAGGCAGGACAGATTAAAATAGAATGTAAGAACTTATCTTGATTTATTTTATCTTTTGTTTTATCTTGAACGTTTTCATTTTCTTTATGGTTATTAAAATCCCATTCTAAATCACAATCTTGCGTTAGAACTATAAGATAAGGAATATTTCTTTCTTGTATCTTTATTTTGTTATCTTCGATGAAAACCCTATCTTGATATTTAAAATCTCGTAAAATATCTCCCTGATATATTCTATCTCCATTATGCTTAATGTAAATAGAATCAATCTTTGATTTCATACTCAATGATTGTTACTTTCATATTTGATTTATTGTATTTATCAGTTGAAATAACAAAATCCTTTACATCTTCTTTTATAGGCTTTTTCTTAGATATTTCGCTTTCGACATCAAAATATTCTGGAGAAGCTTCCTTAAAATATTTACTAGTCATTATTAACAACTCCCATTATTTCACGTAAGCCATCTTGAATACTTTTCTCAAACCATTCATGTATTTCTTTATTAAATTCTTTTGCTTTGTCAAATATTTTTGAAATGTCCATCTCTTCATTTGTTGAGCAATCATAATCTAAAACAAATTCTTTTCTTGAGATTGGATTTGGATATTCGCTATTAAATGAACCAAACTGAAACTTTAAGTTATATCCCTCTTCTTTAAGTTCAAGATAATGCATTGATCTTAAAAGATTATTTTCTCTAGATATAAATTCTCTTTGCACCGAAAATAAACTTGGATGTATTAAACCATTCCAATCAATAGGATCCCCAGATCCAATTTTTATTTGATTTATATACCTTAAACCAACTCTATTGGTAATTTTTACTGGATACAAATCCGCAAGAGTTTCAAAAATTAATTTCACATCTTGAAATAAATCATCAAAATGTTCGTATTTTAGATATTCAACAAAAACAAAATCTGAATCGACAAATACCCTTTTTGTCTTTTCTTTATTGGAAAATTCCCATGATACTTTTTTTTCAGTTTCAATATAATCTAACGCCTTTTTAAATTGATATTTCTGAATTTCTCCTTTGACCTCTTTTACTATTGGATATTTATCACTAATTTTTTCTTGGAATTTACTTGGAGGTTTTTGTTCAGTAAGTTCTAAAATTTTGGGAAAATCGACTCTAAAAATGACATTTGTAAGAAAATGTGATTTATAAACTCTTTTTACAGATTTTTGTTCTGCCATAATATTCTCTGAATTCTATACTTTACTCCAAGTTTATTATTTACTTGAATGTAATTAGTAAGCAGGTTTATTTTAATTTATCTATTCATAACTGCATTTCACATTACTCTAACATCCAATCGATTTATCAACATAGTCTTTTAAGAAGTTCATGCCACTATTTTTGGTTCACAAATGGTTACGCTGGTTCCAGAGTTTCTAACGATGCACATACCCTTATCGCCTTCAATAACAAACCCCGCACGATGTACGAGGCCTGTATCTAATGTTTTCAAGACAATCTTTTAAGTAGAGGATTTCTCTTCTTAACGTACCCCTCTTTCCTTTTAAATTTCTGCTATACAACCCCTGCAATATTTTGCTATTTTTGCGGCTGTTTTATAAAAGCATGCATATAACTCGGATTGTTGATATCAGGAACATGCCTTTAAATTTGAAGGATTTTTAATTGATATAATCATCTAAAAAATCAACATGATACAGAAAAACGAACCAGCCCTCTTCGCCTTGAAAAAAAATTAAAAAAATATGAACAAGATAAGCAGAATCAAATTACTTCTTTGATTTCTTTGACTTTGTATTCTTTTTGGAACCTTTCGCCTTGGCAACCATGATAGCATACACCTCCTGACATTGTGTCAGAGAAATTCGTGCACTATGTCCATTTCTGTTGACACGGTATTAAGGATAGTTGAGATAAATTTCACATTAGATGGTTAAAGTGTGTTTTTTGTGGCACGCGGGGGAATGGAGGTTAGTATTAAAAAAGTTATCGCCTGCCCACGAAATTCAGTGCTGCTTGATTAAATAAATTATCCTTTCATCACTCCCTTTGTTCAAAGTTCGTTTCACTTTAACTACTTTAGGGGATTCTCAGGTTTGTATTTAGAATGAATTTGTGTATAATACCGGAAAATCTACTTGAGTGGAAAAACAATATTCTTTATCCTGGTACTTTCAACTGCAAGCTATTAGTTGTGAGCTGCCGGATCTCCAGACAATAACATGCTTACCAGTTTTTATACACTAATGTAATAGTAATACCTACAGATAGAAACGGGTTCATTTGAATAAGCTTTTTAAGTTGGAAGGTGTAGTTAGTAATTACCCAACAAACATGATTAATCATGGGTTATATTGATAACAATATACTGAACGTGGTTAACAACCCCTGATAGCTATGGACGACTACTCAAGAAACACCCTCATGCAGTACATCAATCCGAAACCAAAGGACATTGAGATATGCGATGTCACGTTAAGGGACGGCGAGCAGACACCCGGCGTGGTCTTCACAAGGGATGAAAAGATCGCGATAGCAGAAAAACTCGACAGCATAGGGATAGAGGTGATCGAGGCTGGTTTCCCGGTCGTTTCAAAGACAGAGGAAGACATTGTCAGGGAAATAGCACACCTGGGACTTGATGCCAGGATATGCTGCCTTGCGCGTTCGGTGGCAAAGGACATAGATGTTGCTCTCAGGTGTGACGTTGATTTCGTGAGCATCTTTATAGCAACATCCGACCTGCATCTTAAGTATAAGTACCACAAGACTTTCGAAGAAGCGGAATCCTGCGCCCTCGATGTGCTTGATTATGCAAAAGATCACGGTCTTACGGTCAGGTTCGCTGCCGAGGATGCCACGCGCACTGATGTCAATGTCCTGAAGTCCATCTTCAGGGCGGCTGAGGAGCACGGCGCGGATTACATCAGCATTGCAGATACCGTAGGAATACTTAACCCGAGCACGACGCATTATCTTGTCAGCGAGATCAAGAAAACAGTTAAAACAAAGGTATGCATCCACTGCCACAACGACCTTGGCATGGCTGTTGCAAATACCGTCAGCGGGGCAGAGGCAGGGGCTTTCCAGCTCCATACCACTGTGAACGGAATCGGGGAGCGATGCGGGAACGCCTCGCTTGAAGAGTTGCTTGTGAGCCTTCGCGTGCAGTACGGCATCGAGCGATACGATGTCAGCCAGCTTACCGAGCTTTCATGCCTGGTGGAACAATATTCAGGAATACCGATCCCGCGGATAAAGCCGATAGTGGGCGCCAATGCCTTCGCGCATGAATCCGGGATACATGTGGCAGCCGTCCTTGAGAACCCGATGACATACGAACTGTATGCTCCCGAGATGGTGGGCAGCAAGCGGGAAATCATCATAGGCAAGCATACGGGCAGTAAGGCGTTAAAAGGCGTTGTCCAGAAAATGGGTTATGACCTCTCGCGTGAGCAGATGTGCACGCTCCTGGACAGGGTCAAAAAATGCAGCGAAGCCAAGAGAAAGGTCACATGCGAGAGACTGACTGAGTTCATAAAAGAGCTTGAGTGAGCTTTATTTTTGTCATTCTTTCTAAACCGGCGTTAAAAAGAGCGGGTTAAGCACCATATTTTTTCCTTCCAACCACATCGTTTATTACACATTAGGTACAATTCTGCAACAAGGAGTGGTAAAAAATGATAGAATATACGAAAGAGTTAAATCTCTTGGTTAGGCCTGCCGTCGAAAAAACTTACAAACGACTGGACGAAGAAAATCGTGGATATTTGATGGGTGGGAAAATGCAGACAGTAGAGATTATGGAAGAGACGCTGGAGTCCGAATCCAACGAGATTGCCCTGTATTTTGCAATGTCGAGAAAAGCTGAGGAAGAGGGGTTTACCGAAATCGCACAATACCTGAAAGAGATCGCCATGGACGAAGCCTGGCATGCAGCCGAGTTTGCAATGCTTCTTGGCAAGATAAAGGACACAGCCTCAAACCTTGAGACGATGCTCGAGGATGAGATAAAAACAGAAAAAGAAAAGGAAGAGGCCGCAAAAGTCGCGATTTCCGAGGGGAATGATAATGCTTTCAGGGTTTTTACCTGGTCTATGTACGGTGAGCGCAACCATAAAGAAGGGATAAAAAAGGCTCTCTCAAAATTACGGGAAAAGGTTAAATCCAAAACAACCCATCATTAATAAGGTGCTATAATGGAACCCAAAAAGATAATCGAAAGCATAGATGACAAAATGGGGTTTACCCCTGAGATCATGAACATGATGGGTGAGATGAACCCGGAATTGTTCGAACACTACAAAAAATGCGATGACAATATCCAGCAGGACGGGGCTCTTCCTGCAAAAGTTAAAGTACTCATGTCGCTTGCGGTTATGGCGGCACAGAGGTGTGAGCCCTGCTGCGAATCCCAGATGAGGAGCGCACTTAACCACGGAGCCACGAAAGAAGAGATAATGGAAACTATGAACGTCGTTTTTATTACATCGGGAGCACCCGGGGTGGCTGCATGCAGGAGGGCGCTTAAGCTGCTGGAAGGTAAGGAAGGCGGCAGCGGCGGTCACGGCTGCGTACCAGGAAAAAGACCCAGATAAACTATTAAAAAAGTTAAAATACTTTTGTGTTCATTGAATAGTATGGAAATAATTAAAGGGAGTAGTTATGAACCAGAAAATAATCGATGCATTGAACAAAGACCGCGAAGATGAATTGAGTGCCATTATACAGTATATGAAGCACCATTACGAAGGGGAGGGGATGGAAAGTCCGGAGATCCTTGATATCTTCAAGAAAACCGCGATGGATGAGATGAAACATGCTGAAAAGCTGGGTGAACGCATCAATTACCTCGGCGGGGTCCCGACAAAGAAAATCTCCCCTCTTGTGGAAGGCGGCGACCTGAAGAAGATGATACAGGACGATCTCGCAAAAGAGAACGGGGCAATAAAACAATACAAAGAGCACATAAAACTCGCAATTGAAGAAGGCGATCCTGTAACAAGGCTTATGCTTGAAGAAATCCTTTCTGAAGAGGAAGGTCATGCAGATACGTGGGAGACCACGTTAGGAATAAAGAAATAAAAATGTTCGGAAGAGATACACAGTTAGTTGATTGCAGAGAAGCGATGGGGCTTGGGCGCGGCGGCGGTATAGCCCAGCGCGGTACCCTGTCGGAAGCCGCAAGACCGGATGTCGTTGCGATCGCGATGACCCCGGGCAGGCGGCATATCACCAAGCCGGTATGCGAGATAACCTACGGGCTCCGGAGAGAAGGGATCCAGGTAAGCGTTCTTGTGCTTGAAGCAGGCGCGGGCATCCCGATGGACGAAGTCGGGAGTTCAACGTCCTCAAGAGGCTACGGACCCAAATTCGGTCTCACAGCAAAAGAGATAGAACAGATAGCCAGGCACAAGCTCGTGCTGATACATATGGGCAATGTCAACTCCCATATAGTAATGAAAACCAAGAAAATCCTGAAGTACGTCAATATACCTGCTATCATCGCCTGCGAATATCCTATCGATTTTGAGGATTTTGCAAAAGTCGGTATAAAGACAAAATTCGTGAAACCGAAGAACCCTGAAACAGAAGGCGCCGTTGTAGCTATAGTCAGCGGTATAACAAGAGGAGAGACATGCTCCCGCGGCAGCCTGAACAATCTGGTCAAAGAGATCCGCAATATACTGGGTCAGAAGCTGGAAGATACGCATGCTGTCAGGAGCGACCTGTTAATAAATGAAGGACTTTTGGCAAGTGAAGAACCTGTGGAGAGTGAATAACTTGAAATGCTACCTGTGCGCGAAAATGGGAAAAGATGTAGATGCCGTTGCAGCATGCATCGTATGCGGAATGGGCGTGTGTATGGAGCATGCGATATATGAAGCAACCCCGGTGTGGAAGGGTGATTACCCGGTACGGCTTGAGAAGGATATTGAGAACATGAGAAGGATACTCTGCCAGCCATGCCATGAGGCACTTAAGGAGAACTGGTGATTGCTATGCTGAGATGTTATGAATGCGCGGAGAAAGAGTCAACTGAAGAGGCTGTCGCCCTGTGTATAATGTGCGGCAAGGGACTGTGCATGCAGCACGCCCACCGTATCGACCTCCCTATTTGGCAGGGAGGATATCCTGCACCTGTAAAGGTTTTGAAGAAAGGACTGCCAAGGTTCGTATGCAGCGAGTGCGGTAATATCCTGCTGCCCGGTGCCTGCGAATAAAGGACATGTTCGAAGTGCGGTTCCACGGCAGGGGAGGGCAGGGTGCTGTCATGGCCGCCCAGACGCTTGCTGAGGCTGCCGTAATCGAAGGGAATTATGCCGTAGCTTTCCCTTTTTTCGGTGCTGAAAGGCGCGGTGCGCCGGTTCTGGCTTTTACGAGAATAGATCCTGAAAAAATATACAGCAAGACACAGGTGTATGCTCCCGACTGCGTTGTAGTTCTTGATGATTCGCTTCTGGATACCATCGACGTGGTAGCGGGTTTGAAGCCCGAAGGTACTGTGGTCATAAACTCGAAAGATAAGCCAGAGGACATAGACCTCGGGAAGGAGATAAGAACAGGTGCGATAAATGCAACCTCTGTAGCGCTTGAGATATTGAAAGCCCCGATAACCAACACCACAATCCTGGGCGCATTCGCAAAAGTCACAGGAGTCGTTAAGATAGAATCTCTTGAGGAAGCTATCAAACGGAGGTTCGGTGAAAAACTCGGTAAAATTGTGGGTGAAAGGAATGCCCTTGCTGCGCGGACCGCTTATGAAAAAACCGCCATTGGTAGAAGTAAGGGGATAAAAAAGCTTGAGCCGAAGAAACAGTGGCTTCCCGCGTACCAGGAACTCCCTGTCGGCGGTGCGCTGGTTGAAGGCAAAACTGAAGCAGGATTGATTGGACCCGGGAGCTTTATTGAGAACAAGGTCATGGGATGGGCGACCTTCCGGCCTGTGCGCGACAGGGAAAAATGCACCATGTGCCTGTTATGCTGGTTCTACTGCCCTGAGGGGACCATCGTGCGCATTTCGGACAGGGGCGACCTGATGACGAATTACGATTACTGCAAAGGCTGCGGTATATGTGCCAATGAGTGTCCCGTTGATGCAATAAAGATGGTGAGAGCAAGGGTATGAAAAGAGTAATAACCGGCGACCATGCTGTCGCGATGGGAGCAAAACTGTGCCGCGTTGAAGTAGTCCCTGCATACCCTATCACGCCGCAAACTCTTATTATTGAACACATCGCTGATTTCGTCAATGACGGGGAGATGGATGCGAAATTCCTTACAATGGAGTCGGAGCACAGCGTAATGAGCGCAGCCGCAGCAGCATCGGCGGCGGGCGCAAGGGTTTTCACAGCCACATCTTCCCAGGGACTTGCGTTCATGCACGAGATGCTTTATGCCACAGCACCGTTGCGCCTCCCTGTTGTGATGGCTAATGCCAGCCGCACGCTCGGAGGGCCGCCTGGAATCTGGTGCGAGTATAATGACTCGATGGGTGCGCGGGATTCGGGGTGGCTTCAGGTGTATGTAGAGGATAACCAGGAAGCGCTGGATATGATAATCCAGTCCTACAGGATCGCTGAGGATAAGCGTGTCCTGCTGCCCGTAATGCCGTGTCTTGACGGCTTTGTGCTCACGCATACTGTCGAGCCCGTAGAAATCCCGCAGCAGGAGGACGTGGATTCATTCCTGCCGCCTTATTCGCCAGATATAACTCTTGACCCTGCACGACCTGCAATGATAGGGACGTTCATGCCAGCCGAATACATAATGGAACTGCGCAGGCAGACCGCACTTGCCATGGAGTCTGCAAAAAAGGTCATCGGGGAGATAAACGATGAGTTCGCTAGGCGCTTTGGAAGAAATTACGGCGGTTTGATCGATATGTATAGGATGGAAGATGCTGAGGTTGCACTGATCACAATGGGAACGGTTACAAGCACTTCACGCGAGGTCGTTGATGACCTGCGAAAAGCCGGGAAAAAAGTTGGCATCATCAAGCTCCGTTTCTTCAGGCCGTTTCCTTCGGAAGATCTGCACAAAGTGTTATCAGGCGTGAGCGCTGTTGGGGTTTTTGACCGCTCGATATCGTATCACGGCGGGGGACCTGTATTTAATGAAGTGCGCTCAGCGCTCTACGGGAACAGTTTACCAATAATCAATCATCTTGCAGGCATCGGAGGAAGGGATGTGACAAAAGAGCAGATAATGAAAATGTTCGATGTAACAATTAAAGCTGCAAAGGGCGAAAAAATGAACCTGATTAACTGGCATAATACGCGGGGAGAATCTGTATGATCAAAATCAAAGACCTGCCTGACGATAACCTGTTCACTGCAGGACATACAGCATGTCCGGGATGTGGCGTGGCTATGTCAATCCGCAATGCGATACGCGTACTTGGGAAAGATACTACAGTTTATGTTCCTGCAAGCTGCGCCGTGGTGTTCGGCACCACATTCCCGTACGGCGCCTGGAAAGTGCCGTTCTTCCATACAGCCTTTGAGAACACGGGCGCCTGTTTGACGGGTATGAAAGCGGCTTTTGAGAAGAAAGGGAAAGAGGTCACTGCGGCAGGGTTCGCAGGGGACGGCGGCACTTATGACATTGGTTTGCAGAGCATGTCGGGGGCAGCAGAGCGCAACGACGATGTTCTTTATATCTGTCTTGATAACGAGGCCTATATGAACACAGGCATACAGCGAAGCGGCGGGACACCGTTCGGAGCATGGACCACGACTACGCCTGTAGGCACAAAAATACAGGGGAACCAGCGTTTTAAGAAGAACCTCGGTGATATTGTAGTTGCACACGAGATACCGTATTATGCCACGCTGTCCATCGGGCATCCTCTTGATTTCATAAGGAAAGTCGAAAAGGCTAAAAGCATCAAGGGATTCCGTTTTCTTCATATGTTCACGCCATGCATTCCCGGCTGGAAGATGGACCCTGCCAAGACCGTGGAAGTTACAAAGCTTGCGGTGGAAAGCGGTATGTGGACTCTCTACGAGGTGGAGAACGGAGAAAAAAGAATAACCTATAAGCCTGGGAAAATGAAAAGAGTAAAGGACTACCTGATGATGCAGGGCAGGTTCAGGCACATGGGCGAGGAGGATATAAAGAAGCTCCAGATGTGGGTTTGCAAGAAATGGAGCTTGCATTACAAGGAAAAAGGCGCGCCTGAGGTATGCGAGATCGAACCGCCTGTTGAACATCATGCTGTTACGGAGGAACACAGGGAGATGCACGGACCATGAAAAAAAATATCAAGCCAAAACTCTATACGCTGAGCACATGCGTGCATTGCAAGGCAACAAAGAGGTTTTTGAAGAAGAATGGGATTGAATACGATTATGTGGATGTGGATAAATTAGACGGTGAAGAGCAAGATAAAGTCGAACAGGAATTATTGAAATTAGCCGGAGGCTTGAGATTCCCGACCATAGTGATCGGCGACAATGTAATTGTGGGGTTCCAGGAGGATAAGTTAAGAGAGGCTCTGGGGCTATGACAACCGTTGAAGAGATGTTCGCCGGGATGAAGAAAATCGCTGACGAGGAGGGCTACAAGTTCAATCCTGTCAAGGAAGAACTGGACGACATCCTCGAGGGTCTGTGGGACAATGAGCACAGGTACGGCTACCCATCATGCCCGTGCAGGCTAGCGGGCGGCGCGCTGGCGGATGACATGGATATAATCTGCCCGTGCAACTACCGCGATGCGGACGTGGAAGAGTACGGCTGCTGTCTGTGCGTGCTGTACGTGAGCGATGACTGGATAAGCGGGAAGAAGAAGCATGACCCGATACCGGAGCGGCGCCCGCAGGAATATTATGAGAAAGGTTATCCGAGCATAATGGAACAAAAAGGAGCAGGAGGTAAAGATATGGCTCAGGTTTACAGGTGTACGGTGTGCGGTTATCTCTGCGCGAGAGATGAGCCGCCCGACCTCTGCCCGGTTTGCAGGGCGAAGAAGGAGAGGTTTGAAGAGTTTGAGATGAAGGGATAAGGATTAGTCTGGATTTAAAAAGTGGAGCGGTGGCGCAGCTATTGAGACGGGAGTTCCCGCATCTTCGGGAATGGTGTGAAGGTCATCTCTGGTCTCCGGGCTGCTACCATGGCTCAGTTGGACAGGGCTGGGAAGTAGTGGAGAAATACATTTCCTCACAAAATTATTCTGCGAGTGAGAAAGGTTTATAGGCAAAAAACGCTATCATGCCCTGTACCCTTCAAGTAAGGGGTATAGTGACTGAAGGCGATGAGGTATGTGCATCCTTAAGAATATCTTAAACCAGTGCAAAAATCGAGGTGGTGAAAATGGGCACAGATAAAACAACAAAAAAGTATAAACTGAAGAAATGTTTAATAAATCCCACCGAAGAAGAGATATTAACACGAGATCCATTGATTGCATTTTCATTTTATTTATCTGGTCGGAATAACGTTCTTTTATCAGTATCAGATGAAATTATTGAAAACCTTGATAAAGGTTTTACAAATA